>BTTE01000030.1:0-32015 GCA_036244975.1 bacterium | reverse complement strand
ACATCGAAACCGGTGCTCCCGGTGTACTGCCTTTGTGGCTGTTTGGGTTTTTGTATTAAACCTTAAATTCGCAAATGAAAATTGGTGTTTAATTTAAAATTGGTATAATACCTTGTTTGCATTTTTCCATCCGTAAACCGTTGTATTGGCTCTTTTTTGTGTAGTATCACCTCCGTAAATAACAAAATCCTGCAATTCGGTAAGTTTAAGGAGGTTTTTTAAATACAAAAGTCCTTTGAAAAATTCCGGCTTAATCGTTTTGCCGGCTTTTATTTCAACAGGTATGAATTTCCCGTTCGCCTCAATGATCGCGTCCACTTCGTTTCCGGCCGAATCACGAAAGAAGTATATTTCTCCCGGTATTTTGTGATTTAACATATATTTTTTAAATTCGCTTAAAATAAAGCCCTCGAAAATACCACCTCTCAAATAATGAAAAGAAAGATCCGAAGGGTTTCTGATATTCAATAGATTACATGCAACTCCCGTATCATAAAAGTAGATTTTTGAAGATTTGATAATACGTTTATTAAAGTTTTTATAATACGGCATAACCGTAAAAATGATATAACTTGCTTCGAGTATCGAAAGCCACCGTTTCACCGTTTTGTACGAAACCGAAATGTCGTTTCCTATCTCCGACAGGTTGATCAGTTGCCCTGATCTTGCGGCACACACCTTTATAAATTGCCTGAATGAATTTAGATCGCCTACATTAACTATTTGCCTTACATCCCTTTCAATATATGTTTGAATATAGTCATTCAACCAGTTGCTATAATTGATTTTAGAAGAATACAGCCTGGGATAAAAACCCTTGTGCATTAAACTTTCCGGATCATCGGTAACCAAACCATACTCATCTAACTCTGCAACGGAGAGCGGAAGCAGATTAAAGATGGCAACCCTTCCGGCAAGCGTTTGCGAGATTTTTTCCCGTAAGAGGAAATTTTGAGAGCCGGTTAATATGTAAATACCCTTTTTATCTGTTTCATCGGCTCGTATTTGGATGTAAGAAAACAATTCCGGGACATATTGTATTTCATCAATGATAGCCCTTTCTCCTGTTGTTTGAAGAAAACCTTTCGGGTCGGCCAGTGCAAAGTCACGTTGCTCAATATCTTCAAGGTTAACATATTTGTAATCGGGAAACAAGGCTCTTGCCAAAGTCGTTTTTCCCGATTGCCTCGGGCCGGTTATGCTGATTACCGGCATTTGGCCGGCTGCCTCTTTTATTTCTCGTGCTATTTGCCTGTTTATAAACATGAGCCTTACAATTTAGATATTGAATATCTAATTTGCACAAAAGTAATAAAAAATAAAACACGAAAACAAATTGCCGGCCACCTTGATGTATTTGTTGAGAAAGATGACATCGAAACCGGTGCTCCCGGTGTACTGCCGCTATGGCTTTTTGGATTTCTGTATTAAAGAGATACCTGTAGCTTCTGGCTGGATTGTATAGTCTTGTTTTGAAGTTGTATCCTTATTTCAAAGGATTAGTATTTCGATATTAACCTTGCGTCTGCTTTGGGGATAGTATTACTTATTGTTTCGTTTCATACTAAAAATTTGAAGTGTTGTCCCCAACTATCTCCTCAGACTCACCCTCCATAAACACGTCAACCTTATTTCCCCATCGTTATTTCCCGGTTACGCACGTGTAATGCTGACCTCCTCCATTATGATCTTTGGTTATGCCTGATAAAGAAATAATATGCGAACCTTGTTTCATTCTGCCTTACATTTGCCGGCAGAATAAAAAAAAAGGTTTCATTCTGCTAAAATGAAAAAATATGATCACCTCGTATTCGTTCGGGTAATAATGGTCTTGCTTTTAATTTTCACTTTATGCCGGAAAAGAATAATCTTTTTCATTTATAATTCATCAGAATATGCATCAGGAAATCAAAGAAGTCAATCCGGCAACTGCTTACGAGAGAATACAAAATGGCGCTTTGTTGCTGGATATTCGTGAATCGGAAGAAATAGAAATGGTAGCTTTCGATGTGGAAGAGCAATTATTCATCCCTCAAAGTGAGTTTGCTTTCCGGTTTAGGGAAGTTCCCCCGGACAGGGAGGTCATTGTCGGATGTCGCAGTGGTAATAGAAGTCGTGATGTCATACTTTTTTTAATAAAGGAAAAATATGATAATGTGTATAACCTGGAAGGAGGCATCGAGGAATGGATTGAAACAGATCTTCCTGTAAAGTGGGATAACTACGAAGCCGGAAGTGCTATACAGATTCACAAAATTTAGTCTTTTAAACAAATTAATCGATGACTTTATCCTGGTTTTTTGCATTGCTCAGCGGTCTTTTATCAGGTGGCGCGCTGGGGCTGACTGGCGGTGGCGGTTCTATCCTTGCGGTTCCTTTATTGGTGTATCTTGTTGGCGAAGACATTCATTTGGCCATTGGAACTTCATTGGTTGCGGTGGGAGTTACATCACTAATTTCGTCAGTTAGTTACATGCGACAGTCGCTGGTGAAATTCAAGATTGCCTTTTTCATGGCTGCCCCGGGAATTGTAAGTACCTACCTTGGTGCACTCATCAACAAGCAGATTAAAGGTCCTGTTTTATTGCTCATTTTTGCTTTGTTGATGATTTATATCGGTTATCTGATGACTTCGAAAAAAATGCCGGAGAGAAAAGAAGAAACGGATTCAACACTCATCAATTATCCAAGAATTTTAACCCTTGGTTTCCTTACCGGTCTCGCCAGTGGATTTTTTGGTATAGGTGGTGGTTTCCTGCTGGTTCCGGCGCTTTTTCTCGGTGCATATCTTAAAATGAAGGAAGCCATTGCCACCTCTTTATTCATCATTTTCCTTTTCGGGATGTTTGGGTTGGTGAGCTACCTGATTCAGGGGCGCGAAATCAATTTAATGATCAGCGCAGTATTTGTTGTGGGTGGTTCGTTAGGAGGAATCATCGGCGCTTTTTACGCCAGGCGTATCGACCAACGCTGGTTACGCCGCATATTTTCCGTTTTCATCATTCTGATTGGTCTCGCTATTTTTATTGAAAATCTGATTAAACTTCTGTAAATTATTGCGTTAATCCCCATTCTAAATAACCGGATTCCGGAACACAAAATCTGTGATGGCTCAATGCAGGTTATTTAGTTTCAATCATCCCCTCAAACTCCTCCTCTGAAATAATGGGAATATCCAGCTTTTCGGCTTTTGCTTTTTTTGCCGGGCCCATATTGGTGCCGGCGAGGACATAGTTGGTTTTGGAAGATATGGAGCTGACATTTTTGCCGCCATATCGTTCAATCAATGCCTTGATTTCATCGCGTGAATGACGTTCAAACACACCACTCACCACAAAAGATTTTCCCTGTAACAACTGCGGTTCCGAAGCCTGTGCTTCGGTAAGCTCCATTTGCACGCCATGTGCTCTGAGGCGTTCCACAATTTCCCGGTGGATAGGTTTTTGGAAAAACAAAAGTACCGATTCGGCAATTTTATCTCCGATTTCCTCCACCTGTATCAGCTCCTCAAAAGTGGCGGCTATGAGCCGGTTGATAGTTTTGAAATATGCTGCCAGTTTTTTGGCAACGGTTTCGCCCACATAGCGAATGCCCAGCGCATAAAGCACCCGTGGAAAAGGCACGTTTTTCGATTGTTTAATGCCTTTGATAATGTTTTCTGCCGTTTTTTTGCGAAAGCTGATACGCTTCTCTTTTTTACCTTCTTCGCTTTGGATAACTTTTTCCAGTCCGAAAAGCCGGTCATAAGTCAAATCATAAAGATCGGCAACATTTTTCACCAGTCTGTGGTCGTACAGTATTTCGATTTTGCCTTCGCCGAGGCTGTCGATGTTCATGGCTTTGCGCGAAATAAAATGCTCCAATTTGCCTTTGATCTGGGGTGGGCAGGCGTCTTCGTTGGGACAGTAATGGGCGGCTTCGCCCTCTTTGCGTATTAGTGGTGTGCCGCATTCCGGGCAACGGTCGATGAATTTCACCGGCTGTGCACCGGCAGGCCGTTTGTCCGGATTTACACCTATAATCTTTGGGATGATTTCTCCGCCTTTTTCCACGTAAACAGTATCGCCAATGCGCACATCCAACCGCGCAATAATGTCCGCGTTGTGCAGGCTGGCACGTTTTACGGTGGTGCCGGCCAGTTGCACCGGTTGCAGGTTGGCTACAGGTGTAACTGCTCCGGTTCTTCCAACCTGATAATCAATGGATTCCAGCAATGTCTCCACCCGCTCGGCTTTAAATTTGTAAGCAATGGCCCACCGTGGGTTTTTGGCGGTAAATCCCAGTTGTTGCTGCAAGTCCAAATCATTCACCTTTATGACAATGCCGTCGATATCGTAGGGAAGGTGTCGCCGTCCCCGATCCCAGTCGTTGATATACTCCATAATCTGGTCCATATTCTTGCAGATGGCCATGTTATCGGAGACTTTCAATCCCATGGTTTTGGCTTGTTTCAGCGCATCATAATGGGTTTTTACGTTTTCCGGAGGATTCGGAATGTAGTAAAGGTAGGCATCGAGGTTGCGTTTGGCCACTTCTTTCGGATCCTGCATTTTCAGCGAGCCGGCTGCGGCATTACGCGGATTGGCAAACGGGTTGTCGCCAATCTCTTCCCGTTCGTTGTTCAGACGTTCAAACTCCGCACGTGGCATCACAATTTCACCCCTGATTTCCAGTTCCGGCGGGTAGTGGCCACGTAAGCGCAGCGGAATGCTGCGGATAGTCTTCACGTTGTTGGTTACCTCATCGCCCTGAACGCCATCGCCGCGGGTAACGGCTTGTGTTAGTAATCCGTCCGTGTAGGTCAGGCTAATAGCGAGGCCATCGTATTTCAGCTCACAGACATATTCCACGTTTTGCCCAATGGCTTTCCGTACCCGTGCGTCAAATTCTCTGATTTCATCCAGCGAGTAGCTGTTAGAGAGAGAAAGCATAGGGTATTTGTGTTTCACCGAGGGAAAATCCTTTGTCGGCTCGCCACCCACACGGTGGGTAGGGGAGTCTGGCCGGACAAATTCGGGATAAGAGACCTCCAGCTGTTCCAGCTCTTTCAGCTTTTGGTCGAACTCAAAATCGCTAATCAACGGCTGTGCCAGCACATAATAGCAGTAATTGTGTTCCTGCAACGTTTCACACAGCTCGTCAATCCGTATTTTGGCTTCTTCTTTGGTCATGGTTTATTCGCGTCGCTGTCATTCTGTTGTCAAACAATTGTCAGGCGATGGTCAGGCAGTTGTTATCCATTGTACTTACTTTTATTTTTTATATTTTTACTTGTCCTACCATTCGACATCTTCTCTTGCGACGGGCATGGTCATACAACGGGCGCCGCCGCCACCACGCGAGAGTTCGTTGCCTTTGATAGTTACCACTACCTTTTTATAATCGTCCAAATGAACTTTTCCATTGATAACATCGGATGCTTTGACAATTTCAAAACCATGGCGGTTCATGGCTTCTATGGTGTGCACGTTGCGTTCGTATCCCATCACCTTTCCCGGCTCCAGTGCAAAAAAGTTAGCACCGCTCTGCCACTGTTCCCGCTCCTGGTAGTAGAGATGGTTATTGCCGCCGCAGCTCACCGGTTCCATATCAATCCCCAGTTTCTTCAGCGCTTGCAGTAAATCTTTCTCTTCACGAATTTTAGTAACCTTGTCGCCATCAATGGTAATGTGAATGCTCAGGTAACGCGAAGAGTTCAGTATCAGTGGCTCAAAAATCATGCACTGGTCTTTGTCAAGAAAAGTAAAGGCCATGTCGAGGTGGATAAACGATTCTGGTTTGTAAGGAAGTTCCTGTACCAGAATATGATTCACACCGGGTTTTGTCTTCATGTATTCAATCATGCTGTCGATGCCCTGCGTGGTGGTCCGGTCGCCGGTGCCGATAACGAGTACGTCCTTACGTACCACAAGCACATCGCCGCCTTCGATAGTTCCTCTTCCGCTATCGTCAAAGTCTAAGACCGGGTTGACGGCTGTCGTGTCAAACAGGGGGTGGTGAGAAAAAATGGTTTCCATAATCAGTGCTTCCCGGTCGCGGACAGCATTGGCCATTTTGCTAATTATTACCTGGTTTCCTATTGAGAAACTGGCATCACGGGTGAAAAAGAAATTTGGCAGTGGGCTTAACGAAAAGCGTTCATTATCAAGAAAGCTGGTGAGGTTATTTTTTTGCATTTCCACCCCTTCGATGAGCTTTGAAGCCAGTTTGGGTGCGGAAAGTGTTTTTATGTAGTTGCAAAGATTGTAACGTTTCTGCGAATGGCTTTCGTGTTTGCAAACTTTCTCAAGCAGGCTTTCCCTGACGCTGTCGTTTCCCAGAACTGTTTGTAACAAATCGACCGCCTCAAAAACCTTTGTCCGCGTTTTCAACACACCCACAAACTCATCATATTCGGGAATGGCCACACTCAGGTTTAAAATGTCGCTATACAGCGCACGAACTGCATTTTCGGGTGTCATGTTTTCCACTTCGGCCCCGGGGGTATGCACAATGACCCCTTTTATTTTGCCAATTTCAGAATTTACGTTTACTGCAAGTTTATCCATGGTTGTAAATTTTAATTATTTTCGGGTGTTGGATTAATAAACTCAAATCCGTTTTGGCGCTCGTTTAAGAACTTCATTAAATCAGAAAAGCGAATCACCACGCTGGCCGTGTTGTCGTTGGGATGAAAACTCACTTTTTCGACTTTTTGCAACTGCTCATCAAGAAAAACATAAACATGATGCCCGTTGTCGTTGATTAAACCAAACGGCGAAACAGAACCCGGTTTCACACCGAGATATTTGATCATCCGCTTTTCGGAGGCAAAACTCAGTTTACCCTGATGCAACATTTTCTCCAGACTGTGAATATCAAAAGGTGTGGTGTCTTTTATGATGACAAGATAATGGCGGTCTCCTTTGTGATTTCTGAAAAACAGATTCTTACAATGCGTGGCATCAATATCTTTCCAGTATTTCAATGCGATTTCAATTGTGTCCAACGGGGGATGTTCGTAAATATCATAAGGAATATCCAAATGTTCAAAGTATTCCAAAACTTTTTTTCTGTTGGCTTCGCGGTTCATATTGGTGAATTGTTATTGGTCATTTGTCATTTTTAATTGACAAAAGGCCATGATGAAGATTCCTGCCAAATAGTAAAATGTTTTTCTCATGTTTTGTTAAATAATTTGTTGATTTATGATAAGCAAAAGTAAGCATTATTGGCGAAGGAAGCCATAAATTATCCGATGGTTCTCAGGGAAATGAACCGGGTAATCACATCGATTGTTAATACAGGGGACTTCTAATAATTCCTTTCTTTCAAGAAACAAATGAGATGAACAAGATGCAAGGCATAAATTTTTCTGAATAGCCGTAGCTATTGAGAAAAATTTTCATCGTCTATAAAAAACTCTGAAAATCTTGATGCGAAGTAATTATTAGAAGTCCCCTACAATTAAAAGGCATGTAAACAGTAATAAATAAAAGACTTATATAATGTTTGCTTGTTTGAATAAATTTGACTATTTTTGTCATGATAAAAGTTATCTAAAATGCAAGGTGTCGGTAGTTTAATCCGGGAATTGAGAATAAAAGAAGGCTATCCTTTACGCAAGGTGGCTGCCTTCCTGGAAATGGATCAGGCGGTTCTGAGTAAAATTGAAAGAGGTTTGCGGAGACCCTCCAAAGCCCATGTGCTGAAACTGGCGGAGTTTTTTCATTACGATAAAAAAGAGATGCTGATAGCCTACCTGAGCGACCGGATAATTTACGAAATAGGCAACGAGGCTTATGCAAAAGAGGCTTTGAAAGCTGCAGAAGAACAAATGGCTTACACCACCTTTCAGTCAATCGACAGGAAATCAATTATCGACCGGATTATCAGCAAGTTAAAACAATTTCCAAAGATTCGTCGTGCCTGGGTTTATGGTTCTTTCTCGCGTCAGGATGACAGACCGGACAGCGATATTGATTTGGCTGTGGAAACGGAGGAAGGCTTCAGTTATTTCGACCTGGCCGGGATACAGTATCAATTGGAGAATGTTGTGAACAGAAAAATTGATGTGGGTTTTATTGATTCTTTTAAACCACATATTTTGAAAAATGTGAAGTCCGATTTGAAGTTAATTTATGAAAGATAGAAGAAAAGAAAGCTATGAGAGACTAACGCACATGTGGGATGCGATTCTTGAGATTGAGTCGTTTACGCACGATGTAACAAGCGATAGTTTTGTTGATAACCCGTTGCTTGTCAGCGCTGTTCTGTTTCAGTTCAGTGTCATTGGGGAGGCAGTTGTTCATATTGAACCGGCCTTATTGGAAAAGTATGATTACCCCTGGTATCAGGTCATGGCTTTCCGAAACCTAATATCTCATGAATATTTTCAAATCAAAATGGAAGCGGTATGGGACATTGTCGCCAATAACCTGCCGGGGTTGAAAAATGTTATCGGGGAAGTATTGGAAAAAGAATTCTGAGTTTTGATTTTCATGAGCATTCTATACAGCCGTTTATTCCATACTTCAAGCGGAGACGTTTGAAGCAGTTCATCAGAAAAACAGTTTTAATGCAGCTTTTCCCGTAGGAATTTGCCTGTATAAGACTTTTCACAATTCACAATTTTTTCCGGCGTACCTTCAAAAACAATCTGCCCGCCGCGGTCGCCACCTTCCGGTCCCATATCGATAATCCAGTCGGCGGATTTGATAATTTCGGCATTGTGTTCAATCACGATAATGCTGTGGCCGTTTTCAATCAGTGCATTAAAGGACTGAAGCAGTTTGCTGATGTCGTGGATGTGCAGCCCGGTGGTTGGCTCGTCGAAAATGAAAAGGGTGGGGGCAGCTCCCTGTCCTTTCGAGAGGAAAAAAGCCAGCTTGATGCGCTGTGCTTCGCCGCCGCTGAGCGTGTTTGAGCTTTGTCCGAGCCGCAGATAGCCCAGCCCTGTCTCCTGCAGCGGTCTTATTTTTTCGATAATCTTCTTTTCCAGCGCTTTGTTTTGTGTTGCCTCGCCGAAGAATTCGATGGCATCGTCCACCGTGAGACCTAAGATATCCGAGATGGTTTTGTCGCGGTATTTCACCTCCAGTACTTCGTCTTTAAAACGCTGTCCGTTGCAGGCATCACATTTCAGATAAATGTCGGCCATAAACTGCATTTCTACTTTTATAATACCTTCTCCTTCACACTGTTCGCACCGGCCTCCCGGAATGTTAAAAGAGAAATAACCGGGTTTGTAAGCCCGCAATCTGGCCAGCGGCTGGTTGGCAAAAAGCTGGCGTATTTCGTCAAAAGCTTTCAGGTAAGTAGCCGGATTGGAACGTGAAGAGCGTCCAATGGGGTTCTGGTCGATGTATTCCACCCGTTGGATGCGATTAATTTCTCCTTCGAGCAGCGCAAATTTCCGGTCGGAGGTTACTTCTCCGTTAAGCTGTCTTTTCAGAGAGGAGAACAGAATGTCGCGCACCAGCGTTGATTTACCCGATCCGCTGACTCCCGTAACCACAGTCAGCACGTTGAGCGGGATTTTTACATGGAGGTTTTTCAGGTTGTGTTCAAAAGCGCCTTTTACCTCAATATAGTTATTCCAGTGTCGCCGGTGTGCCGGAATTTCAATGTGCTTTCTGCCCGTCATGTATAGTGCGGTATAGCTGATGTCGTTGTCTTTCAGCTCGTCAAAATCGCCCTGAAAAATTAATTCGCCGCCATGTTCGCCCGAATCGGGACCGATATCGATAATCTGGTCGGCGGTTCTGATGATGTCCTCTTCGTGTTCCACCACAATGACCGTGTTGCCAATATCGCGCAAGCGTTTTAAGACTTTAATAAGCCTCCGGGTATCGCGCGGATGCAGGCCAATGCTGGGCTCGTCAAGAATATACATGGAACCTACCAGCGAACTACCCAGCGAAGTGGCAAGGTTGATGCGCTGCGATTCGCCTCCTGAGAGTGTGGCCGAAGGGCGGTTGAGCGTGAGATAACCCAGACCAACATCATTCAGATACTGCAGCCTGTTGACAATTTCCAGCAGCAGCCGGCGGGCAATTTTTTCATCCGCATCGCTGAGCTTAATATTCTTAAAAAACGCAAGGCTTTTGTTAAGCTGCATTCGGACAATTTCGGAAATAGTTTTTCCGGCGACTTTCACATAGTTGGCATCTTTGCGCAGACGGGTACCTTTGCATTCGGTACAAACCGTTTTTCCACGGTAGCGCGAAAGCATGACACGGTATTGAATTTTGTATGTCTGTTCCTCAAGAAAGATAAAAAAGTCGTTTAGCCCCCCGAAATAGCGGTTTCCGGCCCATAGTAGTTCTCTTTGCTCTTCGGTGAGTTGGTAGTAAGGTTTGTGGATAGGGAAATCGAACTTGTAAGCGTTTTTGATGAGCCGTTCTTTCCACTGCCCCATTTTTTCTCCTTTCCAGCAGGCGATGGCTCCATCGAAAACGGAAAGTGCCGGATGGGGTATCACCAGTTTCTCGTCAATGCCCATTATATTCCCGAAACCTTCGCAACGCTTGCAGGCGCCATAGGGATTGTTAAAAGTAAAGAGGTTAGCCGAAGGCTCCTCAAACTGAATACCGTCCAGTTCAAAGCGATGGGAGAAATCCGCTGTCTGAGGTTTGTCCTCCGTATCATAAGATATTTTCAGGTAACCATCTCCTTCGTAAAAAGCTGTTTGTACCGAGTCGGCAATGCGTGCTTCCAACTCTTTTTCATCGTGGGTTACCCTGATGCGGTCAATAACAAGATAGCATCCTTTAGGTTTGGTTTTATCTGTTATTCCGTCCAGTACCTCTTCTATTCTTCTGATTTTATCCCGGCTCATGATTCGGCTAAACCCCTGTTGCAATAGTATTTGCAGTTGTTGTTTCAGGCTGCGGCTGCCATTGGTTTTCAGTGGTGCAAAAATCAGTACATTGGTTTCATCCGGAAGGGAAAGGATAAAGCGTGTAACATCGCTTACGCGATGACGTTTTACCTGCCGGCCGGAGATGGGAGACCAGGTTTTTCCGGTACGGGCGAACAGAAGTTTCAGATACTCGTAAACTTCGGTGGAAGTTCCCACCGTAGAGCGCGGATTGCGTGTTTTTACCTTTTGTTCGATGGCAATGGCGGGTGAAATACCCAAAATAGCATCCACATCGGGTTTATCCATACGTCCGAGAAATTGCCGGGCATAAGAACTCAGGCTCTCCACATAGCGGCGCTGACCGTCGGCATAAAGCGTATCAAAAGCCAATGATGACTTCCCGGAGCCTGATAAGCCGGTAATAACCACCAGCTTACGGCGCGGAATGGCAACGCTGAGATTTTTTAAATTGTTGACTCGCGATCTGACAACAACAATGTAATCTTTTGGATTTATCCGGCTTGTTTCGATAATCATAGGAGAAAATAAGCGACAAAATTAAAAATTTATTTGCTTTTTTTCTTTTAACCTTTATATTTGCAATTCAAAACAAACGTTAAAATCACTTTAAAGCACTTTGCCTATTGAGTAAAAGCTTACTATTTTTCTGAAACCAAAACAAGTGGCATATGAAAATGGAAGCAATTGGTGAACACCGGCTTATCCGCGAATTTCTCGAAGGTAAACCCTCCAGTTTACAAGAACTTATTGAACGCCATCAAACGCGGCTCTATTCCTATATCTTTGTGATGGTAAAGGATAAGCAGCTCGCTGATGATTTGTTTCAGGATACCTTTGTGAAGGTTATTAATACCTTAAAATCAGGAAACTATAACGATGAGGGTAAATTTATTCAATGGGTTATGCGTATTGCACACAACTTGGTTATTGACCATTTCAGGAAACAGAAGAAGCTGAATTTTGCCGAAGTGGCTAACGACCAATACAACCTCATGGATACGCTTAAAGTTACCGACCCGGGTATTGAAGATATTTTGGTAACGGAGCAGATTCATAAAGATATTCAGTTACTCATGGGACACCTCCCCGCAGAGCAAAAAGAGGTGCTCTACCTGCGATGTTATGCCGGATTGAGTTTTAAAGATATTGCCGAACAAACCGAGGTGAGCATCAATACTGCGTTGGGACGGATGCGTTATGCTCTAATAAATTTGCGGAAACTGATTAAAGAGAAAAATATTATCCTGACACGGTAATTTTTTGTTTGCTAATTAATTCCCAAAGTTTAGGGGGTTAAAACAAAACACAAAAATCAAATCGCAAACCAGCCTGTTCCGCTTTCGGCGGATACTGCGAAGGCGTTTAAAATTTAAACAACTTCATCGATCAGCAACAACAAGTTATCCACATAAATTGACATAGTACCGCTTTTTTAAAAAAGTTTTCCCGGGTGTGAAATAATTATCAGGAATTGTCGTTAAATTCTTGATAAGAAGAGTTTCTTCATTTATAATCTTTTGCGTATGCAACAATTTCTTACTTCGGACGATTTTCAGGATCAATTTAAGTGTAAGCCCCGACATACAAAAAATGCTGATCTGCACAAACCTTCACCGGGAGTTATTCAATACCTTTTGGCCTATGCTGCAGGCGTCCATGTTTTTAAAACAAAAAGTATGGGAAACATAAATATCCTGATGAATTAAAAATTCCTGTATGGTTTAAAAAGGTGGAGTCTGGAAAAATCCTTTGGATATTTTCGGACTCCGGTATTTTAAAACAACTTCAATATTAAAAATCAAGCTCTTTCCAGTTACAGTAAGGATTTTTTGAAAGTTCGGCACTGTAAAAGGCGGGATTTCCGGTAACTTCCTGACCAAGCCATTCCGGTTTTTCAAAGTATGTGCTTGTGCTGGGAAGTTCTATCTCGGCCAATAAAAGCTCCTGATTGTCTCCGTGAAATTCATCCACTTCAAATTTCAGTCCGTTTCCTGCTGGCACAATGTGGCGCGTTTTTATCACCAATCCCGATTCGCGAAGTTCCATGAGGTCTTTTGCATCTTGCAGCGGGATTTCCTGTTCCCATTCAAAACGCACAATACCGGAGATTCTGGCTGCTCCTTTAATGTTAATGTAACCCTTTCCATCCTGAATACGGATTCTGACGGTACGATTAGGCTGGGTGGAAAGATAGGCTTGTGTTATTTCTAACCTTTCTGTTACGAAGGGTTTAAAGGCGCCTTTAACTAAAAATTTGAGTTCGATTTCCTGTGCCATATTAAGTTGTCTTTTTGTCCTTTACAAAATTAATGATTTATTCCCAAAAGAAGTTTATTTTAAGTGTTAAATAAAAATAAAATGAAAGGTCCGGCGATTGTCATCTTTCCCGTTTTCCCGGAAAAGAATTGTCCGGTATGAAAGATTTTCTCCATTTTTGTAAAAAATTATTTTATGACACGTAAAGAACGTTTCGAGAACATTATTGAATATTTTAAAGTACATCAGCCCTATGCCAAGACCGAGTTGCATTACCATGATCCTTACCAGTTGCTGGTGGCGGTGATTTTGTCAGCACAGTGCACCGACAAAAGAGTCAATATTATTTCACAGGAATTTTTTCGGTACTATCCTGATGTGGAAAGCCTTTCGCGGGCTGAAGTGCCTGATATTTTTGAGCTGATTAAGAGTTGTTCTTATCCCAACAACAAAGCCAGACATTTGTCGGGAATGGCCAAAATGCTGCTGACGGATTTTGGTAGCGAAGTGCCTTCCGATATCGACGAACTGCAAAAACTTCCGGGCGTGGGCAGAAAAACCGCCAACGTCATTGCCTCTGTTGTGTTTAATAAGCCCGTCATGGCTGTGGATACACATGTTTTCAGGGTCGCTGCCCGGCTGGGGCTAACCATTGGTGCAAAAACGCCGTTGGAAACGGAAAAGCAGTTGGTAAAATACATTCCCGATTCGTTGATTCCGCTGGCACATCACTGGCTTATTTTACATGGCCGCTATGTCTGCCTTGCCCGCAAACCCAAATGCGACGAATGTGGATTATCGCAATGGTGTAAGTTTTATGGGGAAAACGGGGGAAAGTGAAGGAGTCAGAAAACCGGGTCGTTCAGTGGTCATTCAGTAGTCAGGCGATGGTCTAACGGTTGTCAAATGGTTGTCATTCAATGGTCATTCGGTTGTCATGAGTTGATTTTATTGCTGAGCGTTGGGACGCCTCTTTAGGGGTTGGGGGTGTGTTGGCATTCGGTTGTCAAACAGTCGTCAAACAGTTGTCATTCAATGGTCAGGCAATTGTTATTTATCTTTTGTCTTGTCAACGGTTACGGATTTAAGGTATCAATAAACGGCACTTTTTCATTCGGGAAAATTTGTATATTTGTTTACCAATATATAAACTTATGACAAAACTTAATATAGGAGACTTAGCGCCTGATTTTACGGCTGTTGATCAGGATGAGAATCCTGTTTCGCTAACCGGTTTCAGAGGAAGAAAACTGATTCTTTACTTTTATCCCAAAGATAATACGGCGGGTTGTACCAACGAGGCCTGCAACTTTCGCGACAACTACGATTATTGGCTCTCAAAAGGCTATGCCGTGGTGGGCGTAAGTCCTGACAGTGTGGCCTCACACCGTAAATTTATCGCCAAATACGATTTGCCGTTTCCGCTTTTGTCGGATCCGGAAAAGAAAATAATTAAGGCGTACGGTGCCTGGGGGCCAAAGAAACTTTACGGCAGAGAGTACGAAGGTCTTGTTCGCTCAACCTTTGTGATTGACGAAGAGGGTAAAATTATAGAGGTCTTCGGCAAAGTAAAAACGAAAGAACACACGGAACAAATTGTTAAAAAATTAAATCTTGAATAAAATGACAACGGATAAAGCTAATCAAAATCTCGAAAAAGAGAGGCAGAATAAATTAAAAGTCCTCGAGGCAACGCTGGGGAAACTCGAAAAAACATACGGTAAAGGTGCCATTATGCGGTTGGGAGCTACGAGTGTGGAGAAGATTCCTTCCATTTCTACCGGTTCCATCGGGCTGGATTTTGCACTGGGTGTTGACGGAATTCCCAAAGGCAGGGTAACGGAGATTTTTGGTCCCGAATCGTCGGGAAAAACAACCCTGGCATTGCATGTAATTGCCGAGGCACAGAAAAAGGGAGGCATTGCCGCTTTCATTGATGCCGAGCATGCTTTCGACCGCTATTATGCTGCCAAGCTGGGTGTGAATGTTGAAGATCTTTTGATGGCGCAGCCCGACAACGGTGAGCAGGCGTTGGAAATCACGGATAACCTGATTCGTTCGGGGGCCATCGATGTGATTGTGATCGACTCGGTGGCTGCCCTGACGCCGAGAAGTGAGATTGAAGGTGAAATGGGAGATTCTAAAATGGGCTTGCAGGCACGTCTTATGTCGCAGGCATTGAGGAAACTGACAGCCAACATCAGTAAAACCAATACTATTTGTATCTTTATTAACCAGTTGCGCGAAAAGATTGGTATAGTATTCGGAAATCCGGAAACCACTACCGGTGGCAATGCCTTGAAATTTTATGCTTCCGTTCGTTTGGACATTCGCCGTATTAGCCAGATTAAAGATACCGATGAGGTGCGCGGTAACCGCGTGCGTGTAAAAGTGGTAAAAAACAAAGTGGCACCACCTTTCCGCAAGGCAGAGTTTGACATTATGTATGGCGAAGGGATTTCCAAAATTGGTGAGATTATTGATATTGGTGTGGATAAGGATATCATAAAGAAAAGTGGTTCCTGGTTTAGTTATGGAGAAACCAAGCTGGGACAGGGCCGGGAAGCAGTGAAAAAAATCCTTTCCGATAATCCGGATCTTATGGAAGAACTGGAAACAAAGATAAAGGCTGCACTTGCTGAGAGTGATATTTAAAGATTGAAGTTGTTTAGCCTTTTTCTTTTACGTAGAATGCTACTTTTTCCAGTGATGTTATCATGTTATATTCCTCAAGATACACATCGTCAGAAACTTCTACCGGCGTTGGCGTATAGTTCAATATTCCTTTAATGCCTGCTTCTACCATGATACGGACAGTCTCGTCGGCCTGATCGCCGGGGACGGTTAGAATGCCTATTTTAATATTTTCTTTACCGATAATTTCTGCTGTTTTATCCACGGGATAGCAATTAATCCCGGCAATCTGGCGACCTATCTTTTCGGGATTCGTATCAAAGCCGGCAGTAATTTTTAGTTTTTCCCTTTTGCCCTGAAAATAGTTGATAAGAGCTCTGCCGAGATTTCCCATCCCAAATACGGCTACTTTCTGACCTTTGGGGCTGTCGATGAGCTCACCAATCAGACTCACCAGGTCGTTAATATTATAGCCCTTACGAAGACTCCCCGAATAGCCGATTAGCATAAGATCACGTCTGACCTGAACGGCAGTAATATGCAAAAGTGAAGCAATTTCGTGTGAGAAAATATATGTTTTCCCCTTGCGGCTGCAAATATGTAATGCGCGCCGATACAGACTTAGCCGCTCAATAGTTTTGTGGGGAATATTTTTATAACGATTGTTTTCCATTTTTGTTATTTATTTAACAGTGCAAATATACATGCAAATGGTATTCAATAATCATTTTTGATAGAAAATAACAGTTCTTTTTTATTTTGTCGGAAAAATGTCGCCCGTTCTGAGGTCCCCACCCGTTTCAATGTCCTTCCCTGCCACGTCAAATGCCCTTTTTGAAACTGCGGTTTGCCCTCTTTTGCCGAAAGATGAAACAAAAGAGATAAGAGGTTGAACAAATCCGGTATCTTATTGATACATGGTAGTGAAATAGATAAACGCTACGTAAATTAACACCAGCAGCACACCTTCAAAGCGGTTTAGCGTATTTTTTGTTTTGCCTAGTCTGGCAAAAACCAGCAGCAGCAACCCCGATGCAAAAACAAGGCCCAGTTCGATATTCAACTTTGGGGCGTAAGGGATAGGCTTTATCAACGCCGTTACCCCCAAAACCAACAGGATATTTAGAATATTGGAACCCACGGCATTACCGAGTGCCATGTCGGCATTGCTTTTCCGGGCGGCAATAATGGAGGTGGCCAGCTCGGGAAGCGAAGTGGCTCCGGCTACCAGTGTCAGTCCCATGGCAGTTTGGCTAATACCCATGACTGTGGCAATCTTTACGGCTCCATCCACAATCCATTTCCCGCCAAAATAGAGGCCAAGACCACCCACCGCAATAAACAGTAGCGAAAATCCCCAGGAGTATTGTTTGATACTTCCCTGCACAGAAGCGGGTGTTTCCCCCTGTTTGAAAAAGGTGAAATAGAGGAAAAAGCCAAGAAAAATCAACAATATGATACCATCCGCGCGGCTGATAATATTTTGTCGGCCGAAAATAAAATCATTGGCCAGCAAGGCCAGTAAAATCGGTGCAAAGAGGCTGAACGGAATGTCTCTTTGCAATGTTTTTCTCTGAAAATGAATAGGTATAATTATAGCGGTTACGCCTACTACGAGGAGCATATTGGTAATGTTGCTGCCGAGAATATTCCCAATGGCGAGGTCGGTGTTTCCTTTGATTCCCGCAAAAATATTGACAATAAGTTCAGGAAGGGATGTGCCCAGCGCTACTACGGTGAGTCCCATCACCATCTGTGAGATTTTTAATTTGATGCCGATGCTGCTGGCTCCGTTTACCAACATTTGTGCTCCGGCAATTAATATGGCAAAGCCTGAAAAAAAGGAAAGGTAGGTGATAAACATAAAAAACGAGGCTAGCTTTTATTATTTTGAAAACTGATGGTACTGTGTAAAATTTTTTGCATCTCTTCAACCTGTTCTTTCGTGCCGAGGACAAAAATCTTTGAATCGGGATAAAGTTTGGTGTCCGGCGTGGGGTTCAGGATGTATTCGCCGGCAGATGTTTTGTAACCGATGATGTTGGCTCCGGTTTTTTTCCGTAATTCCAGCTCTTTGATGGGCTTATGCAAAAGGTCTTTGGGTAAATCGCTACACATAATTTCCATAAGTCGAACAGGCGAGTCTCCATGGATGTTCAAATGGTCCATAAACTCCATTACATCGGGTTGTGCCACAAGAGTTGCCATGTGGGCGCCGCCTACGCGTTCGGGCATAACAACGCTGTTAACGCCGGCCATACGTAATTTTCTTTCAGAGCTTTCGCTGGATGCCCGGCTAATGATGTTGATATCCGGATTCAACGTCCGGGCTGTAAGTACTACAAAAAGGTTGTCCGCATCAAGTGGCAGCGTGGTTATCAACGACCGGGCTTTGTTAATGCCTGCCTGCAACAGAACCTGATCCTCCGTGGAGTCACCCTCAATAAACTGAATGGGTTCGGCAATCTTGCTCACCACCAGTTCGTGGTCTTTGTCAATTACAATTACTTTTTCGCCGAAAGCCGTGAGTTCCCGGACTACCTGGTTTCCGTTCCGGCCATAGCCGCAGACAATAATATGATTTTCCATCTTTTTTCGTTTTAAATGTTTGAGGTTTCCACCAAAGAAAAAGCTCAACTGCGTTTTAAAGAGGCTTTGTGTAAGGTTCGATAAAAAGTAGGCCAGGACACCGAGACTTGAGAGAATAATAAATATGGTAAATATCTTTCCCGGATCCGACAAAGGTTTGACTTCGCGGAACCCGACGGTGGACACGGTAATAACCGTCATGTACAGTGCGTCAATTAACGAATAGGACTCAATAAGCATATATCCTACAGTGCCCATGGCCATGAGAATAAGCACATAAAGGCCGGCTTTTACTAATTCGGGTGTCTCGTTAAAATATCTCAAAAGTTATTTTTTAGTTTTGTGCAAAACTAAGAAATTATAACCTTGGAAAGGCTATCCCGAACAACAGAGCACATATTTCTGGCTTACTGTATTTTTAATTTTATGAAAATGTAAGACAGGATTGGAGATGCGATAAAAGATTCCGGTAACAGGTGACGGCAGGGCAACATTAAACTGCTGCCTTCAGTTTGGTAATACCGGAATTTCCAAGTTTCTCCTCAGCATAACGGAGGGTAACGCGCCAGGTCTTGGTTCTCTTTCTGGAAGGAAGGTCAAACATGGCATCCATCAAAATGGTTTCAAGGATAGAACGTAAACCACGGGCACCCAGCTTGAATTCGATGGACTTCTCCACCACGAAATCAAAAACGGCATCTTCAAATGTCAGTTTGATACCATCCATATAAAAAAGCTTGACAAACTGCTTCACAAGCGCATTTTTTGGCTCAAGAAGAATTCGTCTTAGCGTCTCTTTATCCAGCGGATTGAGGTAAGTAAGAATGGGCAAACGACCCACAATTTCGGGAATTAGTCCGAATTTCTTCAAATCGGCAGGCGAAATGTATTGCAACAGATTTTCCATGTCTATTCCCTCTTCCTTATGCCCGGCAAAAGTATAACCCACCACGTTGGTACGCAGACGTGCGGCAATAATTCGCCCAATGCCCTGGAAAGCACCTCCGGAGATAAACAGGATATCTTTGGTATTTACCTGAATCATTCTCTGCTCGGGATGTTTGCGTCCGCCCTGGGGTGGCACATTGATGATGGAGCCTTCCAGCAATTTCAGCAAAGCCTGCTGAACACCTTCGCCGGAAACATCGCGGGTGATGGAGGGATTGTCGCTTTTGCGGGCAATCTTATCGATTTCATCAATAAAAATAATTCCCTTTTCGGCCGATTTTACATCGTAATCGGCCGATTGCAACAAGCGGGTAAGGATACTTTCCACATCTTCACCTACATAACCGGCCTCTGTAAGAACAGTGGCATCGGCAATGGCAAAAGGCACGTGCAGCATACGGGCGATGGTGCGGGCCAGCAGTGTTTTTCCGGTTCCGGTATCTCCCACAAGAATAATATTGGATTTTTCAATTTCCACCTCATTGGTTTCCATGGTCTGGCCAATACGCTTGTAATGGTTGTAAACCGCCACCGAAAGCACCTTTTTGGCATCTTCCTGTCCGATAACATACTGGTCGAGAAAGACTTTTATTTCCACAGGCTTCATCAGGGTATGGTCAATCTTCAGATCTTTCACTTTAGCATGTGACTCCTCATCGAGAATAGTCTTTGCCTGCTCAATGCAATAATTGCAAATTTTAGCCTCCATTCCGGAAACCAGCAATTCGGTTTCCGCTTTGGGTCTGCCGCAAAAGTAACAGTGCTCTTCTTTTGTTTTTGCCATGGTAGAAATTTATTGCCGTTTCATGCCCTGCACAAAACAACTATTCTGTTTATAAAATGACCGTATCGGTTATCTATTTTTCTTTTCGTAAAAGTACTTCATCAATCATACCGTATTCTTTGGCTTCTTTGGCAGTCATCCAATAGTCGCGGTCGCTGTCTTTCCATACTCTTTTATAAGTCTGTCCGCTGTGTTTCGAGATAATTTCGTAAAGTTCTTTTTTTAGTTTCTGAATCTCACGGGCGGTAATTTCAATATCGGAAGCCGGACCCTCTGCACCACCCATAGGTTGGTGAATCAGCACTCTGGAATGGGTAAGCGCCGTACGTTTTCCTTTTTCGCCGGCACACAAAATCACAGCTCCCATAGAGGCGGCTATTCCCGTGCAAATGGTTGCTATATTGGGTTTAATGTACTGCATGGTATCGTAGATACCCAGACCGGCATAAACAGAGCCTCCCGGTGTGTTCAGATAAATCTGGATATCGCGAGCCGAGTCCGCCGATTCCAAAAACAGTAGCTGTGCCTGGATAATGTTGGCCACGTAATCGTCAATAGGAACACCCAAAAAGATAATTCTGTCCATCATCAAACGCGAAAAGACATCCATTTGGGCTATATTCATCTGCCGTTCTTCAATAATGGTGGGAGAGATATAATTTCCGTAAACCGAACTGTAACGCTCCAGTGTCAGGCTGCTGATGCCGTGATGTTTGATGGCGTATTTTCTGAATTCTTTGCTGCTGTTCATAAGATTATTGTTTAGGTGTTGAAATTATCTTGATAAATTCGTCGGTTGTAACCTCTTTTTCCTCTTTGTCAATCTTCTCTTTGAAAAAAGCAATGTAACGTTCGTCCATCAGCTCCCCGAAAATACGCTGATACTCTTCTTCATTGCTCAAAAGCTGATCGACAATCTCTTCCATCTGCGGGTTGGGCTCACCACCATCGGGCATTTGAAAATAGGCTCTTACCTTGTCGTGCACATCTTCGCGGCTAACTCTTAAAGCATCGCCATGGGCTTCTATAAGTTTTTCTTCGATAAGCTGCCATTTAAAGGTCTTGGCATAACTGTCGTACTGACCGTCAATTTGCTCTTTGGTGGTTTTTTCCTTGTTGCTCTCAAATAACCAGCGTCTCAGGAAGTCGTCCGGCAACTCCGGGTTTACATTTTCGAGCAAAAAATCGATGGTGTCGGAAACAAATTGTTTGTCGGCATCTTTCTGATAATGCCCGGACAGGTCTTCACGAATACGGTTTTTGAACTCTTCAACCGTTTTCAGCTCATCGGAGGGATAAACCTGTTTGAAAAATTCTTGGTTCAGTTCAGCCGGCTCGGTGTGTATAATATCTTCAATTTCAAAAGCATAATCTGCCTTCAGCTTTTCATCACCCTCGGCCAGACCAAGAAGTTCCTTTACTTTATCGTCATCTTTATAGGCATTGGCAGGGTTAAACACCACACGTTTTCCCTTTTCTTTGCCGACAAATTTTTTCTGAATAGTCTTCAGTGCGATATCGGAAACGACGAAAGAGCCTTCTTTGGTGTAACCGTCTTCAACGTCATTGCCTTCTTCGTCAACCTGAACAAATTTCCCTTTAAGCGAGTCGTCTAACTCAGCCTTTTCGGGATGTTCTTCTTTGCCAAGGCGTTTTTGAATATCGGCCAGCGCTTTTTCGACCTCTTCGTCGCTGACCTTGATTTTATAATAAGTTACCTTAATGTCTTCCGACAGGTTCACTTTAACTTCAGGAGCTATTCCGATATCGAAAAAGAAATCAAACTCTTTCTGTTTGTCAAAATCAAGGGTGGCTGTTTTCTCTTCATTAGGCAAAGGATTTCCCAGCACATTGATTTTGTTGTCTTGAAGGTAGTTGTTGAGGCCATCGGAAATACTTTTGTTCACCTCATCAGCAAGGACGGCTTTTCCGTACATCCTTTTTATCATTCCCATAGGCACCATTCCGGGTCTGAACCCCGGCATCTTAGCCCCTTTGCGATAGGTTTTTAATTGCTGGTTAACTTTCTCAATGTAATCTTCTTCTTTCAGGTTAATGTGGACAAGAGCAGTAAGTTTCCCGCTTTCTTCTTTTGTGATATTCATTAAAATTATTTTTGTTTAAATAAAAATGTGCGGATGAAGGGACTCGAACCCCCACGCCTTGCGGCACCAGATCCTAAGTCTGGCGCGTCTACCAATTTCGCCACACCCGCAAAATATTTTCTCCTTTTAAAGGGGTGCAAATATACTACTTTTTTAAAATCAAATTGTATAAAAATGTTTCCGGCGACCACCTGTATCTTACGAGAATAAGAATCAAAATACATTTTTCCGACGGCCAATCCTTTACCTGAGTTTTGGATTGTTTTTGTGGCGGGTTTTGTCGCGAATCTCTTTTTTCGCCAGATTTTTAACCAGCGCTTTTTCCAAATCAATTCCAGTTTGGTTGGCCAGACAAATCAACACAAAAAGTACATCCGCCATTTCGTCGGCCAGGTCAACAGCTTTGTCCGATTCCTTAAACGACTGTTCGCCGTACTTCCGTGCTATAATACTGGCCACTTCGCCCACCTCCTCCGTAAGCATTGCCATATTTGTCAACTCGTTGAAATACCTCACGCCGGTAGTGTTTATCCACTGATCTACCTGCTCTTGCGCCTCATTTATAGTCATGTCTTTTGTTTTTTACAAAAATAGGATATTTCAATCGGATTTGCCTCCGTATAATGGTGCAAGCGTCCGCTTGTACCTTGTACCCCTTGTCTAACACAAATATCTGTATGTACTTCTTCCTTTTTTCCTACTTTTGCAGCGCATGGAAAATCTGAAAATATTCGAAAAAGGCGTGGATCTTACCGCCAAAACACTTGCCGGGCTGGAAAACGTATTGGCTGATGAACTCAATACTTTGGGAGCCGGCTCGGTGGAGACCGGGAACAGGGTGGTTTTTTTTCGGGGCGACAAAGCGCTAATGTACAAAGCCAACTATCTTTGCCGTACCGCTTTACGTGTGCTTAAACCCATTGGTATTTTCACCGTGAAGAACGAACAGGAACTTTACGAAAAGGTCAAACGTATCGACTGGCCGGCACTTTTTGATGTCGAAAAAACCTTTGTTGTCTCTGCATCGGTTTTCCATTCATCATTGACCAATTCGCTTTATGTGGCGCTGAAAACAAAAGATGCCATTGCCGACCGGTTTCGCGAGAAGATGGGAAAGCGGCCATTCGTCAGTAAAGAGAACGCTCAGATGCATATCAACGTGCACATTAGTCAGGATGAATGTACCATTTCGCTGGATAGTTCCGGTGATTCGCTGCACAAGAGAGGCTATCGTGTTGCTGTTGACAAAGCGCCACTGAACGAAGTACTCGCTGCCGGCATGATTAAGCTCAGCGGATGGAAAAAAGACGGCGACTTCATCGACCCCATGTGTGGCTCCGGCACCATTCCCATAGAGGCAGCCATGCTGGCCATGAACATTCCGGCCGGCTACTACCGCAAACATTTCTCTTTTGAAAACTGGAATGATTTTGACCCGGAGCTTTTCAGGCAAATAAAAAAGGAAGCTGCCGAAGAAATTTGCGAATACGACAATCCCATCATCGCTTCCGACAAATCATTTAAAGCTTTTGGCATTGCCCGCTCCAACCTGAAATACGCCGGTCTGCACAAAGACGTCATGCTGCTCAACAAGCCTTTCGAAAAAGTCAATCCCGAAAGCGGCAAAGGTATTTTAATGTTCAACCCGCCCTATGGCATACGCCTGGATGAGGATGAGCTTATCGAACTTTACAAACATATCGGCGATGTGCTGAAAAACAGATTCCAGGGCTACGAAGCATGGATCATCACCGGAAACCTGGAAGTCGCCAAATTTATCGGCTTACGACCCTCCCGGAAAATTATCCTGTACAACGGACCGCTGGAGAGCCGTTTCATCAAATTTGAAATGTACCGGGGAAGCAAAAAGGCGAAAGCAAACAATTATTCAGAATAAGTCGGCTAAAAAACAGGAAACGTCCGGGCACAAAAAAGAGACCGGCTCAAACAAGTTGAGGCAGTCTCTGAGGTTTTGGCTATTATTGAAAAATATGAACTTGCGTTCGCTTACTATCTGTATTCGTCAGAAACAGATAGTCTTTTCCTCCCTTTAGCTCTTCTTCTTTTCAGCACTTTGCGACCATTCACGCTGGACATTCTTTCGCGAAATCCGTGCTTATTCTTTCTTTTTCTTACCGATGGTTGAAAAGTTCTCTTTGTCATCTTTCTGTAAATTTTGGGAGTGCAAAAATAGACTATTTTTTAAAACTCACAAATTGAAATCCGAAAAAATTAATTTTTTCTTTTGTTTATGGGGATGTTCCGTATTGTGAATGTTGATTCAAAAGAGATTCTCCTTTCGCTAAAAGATAAGGAGAATCTCAGAGGTTTTATTTTTCAGGAACTTCTTTCAGGGTCTCCAGCAGAAAATCCCAAAATTTCTGAACTGTCGCAATATTCACTTTTTCATCCGGAGAATGAGGCCAGCGGATGGTGGGACCAAAGGAAACCATATCCCAATTGGTGTAAACCGAACCGAGCAGACCACATTCCAGTCCGGCATGGATAACCTTTACTTCAGGAACTTTTCCGAACTTCTTATTGTAGATATTTTTCATCTCTTTCAGGATATTCGAATCGGGATCGGGTTTCCATCCGGGGTAATCGCCTGAACTTTCGGCTTTGAGGCCGGCAGCTTCGTGTGAAGCGCGTACATCGGCAGCTATCTTGTCTTTTCCATCTTCCGTAAGGCTGCGTTGCAGGCTGGCCAATTCAATTTTGCCGTTTGCCGCTTTGACAATGGACAGGTTGGTGGAAGTTTCCACGATACCCTCCAGATCTTTACTCATAGTAATCATACCGTTGGGACAGTCGGCCACAGCTTTGAAAAGGCTTGCCTGTGCTTTTTCTTCCATCACTTTTGCGGGCATGTCGGTAGTCTCGGCGCTAACTTCGACACCGGCATCTGTTTTGGTAAATTCGTCTTTTACAATCTGTTCGAATTCTTTTACAAAAGCTTCAAAATCAACTTTTTTATCTTCGGGAAGAATGGTTATGGCAAAAGCTTCGCGCGGAATGGCATTGCGCAGGTTTCCGCCTTCCATCCCGGCCACACGCAAGCCGTATTTTTCATAGGCCGTAACCAGCAACGCATTGATAATTTTGTTGGAGTTACCGCGTCCGAGGTTGATGTCCAGTCCGGAATGTCCGCCTTTCAGTCCTTTTACGGTAACTTTGTAAGCAGCCATACCTTCCGGAACATCCTCTTCCTTGTATTTTAGTTCGCCATTGGTGTTGACACCACCGGCGCAACCGATATAGAGTTCACCTTCGTCTTCCGAATCAAGATTCAGCAGAATATCGCCATCCAGCAGGCCGGGTTTCAGCCCTTCGGCACCGGTCATGCCGGTTTCCTCATCAACGGTAAACAGAGCTTCCACAGGCCCGTGTACCAAATCTTTCGATTCGAGAACCGTCATGGCTGCAGCGACGCCCATGCCGTTATCGGCGCCAAGTGTTGTCCCTTTGGCAGTAACCCATTCGCCATCGATGTAAGCATCAATGGGGTCTTTTTCAAAATCGTGATCCACATCCGAATTTTTCTGGGGAACCATATCAATATGTCCCTGAAAGATAATTCCTTTTCTGTTTTCCATACCTTCCGTGGCAGGTTTTTTAATAATCACGTTTCCCACTTCATCCACCAGTGTTTCCAGTCCCAGGTCTTCTCCGAATTTTTTCAGAAATTCAATAACCTTACCCTCTTTTTTAGAAGGACGGGGAATTTGTGTCAGGCTGTAGAAATTTTTCCACAGGGCCTTCGGTTCCAGATTTAATATTTCTTCACTCATGATTTAATATTTTAAAAATTTAAACTGTTATTTTTCCATATTAGGCAACTCCAAACCATAGCCTTTCTTCTTGTCTTCGGCTTTCAACAGGAGGCTGACAATAACTGACAAGATGCCGAGCAAGACAAATATGAGAATATCGTTTGTGTAATTATACCTGATGTCGAGTTTTTCATTTTTTACAATGGGATAAGTGGCTTTGGTAAATGCCCTTCCCAGTACTTCGAGAGAGGCTTTACTTCCATCATTTAAACTAATCTGTTGTACTGCGCTAAGGTTGCTTGCCACGATGTTGTTTTTCAGCTGTTTGGTTTTCACTTCTTTTTGCGGTGTCGGCTGATAGAAAGTAGTCTGCACAACAGAGTCCACAATTCTTCCGGTGGTTTTATCAATGGCTATTCTTAATTGTTTGGTATTGGCAGTGATATTGTTTTCGGCCAGCGCTTTGCTAAAACTCTGTTCAATGGAAGACTTAATGAGTGTTTTGTTGGGGAAAACATTCGGATTTGAAGCGCTCAGAACGCTACCAAGTAAGATAGGAATAAAAAATAAGCCACCGTTTTGAATCCAAAAAATTATGGCATAAGCCGTTCCCAGCTTTTTTTCCGGGATAATTTTAGGTACTGATGGCCACATGGCTGAGGGAACGAGAGAGAAAGAAATTCCCAGTATCACCACCATAATAGCTGCAAAAAACCAGTGGTCGAGGCCGGGAACGGCCAAAAAACTGTGTACAACGAGAAGCATGACGGCGCCAATAATCATAATGGTGGCCCCTTTACCTTTTTTGTCGTAGATACCGCCAAACAAAGGGGTCAGAAAAATGGTACCGAAAGGGAGCAGCATTGGAATAAGGCCTGCCAGCTTCGGTGCAACATGGTACTTATTAATCATGAAATCAGGAGCATAGAATAAAAAAGGGAATACGGCGCCATAAAATAAAACGCAAAGAATGGCAATGTACCAGAAAGCTTTGTTGTTGATAATGGAAAGAATATCTTTGATGCGGAAGGGCTCTTCTTCTTCTTTAATTAACCCCTTTTCAGAAGCATCCAATCTTTTGTCTAACACTATGTAGGTGATAAAAGCAATCAGTCCGACCAGCATAAGGACGAAGGCAAGCAAAATCGGTGTACTGTAAGAGAATTTAATGGCTACAGGCAATGAAATGGCCAATGCGAGAGCCGTACCTAAACGGGCAATTGACATTTGAAGCCCCATGGCGAGGGCAAGTTCTTTGCCTTTAAACCATTTTACAATGGCTTTGGAGAGGGTGATTCCCGTCGCCTCACTTCCAATACCGAAAATGCCAAAACCGAGACTGGAAAGGAGAACCTGCATTTTAATCTGTCCAACAAAGGGTAATGATACCATTGTATTGGCTACATGAGGCGATAAAGCGGTCATAGCCCAATAGTTAACGCCGGTGCCAATTACCATCAGTGCGGTGGCACCAAGACCGGTTACTCTGATCCCGAATTTGTCCAGAATAAAACCACTGAAAATCAGCATAAATAAAAAGACGTTGAACACAGCATAAGATCCGGTATATAAACCAAGATCCTTGCTTGTCCACCCCAGGGCGGTTTCAAGAAGTGGTTTTACCGACGAACCGGCATAGTTAAAATAATATGCTCCGAACATGGACAGAGAAACTACTACCATCGCTGTCCAACGTGCCACAGGCGACTCCCTTAGTGATTTCTGTATTGCTTCAGTCATAATGTTTATTTTAAATTTTTGTTTTTAATTGAGATGAATGGGCGAAAGTAAGAATTTATTTTGGGTGCCGGCAATGATTGATGTTAATATGGATTAATTCTTATTTGGTGTCTGCAGGAAAAAGTTCCAATAATCAAGTTTCAATAATTCAAAAATCAAAATTGTAAATCTGTTATCACTGTGGTTTGATTATTTTAGCCTGGTTATTGGGTATTATTTGATATTTGGTTATTTGAATAAAGATGTTACTCTACCGGTACACGTGAACTATCTGCTTTGTTTTAAAAAAATCTTCTTCAAAAAAACGTTCCAGCGGGTAGGGGGAAACCGTTGTCTTTTTAAGTTTACTTACCCGGCTTATTTCCTCTTCGATACCTGTACCTTTCAGGTATAAAATACCGTTGGACAACGGGTTAAACGAGCGAGGATGAACCTTGTGTAAGGTCCATTGTGTAAAAACTTCCAGGTCGGTAACGGCACGGCTTACCACAAAATCAAACGTGCGGGTTACCTGTTCGGCTCTGATTTGTTCCGCCTCCACGTTTTTCAAATCCAATGCCCGGGCAACTTCTTTAACGACCTTTATTTTTTTCCCGATGGAGTCAACAAGATAGAAATGAGCTTCGGGAAATAAGATGGCCATCGGGATACCGGGAAAACCGCCTCCCGTGCCGGCATCCATAATCTTTGTACCGGGTTTAAACGAAAGCAGTTTGGCGATGCCGAGGGAATGAAGCACATGATGCAGGTAAAAATTTTCCATGTCCTTACGGGAAATCACATTAATACGGCTGTTCCATTCCTGATAAAGCGGTGCAAGTTCTGCCATTTGCTGCCTTTGTCTGTCGGTGAGTTCCGGGAAATATTTGAAAATAAGGTTAGCCTGCATGTGGTTTTTCATTTTTTCAGCGATAAACCATTTTGATTTTGTACTTAGGAATTGTAAAGACCCCCTCACCCTTTGAATCACTTATTTTAGAATAAACCGTTGTAGCTTTT
The DNA here is from genome assembly GCA_036244975.1 of bacterium. Taxonomy (GTDB): domain Bacteria; phylum Bacteroidota; class Bacteroidia; order Bacteroidales; family F082; genus Sulfidibacterium. Next base: position 3,323 of record BTTE01000030.1, on the reverse strand, counting down.
TTATCAGAATATCTTTTTTGACTGGTTTTGCGATATAATCATCGAATCCCAATGCCAGGTATTTTTCTTCGTCACCGGCCATGGCAAAAGCGGTTTGGGCAATGACCGGAAGTTCGGGGCTGGTCTTTTTCATCTCCTTAAGTATCTCAAGACCGCTGAGGCCGGGTAACCTTATATCAAGCAAGACAAGAGAAATATCACGGTTTTCCGAAAATAGCTTTAGGGCTTCCAGCCCATCGAAGGCTTGCAGAACATGAATATTGAGGTCTTCCATCACCTTTTTAAAATAAATGCTACTGCTTCTATCATCTTCGACAAGCAGAACAACGGCGTTATGCGAAAATTCGACTGGTTTTTGTTCTTTTTCAGATTTGTGTTCTGCTTTGTCAGGCACAATAGTCAGTTCTTCGGCAGGAATATAAAAGCTAAAAACAGAACCTTCTCCGAATACGGATGTAACCTGAATCTGACCGCCCAGCATTTCAACAATTTTTTTAGAAAGATACAGGCCGATTCCCGTGCCCCGGTAAAGTTTCCGGTTATTATCCTCAATCTTATAAAAGCGGTCGAACAATTGTGCCAGGTGAGCTTCTTCAATGCCGATACCTGTGTCTTTGATGTAAAATTTCAGCCGGTCTCCTTCCGGTTCAAACCCGATTTCAATGGAACCCTTATTGGTAAATTTTATGGCATTGTTCAAAAGATTCACCAACACCTGGTTAATTCTGATTTGATCGGAGGTTATCCAATATGATTCCCCGGGATGATGCAGTTTCAATTGTACAACATCCTTCTTCTTCTCTTTCAGAATAGAATTGTAGGTTCTTTGGAGATTTAAGAGAAGTTCATTTACCGAAAAGTTTATTTTGTTGATTTTCATTTGGTTGGCTTCAATCATGGAGACATCCAGGATATCATCAATCAACTGAAGCAGCGTTTCGTTGCTGCTGTTAATAATGGAAACATACTGCTCTTTCTCCTCATCTTTAATGGTGCCATCGGCCAGCAAATTGCTAAAGCCTACGATGGCGTTGAGGGGGGTGCGGATTTCATGTGACATGTTTGCCAGAAAGGCAGATTTGAGTTTGTCCGCTGTTTTTGCTTTCTGATATTGTGTGAGATAAGAATTTTTGGCCAAAGACATTAACACGTAAGCAGTGATACCTGACATGAGAATAGCAGTATAAAAATCAAATAATCTCATGGTATCATTTGGGTAATCTCCAAGTATTCCCGGATGGGTATATTCATAAAAAAATAATACCATTACATTTAATATCAAAGCCATGCTTAAAAGAAATAATTGCTTCCCGCTCATCATAAAAATCAGGTAACCGTACAACAGAATGAGCAGAAAAAACCAGGGGCCCCGGGAACCATAATTATAATACCACACAAGGTTAATCACAACCAAGGCAGTTATGATAAACAACCATTTGGCAAAAAGAATATGAAAGTCATAACTTGTCATGAAATAAACAATCGAAAAAATGGCCATCGCTACGAGGGGGACAGTAAATAAAGCCTCGTTGAATTTCATTAAGACATTCAGAACGAGGGAAACAAAAGCGAATCCCAATACCGTTAAACTTACTTGTTTAAGAAACTGTTTTTCGAAATCGAACCAATCTTCCTTATTGATTTTAGTTATGTCAATTTTTGTACCGAAAATATTCATCTGTTTTATTTTATCTTACAAACTATCTTGAAAACTTTTTCTTTGTTATTGTGTGATTCTACCGGGGTTAAAAAAACAGAATATAGAAACTGTACACTTGAAAAGACCAGCTTAAAAACCGGAATTAATAACCTTTTTTCTGTTTTGTTTCTCTCACAACATAGCAAAGTTAATAATTTTTCAAATGCAAAAGAGAAGCGTGGTGAAAATTGGTTTTTTCGGCTGAAGATTTTAACAACAAAAGTTCATAACTATTTTTTCCCATTTTGGGAAATCCATCAAAGTTTGTAAATTTGTTGAAACTAAAAAATAAAATCATATGGGAAATTCGTTAACAGAGAGAGCATTTCAGATAATTGATGAGGCCAAGCAAATAGGTATTGGGCATATTGCCACTCAGTGCGAACCGAACGGACAGAAAAAAGCAATAAACATTAACGGGCAAAAAGTCGTCCCTTTTTCTTTGAGCGATTATTTGATGCTCATGCATGATGAGCGCATCATCAACGGTGCCATCGCGTCCATAAAAGAAAACGGTTTTAACCTTTCTATTTCGAGAGAGTTTTTGCATTTGCATAAAACAGATGAGGCGGAAGATATTTTGGCAGAGGTCTTTGGGAACCCGGTGGCTCTTTATCCGAAAACCACACTGGCACATGTGGGGGCATTGCCGTTACTGATTGAGCGCAAAGATGCGGTTATTCTCGACCATCATGTTCATGCTACTATCCAAATGGCTACCGATATGGTACGTGCTCATGGCATACATATCGAAATCATTCGGCATAATAATATGCAGAAATTGGAAGAGAGGATTGTTGAATTGCGGAAAACCCATGAAAAAATATGGTATCTTGCTGATGGTGTTTACTCAATGTATGGAGATGTGTTTCCGGCCAAAGAGGTGGAGATTTTGCTGAATAAGTATGAAAAGTTTTATGTTTATGTGGACGATGCGCATGGTATCAGCTGGACAGGTCCGAATGGCAGTGGATATGTGCTTTCGCAAATTAGACAGCATCCTAAGATGGTATTGGCGGTGTCGTTTGGTAAAGGGTTTGGTGCCGGTGGCGGAGCCATCGTTTGTCCCAGCGAGGAAATCAAAAAACTGTTGGTCTATCTGAGCGGACCCCTTATGTTTACGGGGCCATTGGAATCGTCCACGCTTGGCGGGCTTATTGCCTCATCAAAAATTCACCTGAGCCCGGAAATAACAGAACTTCAAAGCCAACTCAAAGAGTTGATTGATTACTTTTATGACCGTTGTGATGAGATGGGACTTCCGCTTGTGGATAAAACCCGCACGCCAACGGCTTATTTCCCCATGGGAAACTGGGAAAATATTTCTTTGTGTGGCAAAATCCTCTATCCTGAAAGATTGTCTGCTACTGCTGGTTTGTTTCCTGCCGTCCCCATTAAAAATGTGGGTGTCCGCATACAAATTTCGTTGTATCAAACCAAATCGGATATAGAGAAACTGGTACAGGTTATAGCGCGGATTTATAAGAAAATTATAAAAGAGCGGGGCTTTTCCATTGAAGAAACCCTTTCGCATTTCAAAGGATAAAAAAACCGTCAGACCTGTAAGCGGGATTCTGTATGCCGCACGGAGCAGCACTTCTATCATTTATCTTGGTTGCAGGTC
>BTTE01000029.1:0-32081 GCA_036244975.1 bacterium | reverse complement strand
CCGGCCATTCAAAATCAGTGTTGGACTGCCAACAAACCTCAACCCTCCATCTTTCTTCGAATATCCTCCCTCAGAATATTCTTCAAAATTTTACCCACAGGATTCCGGGGGATGACATCAATCATTTCGATATGTTCCGGATGTTAGAATCATTTTTTTGACTTTTAAGTTGACGAATAATTTCGCGGGTGTCCAGGCCGTATTTTTCCGGTAGTTTTCCCGCTTTGGAAGGCGTTCGCGAAAACCTCGGAGCCGGGGCGGGTTGAATAACTCCCTGCTGCTCTGTAAAAACAGAACGTGACTTGTTAGGCTCAAATTCAATGGCTTCTTTCATGTTCAGAACAGGGGCAACACAACTGTTTTCCCTGAACAACAAAGCAGTCCACTCATCTCTGGTCCTTTGCTTAAATATCCGTGAAAGATGTTCTTTTTGCACAGGCCACTTTTCGGCATTCAATTGGTCTTCAAATTCTTTTTTATCAAGTTTTAATAACTCTTTTAACCGTTGATAAAACTGAGGTTCCAGGGCGCCGATGGCAATAAATTTCCCATCTTTTGTTTCATAAACATTGTAGTAAGGCGCCCCGCCATCGATTAAATTGCTTTCGCGGTTCACCGACCAGAAGCCTGCCTGCATATATCCGTAAAACAGGCTCATCATTTGGGCTGCTCCGTCCACCATGGCCGCATCCACAACCTGACCCTTACCGGATTTTTCTCTTTCGAGAAGTGCTGCAAGAATTCCGTTGAGCAAAAGCATTCCGCCGGCGCCAAAATCTGCTATCAAATTAAGAGGTACAGAAGGCTTATCTTTGGAACCAATGGCAGATAAAACACCGCTAATTGCTAAATAATCAATATCATGTCCGGCAAAACCCGACAAGACTCCCGTTTGCCCATAGCCTGTGATTCTGCCATAAACCAATCCCGGATTTCTCTCCGCCAATATTTCGGGAGAAAAGCCAAACTTTTCCATTACGCCCGGCCTGTACGGGTCGATCAACACATCCGCCGTATCAATTAATCCAAGGACTAATTTCCGATCCTCTTCATTTTTCAAATCAAAAAATGCAGATTTCTTGCCTCTGTTCATAATTTCATATTTCGCAGAGACGAAACGCAATCCGGTATCTTTACGTTCAATACGTATTACCTCCGCACCCATGTCTGCCAATAGCATTCCTGCAAAGGGAGCAGGACCAATTCCTCCCATTTCTATTACTTTATAACCGTTCAGCGTGCCCATATTACAAGCCTAAGTTTTTAGCAATAATCATTTTCATTATTTCGGAAGTTCCGGAATAAATTGTCTGTACCCTCGCATCGATATAAAACCGGGAAATAGGGTAATCGGCCATATAACCGTACCCTCCAAACAGCTGAAGACACCGGTCGGCAATTTCCTTGTTTAATTCACATATTTTGTATTTGGCCATGCTCGTTTCCATCAAAACGGGCTCTCCGTTTAAATGCGCCATTATTACACTATCAACAAAGCTCCGTCCCATGCTCAGCAAGCTCGCCATATCGGCCATTTCAAATTGTATGTGTTCAAATTTGCTCAGTGTCTTCCCAAAAGCCTTTCGCTCCTGAATATATTGCAGCGTCAAATTAAATGCAGCTTCAGCAGAAGCCTGACAACCAATGGCGACGGAAAGACGTTCTTCCGGTAATTTTTCCATCAAATAATAAAAGCCCCTGTTTTCTTCTCCCAACAGATTCTCAGCCGGTATTCTGCAATTGTCAAAAAACATTTCAATGGTATCCTGAGCTTTCAGACCAATTTTCTTTAAAGGTTTGCCACGAACAAAGCCGGGAGTATCTCTTTCCACCAAAAAAAGGCTTACCGCCTGATGAGGCGGGGTGCTTTTATCGCCCGTTTTAGCGGCAACCACCACAACATCGGATAGTAAGCCGTTGGAGATAAATGTTTTTTGTCCGTTTAAAACCCAGCTGTCTCCTTGTTTTACAGCAGTCGTCTTCATGGCGCTTAAGTCGGAACCTGCCCCGGGTTCGGTCATGGCTATGGCCAGAATCGTGTCGCCGGAAACACAGCCGGGAATGTATTTTTGAATTTGTTCTTCTGAACCATAGCGGGTAATATAAGGAGCAACAATATCACTGTGCAATGACAGGAAAAGTCCCATACATCCCGATCCCGCCAATTCCTCTATCACGATAACCGAAAACAGATAATCTGCCTGAAAGCCACCCTGTTTTTCATCGGCCCACGGAAGCAGAAAGCCCTGCGAACCACATTTTTTCCAGATTTCTCTCGGCACTATTCCCTCTTCCTCCCATTGGGCATAATTTGGAGCCACTTCACGAGCAATAAATTCTTTTACAGATTGCCTGAACAATTTGTGTTCTTCGGTAAAAGGCAGGTTTCTTTTCATCTGTTTATAATTTAGTATTTTGTTGATATTCTTTATTTTATGTTTTGTCACGATTGTAAGACCCCTTACAGGGATTTTCGTCTCGCCTAAGGCGAGACATCGAAAATCCCGCCAAAACGGATTTCCCTTTATTTTTTTACCCGGCGCTATCGCACCGGGCTACTATATTTCGCTCCTGCCGGAGCTATTTAATCATTCTCCTCCATTTGAAACGGGACAAGTTGTGTGTTTCCGCCTAAGGCGGAATCATGAATGTTTCATATGATTTCATTCAAAAACTTTATTTCCGGATGCCATCTCAACCAACAATTTTGGTGTGGCAAAACGCTTTCCGAATTTCTTTTCTAATTCCCGTGCTTTTTCCACAAACTCAGGAATCCCGTAATCATTGACAAACTGCAAAGTTCCCCCTTTAAACGGAGGAAAACCCCATCCGAAAATGCTCCCGATATTGGCATCTGCTACCGAATTCAAAACCCCTTCTTCCAAACATCGTACTGTTTCAATGGCCTGGATAAACATGAGTCTGTCTATCATTTCCTCTTGTCTCAAAGCAGCAGTTTTAAGTGGAAATATCTTTGGCAAATCGCTCCATAAGTGCTTACTTTCCCCTTCGGGATAATCATAAAAACCTGCACCAAAGGCTTTTCCCTTTCGGTCAAATTTATGGATCATCTTTTCCACGACGGCATCGGCAGGATGAGACGGACGTGTTTTGCCTTCGGCTTTTAAGTCTGCTTCGGTTTGCCTGTTGATATGCTCGATTAATGTCAAACTTATTTCGTCTGTCAGAGCCAGCGGGCCGACCGGCATTCCGGCAGCACTTCCGGCCGACTCAATACACTGGGGATTTTGTCCTTCGCCCAGAAGAGCCAGTCCCTCTTCCACATAAGTACTGAAAACGCGGGAAGTATAAAAGCCACGGCTATCGTTGACAACAATAGGTATTTTCCTGATACTCAAAACAAAATCAAAAGCGCGGGCTAAAGTCTCGTCCGAAGTCTCTTTTCCTTTAATAATCTCTACCAGTTGCATTTTATCCACCGGTGAAAAGAAATGAAGACCGATGAATTTATCCGGAAGTGAAAAGGCAGTTGCAAGACCGGAAATGGGTAAAGTAGAGGTATTGGATGCAAAGAAACCCTGCCCCGACATAAAAGGCTCCGCTTCCATTGTAACTTTAGCTTTTAGCTCCCTGTCCTCAAATACGGCTTCGATAACCAAATCACAACCTTTTAAATCTTCCGGCTTATCAGTTGGTAAAATACGTTCCAGAACCTGTTTTTTCTTCTCAATACTAAATTGTCCTCTTGCAATTCGCTTTTCCATGATCGCCTCTATTCGTTGCAGACCTTTTTGCGCCGGTTCGGGAGACACATCTTTCAACACAACCCGGTATCCGCTTAATGCAGCTACATAAGCAATGCCATGACCCATCATGCCCGCACCGAGAACACCGATTTTCTTTAAAGGTTGGGATGGTGGTAAGCCTGGCCGGCTGTTTCCTTTTTTTAAATTATCAAATTGATATCGCAACGTGTTAATCATGTTTTTGGCCACTTTTCCGGTTCCAATCTTCACAAAATAACGCGATTCGATTCTTAACGCCGTATCAAAGTCAACCACCGAACCTTCTGCAAGAACGCTAAGCAGGGCCTCGGGAGCAGGATAATTCCCTTTTGTCTTTTTAATAAGCATGGCCGGAGCGGCAGTAATTACCTGTGCTGTTTTTGGATTTATTATGCTGCCGCCAGGAATTTTAAATCCTTTAATATCAAAAGGTTGCGAAACTTCAGAATGCGCTTCTATCCATTCAATTGCCCTGGGTAACAAATCATCAGGACTATCCACTAAGGTATCAATCAGTCCGAATTTTAATGCCGCATCTGGCGACAGCTCTTTTCCCTCGCTGACATACTCAAATGTTTTTTGCAATCCGAATAACCGGGAAAGGCGCGTGATCCCTCCACCTGCGGGTAAAAGGCCGATTTTTATGTCCGGCAGACCTATTTTGATTTTTTTGGAATTCAACGCTATCCGGAAATGTGTTGCGAGTGTCAGTTCAAAACCACCACCGAGGCAGGAGCCGTTTATCAGAGAAACAACAGGTTTTCCCATTGTTTCCAGCTTACGCAATGCTGCTTTAAATTTTTCAGAAAATTCAAATAAACCCAATGGCGAAGGGTTACCGGTTATTATCTTTAAATCGATTCCGGACAAAAAGACGTTTTTTGCAGAACTGATAACAACACCTTTCAACTCTTTTTCCTGAACCAATTTATCCACTGCCAGGCTGAAGTCCTCAACAAAAGCGGCACTAATCATGTTAGCAGATTGGGTTTTATCATTTAAAATTAGATGAACAATCCCGTTTTCCAAATATTTATATTCTATGGTATTCATTTTCGTTTCATTTAAATTCTTTCAATAATTGTAGCAATACCCATTCCCCCGCCAACACAAAGTGAAATCAAAGCTGTTTCTTTGTCTCTGCGTTCGAGTTCGTCAAGCGCTGTTCCGAGGAGTATGGCGCCGGTGGCTCCCAACGGATGTCCCATAGCTATTGCGCCGCCATTAACGTTCACACGGTCAATATCGTTGATTTTCAGGTCGCGCAAAAACCGGAGCACGACGCCGGCAAAGGCTTCATTTATTTCAATTATATCCAAATCCCTGGTAGTCATGCCCGCTTTTTTCAGTGCTTTGAGCGAGGCCGGACCAGGCCCCACCAACATAATCGTTGGCTCCGTAGCCACCAATCCTACGGCACGAATACGCGCGCGGGGTTTCAGTCCCAGCCGGGCGCCTGTTTCCTCCGAACCCACCAGAACGGCGGCGGCACCATCTACTATTCCTGATGAATTTCCGGCAGTATGCAAATGGTTAATCTTTGAAACCATGGGATATTTTCGTAAGGCGACCTCATCGAAACCAATTTTCCCGGCCTTTTCAAAAGATGGTTGTAAGGAGCCGAGGTCTGCCATGGTTGTTCCGGGACGGATATTCTCGTCATGATCCAAAATCAGTAATCCGTTTTGATCATAAACAGGTATTTCCGATTTAAAGAAGCCTCTCTTTGTGGCTTCGGCAGCCCTGGCTTGTGAAGTCATGGCCAGCTCATCAATTTCCTGCCGGGAGAAGCCTTCTAATGTAGCCAGCAAATCCGCACTGATCCCCTGTGGCACAAAACCGGTTTGAATACTCACATCCGGGTCAAGAAACCAGGCGCCGCCATCGGAAGCCATGGGTACGCGGGACATCACCTCAACGCCACCGGCAACAATTAAATCATCAAAACCGGAAGCCACCTTTGCAGCAGCAGTATTCACCGCTTCCAAACCAGAGGCACAAAACCGGTTTAGCTGCATGCCCGGCACATCAACATGCCAGTTGGCGTAAAGCGCCGCCGTACGGGCAATATCTCCTCCTTCCTCGCCAATGGGAGTAACACAACCCATGATAACATCATCCACCACCGACGTATCGAGATGATTTCTTTTCTCCAGCTCACGCAAGACGAAACTCAATAGTCTTACGGGCGTAACTTCATACAACGAGCCCGTGCGTTTTCCTCTCCCGCGGGGACTCCGTATGGCATCATAAATAATTGCTTTCTGAGACATGTTTATATTTTTAAATAATTAATGATTACCTGTTTTGAAAATTCCAGCATATCCTTAATATGCTGGTTAGCATTGGGTTTGTACTCTTTCATTTGAATAATTCCTGAAAAGTTGATCCACAGCAAATCTGTTATCTGGTACACGTCCACGGGTTTGATGAGGTTATGATTTATGGAAACCTTCATCAGTTCTCGAAAATGGACATAGAAAAGTTTTACTTTTGAAATGATAATCGACTTCCTTTCCTCTCTTAAAGCCATCACCAGGCGTAACTGCTGCTGAAAAATGATGATAATAATAAAGGAACCCGGATCGTTCAAATAAATAGTATAAAGCTGTTCGTATATTCTGCCAAACAACTGCTCTATTGTCGTTATCTTATTTGAAGAAACCTCTGTTTTAATTTCCGCCAAACGCTCCTGTATGGTATCTATCATGGGCAGCATAAGTGAAAAAAACAGTTCATCCTTGCTTTTAAAATACTGATAAACTGTCGGTTTGGTGATTTCAGCAAATTCTGCGATGCTGTCCATCGTCGCTTTGGCATACCCTACTCTAAAAAATACCTGTTTGGCCGCATCTAAAATCGAATCCCGCCGGTATTCTTTTTCCCTTTGTACCCTTGCTGCCGAAACGCTGAAATTATTCTTCATTTAACTATTAGTTAAGTAACTTTATTGTCAGCAAATTTATAATACTTAGAGTTAAATTCCTAATTTTTAAAAAAATTAGCCGCCTGTCATTTTTTCATAGAAGTTGTTTGAAATTAAACTGAGTATCTACGAGAAATATTACCAATTACTTCGTCTATTCCTGATACTTTATTTCATTACAAACCGTTCTTTTCTTACATTTGAATAAATTTTCAAAACTGCGGGAGCATGGCCTTTCGTTTTTATGATACAGAATATGGCAGAAGAATACAATTTTGACAAGATAATAAAGCGTGAAAATACCGACAGTGTAAAATACGATCTGAGAAAGGAGCACTTTGGCAATGCCAATGTATTGCCCATGTGGGTTGCCGACATGGACTTTGAAACGCCCGCTTTTATCCGTGAGGCCATTCAAAAAAGAGCAGAACATCCTATCTATGGCTATTCCTTCATGCCGGAAGAGTATTTTGAGGCCATCATCAACTGGGTAAAAATCAGACATCGATGGAATATCAAACAAGAGTGGATCAGTTTTACACCGGGCATCATTCCCGCCATAAATTTTACCATCTTAACTTTCAGTAAAGAGGGAGAGGGTGTTATTGTTCAACCTCCGGTCTATTTCCCGTTTTTTGAAGCCATACGTAGCAACAACCGTATTCAACTGGAAAACCGTTTGGCAAACAACAAGGGCTGTTACACCATCGATTTCAACGATCTCGAAGAGAAAGCAAAAAAGGCCGGGATACTTTTGCTTTCCAGTCCGCACAATCCCGTCAGCCGTTGCTGGACACAGGAAGAGCTGAAAACCATTGGAGAGATATGCCTGAGAAATCATATAATCATTATCTCTGATGAGATTCATAACGATCTGATTCTTCCGGGTTTTCGACATACTCCCATGGCTTCTGTTTCCGGGGAAATTGCCAATATCACGGTTACCTGTATTGCCCCAAGCAAGACTTTTAACATTGCCGGGCTGTCAACCTCATCTGTCATTATTTCAAACCCCGGGTTGAGAAAAGCGTTTAAAAAGACCTTACATCAACTGCATATTTTCAGGGGAAATCTCTTTGGTTATGCAGCCTCCACGGCAGGGTATGAAAAAGGTTCGGAGTGGGTTGACAGGTTGATGCATTATGTACAGGGTAATTTCGATTATCTTTCTTCTTTTCTGGAATCCGAACTCCCACAAATAGAGCTCACTCATCCCGAAGCCACCTATCTTGCCTGGCTTGACTTCCGTAAAACCGGTTTAAAGGATGAAGAAATCAAAAGAAAACTTATTTTTGAAGCCGGTTTGGGGCTGAGTCACGGGACTGTTTTTGGAACCGGAGGCGAGGGTTTCCAGCGCATGAATCTTGCAGTTCCCCGTAGCTTAGTCGAAGAGGCTTGCCGGCGGCTAAAGAAAATATTCAATAATTAATAATATGAAAATGAAAACTTCATTACGGCTTACCCTCTTGATTATCACAAGCATTATTGTCATTTTCATGGCCATTCCGGTTTTTTTGACAGGCGATATTACCGTTGAAGCTTCAACAGAGATAAATGCCTCTCCCGAAATTGTATATAACGAAGTTAACGTATTGAGAAACTGGAAGCAATGGTCTCCGTTTGAAACCGATTCAACCATGGTGAATAAGTATGAAGGCCCGGAGGCCGGCACAGGTGCCAGACGAAACTGGACGAGTAAACATAATGGTAACGGCAAAATAATGATTATAAAGAGTGAGCCGGATTCTCTCATCGAAACCAAAATGGATTTTGGGGAGCCGGGTGCTGCCGTAGGTCGCTGGACTTTTAGTAATGACCAGGGAAAAACACGGGTCAGGTGGCAATTGCAGATACAAAAGCTGCAATATCCTTTCGGGCGATGGCTGGGACTGATGTTGAAAAAGATGATGACACCTGTTCTGGAAAACGGATTGTCAAAGCTGAAATTAGTAATTGAAAAGCAAAAACCTGTCTCCGACACGTTACGGAAAAAGCCCTGAACCCGATTCTCTGTTCACCCTTCCGCCCACAAATGGAATTACCTTTTCCTCTTCAGTTTTCTACTGATTTTTCTGATGGCAGACTGGATTGAAGCTTCCGGTTCGATGATGTTGGATGCCCCCCAGAAGTTTATATCTGAGAAACTACTCACCTTTTCAGAGAAGATTTCGTTGGGTTTAAACCGTTCGCTGAATTTGGGTTTCACCACATGTTTTGTATCAATATTCGTGATGGCTGTTTCGGCTGTAACCGTATAGTCGGAGCGGAAAAGTTTTTTCTTCCACTTAAACTTTAGGTCGGTTTCGTTACGGACATAGTTTAAATACCATTTGCCACCAATCTTTCTGTATTTCACAAGGATGTGAATGCCCAGAAGCGTTGCTTTCAGTCCGGCTGGTTTTTTCCTGATCACATAACTCAGCGCTTTGTTAAGCTGTTTGGGACTGACTTCCACTTCAAGGCCGGCAACGGCAAGACTTTTTGCATCCAGGTATATTTTCCCTTTATAAAGAGGCAGTTGCACCGTATCTTTCTGATCGAAACTGATGACATAAGTCTCCCGGCTGTCAAGCATGATAATACCATCAATCTTGTAATTATAGTAATCGTACATCTCTTTTGAGAGGATGTCATCATTATTTTTCACAACATCAAAATAGGACAAGCTGAGCGGGCCTCCCTGGAATTTCACAACCAGCGTATCCCTGTTTTTGACATACTGTGCTTTGCGCCCTTTGTAGATGGATATTTTGTCATTTGCAAAGCTATTCTTGTTATATGAACTTTTATAGATATTTAAAACGGCTTCTGCTACTGACAGGTATTTTCTGTTTTTTCGAATGGACTCTCTGTAAAAGCCGGTCATCATAACCGGTTTGTCCGAATAGTTTAGTGGGATTTTATCCACGGCAGCACTCAGCAAATGTTCCGGATCCAAATGCCGGATAACCACCTCGCGAATAGGAATGATGGCCGGATTGAGATAAACTTTATTGAATACCTCGTTGAAGTAGGAAACGGGAACAAACCTGGTTTTGAATCCCATACTACTGATGCCAAGCCGGTCTTTTTGGTATTTCAAAGGAATCTTTATCAGAAACTTTCCGTTAGAGTTAGAAACAGTTCCGATTTTGGTACCTTCGATAAAGATGGAAGCAAAGACCACCGGATTGTGTGTTTCGCTGTTGATTACCGTACCCCGCACGGCAGTGAATTGTGTGCTGTCGGTTGAAAATTTTGTAGGGGAATTTGCCTTTACACTCAACGAAAAGAAAAGCAATAACGTTAAGAATCCGGCAAAAGTGCTTTTATGGAAAATCGTTGTTTTCATGGCGTCTGATGTTTAGTTGTAGTTATGTAATTAGCTTTTGCATCTTTCTATTTTCATCTTCCCCAAAAGTAAACAAATTAGCAGCAAAAAGAAAGTTTTCTTTAAAATATTTACAGCTGATTTCGAAAAAACCGACAAAAAAAAGGCTGCCCGGAAGCAGCCTTTTTCATTGGGCAATCAATAAATTATTTAATATCACCAAAGTACTTCATGAACTGCATACGCTCATAAGCATTTGGATTTTCAGTAGTTTGCTGGCTGAGCATACCACGAACCTGATCAACGTAGTTGAAACCTTTGCTCTCCAGCCAGTCATTTACAAATTTAACAACTTCGAGAATGTAAGAAGGCCCGTGCTTGTAAACTGCAGAGGTGAGTTGTGTAACGGTAGCGCCGGCCAGCAACTGTTTTACAACGGCTTCGCCATCGTGAACACCGGTGGATGCTGCCAGGCTCAGGTTTACTCTTTTGGCCAGAATAGCAATCCAGCGTAAAGAATTGGCCATATCGGAAGCATGGCTTAAAATATCGCCATGGGTTACTTTCATCTTCTGAATATCGATATCGGGAGTGGAAAAACGGTTAAACAGCACGACCCCATCAGCACCGTTGGCCTCCAGATTTTTCACGACTTTGCCGAGATTGGAGAAGTAAGGACTGATTTTAACCGAAACCGGAATTTTAACCTGATGTTTTACTTTTTTGAGAATATCATAATAAGCCTGTTCGTTTTCTTCACAACCTTTGTCGAGGTTAAACGGCATTAGAAAGATGTTCAGCTCAATAGCATCTGCACCGGCTTCTTCGATACGTTTGGCAAAAGATATCCATTCGTGAGAGGTAACTGCGTTAATACTGGCAATTACAGGTATATTTACTTTACTTTTAACTTCATGGATAAGCGCGAGATAACTTCCCAACTCTTTTTCTTTGATGTGTACATCGATATAATCGAGCGTTTCCGAAAGATCAGTGTATATCATTTCATCGGCAACAGCTTTTTTGATGCTGTACTCGGCTTGTAACAGGATTTGTTCTTCAAAAATGGATTTCAGGACAACAGCTCCCACACCGTTTTTGTCAAACTCTGCAATTTCCTTCACGGAATTGGTCAATCCGGAGCTGCCAATGACAATAGGGTTTCTGAGGGTAAGTCCGAGATATTTTGTACTTAAGTCTGCCATGATATGTTTATTTTATTGTTTTCGAAGATATAAAATTAATTTGAAACGGCGAAAGCCGGCCGGCCCGGTTTGTTATGTTAATTGGCTTCCACCTTTTCACGGATATAATTGTGAATACCTACAGCAGCCTTACGGCCATCGCCCATGGCCAGAATCACGGTAGCGCCGCCACGAACAATATCGCCACCGGCAAAAATATCAGGAATAGAACTTTGCATGGTTTCTTTATCCACCACAATAGTTCCCCATGCGGTCATTTTCAGCTCTTTCAGACTACTCGGAACAATGGGATTGGGTGAAACACCCACAGCCACAACCACTAAATCAACATCAATATCGAATTCCGAACCTTCGATGGGAATCGGTCTTCTGCGACCGGAGGCATCGGGTTCGCCAAGATTCATTTTTTGGACGCGCATTTTGTTAACACGGCCTGTTTCATCGGCAAAATATTCCACAGGATTGTGCAGGTTCATAAATTCAATATCCTCTGCCATAGCATGATGCACTTCCTCAACACGGGCAGGCATCTCCTCAAGTGAGCGGCGGTAAACGATCATGGCACGTTCGGCACCAAGGCGTTTGGCCGTACGAACAGAGTCCATAGCGGTATTTCCGCCACCAATAACGGCCACGTTTTTACCGAACAAAACGGGTGTGTCGTAATCTTCCTGAGCTGCTTTCATAAGATTCATACGTGTCAGATATTCGTTGGAAGAAAAAATTCCGTTATAGTTTTCGCCGGGAATATTCATAAAGCGGGGCAATCCGGCGCCACTTCCCACAAAGAAAGCCTGATATCCCCGTGTCCGGAGTTCTTCAAAATCAGCCGTTTTGCCTACGATAAAATCGGTATGGAATTTAACGCCCATTTTACGCATATTTTCAATTTCCACATCCACAATGTCGTTGGGTAAACGAAATTCGGGAATTCCATATTTCAACACCCCGCCAATTTCGTGAAGAGCCTCGAAGACGGTAACATCGTAACCCAGTTTTGCCAGATCGCCGGCAGCAGCCAATCCGGAAGGGCCGGAACCAACTACAGCGACTTTAATTCCGTTGGATTCGGCAGTTTCAGGAATATTCATTTTACCACTTTCTCTTTCGTAATCAGCGGCAAAACGTTCCAGATGTCCAATGGCAATAGGTGGCTGATGAAGTTTCTGAGTATAGAAACAGCTCAGTTCACATTGTTTCTCCTGAGGACAAACACGACCGCAAACCGCCGGAAGCGCATTGGTTTCCTTAATGGTGGCAGCAGCGCCGAGGAAGTCTTTGGATTCTATTTTCTTAATAAATTTAGGAATGTCAATACCCACCGGGCAGCCGATGGTGCAGGTCGGTTTGGGACAATCCAGGCAGCGGCTTGCTTCGGCAACAGCCATTTGTTCCGTAACACCGAGGTTCACCTCAATAATATTTTTATTTCTTACATGCGGATCCTGCTCAGGCATCTGAACACGTTCGAGGCTTATGCGTTCTTTGGATTTTACAGACTTACGCAACTCGGCACGCCACGCATCAGACCTTCCTTCCCGGATATATTTGGCTATAATATTTTCCATTATGCAACAGCTTCAACAGTTTTTAAATATTTTTCGTATGCCTCGTGTTCCTGCGTTTTATAAGCGCCCATGCGCATCATCATTTCGTCCCAGTCAACCTGGAAAGCATCGAACTCAGGGCCATCCACACAAACAAATTTGGTTTTTCCACCGATAGAGACACGGCAGGCTCCACACATTCCCGTTCCATCCACCATAATCGTATTCAGGCTGACTTCGGTAGGAATATTATATTTTTTGGTGGTAAGGCTTCCGAATTTCATCATTATGGCCGGGCCGATGACAACAGCTTTGTTAACTTTCTCACGCTGAATAACCTCTTCCATTCCTGCCGTTACCAATCCTTTCTTTCCATAGGAACCATCATCGGTCATAATGATGACTTCATCGGAATATTTTCTCATCTCGTCCTCCATAATAATCAACTCTTTGGTACGACCCGCCAAAACGGTAATCACTTTATTTCCTGCTTCTTTCAGGGCTTTCACAATGGGCATCATCGGGGCAACCCCCACGCCTCCGCCGGCACAAAGCACAGTGCCGTAATTTTCAATATGGGTATTATGTCCCAAAGGGCCTACCACATCAAGAATTTCATCTCCAGCTTTTTTTGCTAAAAGTTTAGCGGAAGTAACTCCTACTTTTTGTACAACCAACGTAATGGTCCCCTTTACGGGATCTCCATCAGCAATAGTCAACGGAATCCGTTCTCCTTTTTCATCAAGCCTGATAATTACAAAATGACCGGCTTTTCGGGAGTTAGCTATATCAGGAGCTTCCAGAACAATTTTGGCAACATTTTCTGAAAAAAACTCCATTTCAACTATTTTATTCATAATATCTTTTTAAGTTCATCAGCACTCTGATTATGAGGCGCAAATTTAGAAAAATTGCCTGCACAGAACGATTTTATATCGTTTATTTTTAACAAGATGCAGAAAATCTGCAAATTACAAATTCAATTTAAATTCAGTCTAATCACACTGTTTTGAATGCCACTATTTTGAATATTACGAGCTGCATAAATTTACAAATCTGATTATGTGTTTTACTATGAGTTATAAAAGAAAGTTTTGATCATTGATCATTGAACATTGAACATTGATCATTGAAAAATTGTGATTTATTTGAAATTTGCAGTTTGGGTTTTGGAATTTCTCAAATTCTATGCTTACTAAAAGCCCTTCTTTTTTTACCCACACAAACACACAGAACCAAAACCTTCTTACGGGAAATCTATCGGTGGACAACATAAATACGTCTTTTCCCATCCATTTTCACCTTAAGTGGCTTGTTGAAACGTACATGCCGGAAATATTTCCCTTCATCCACAATTTCCTGGGTTTCCAGCATGGCATAATTTAAAAGGCTGTTATGCCTTTCGGACTGGATAGTGAAATATCCCACATTCATGCTGGTTACGTTGAGAAAGAAATGAGAACCGGAAGAAGCATCCAGCGGAAAATTCTCCAGGCTGGTTTCCACCATAACTTTGGCGTTGGAGATTTGTGACCATCGTACCGGTATGCCAATCCATTTGTCGCGGGTACCCCACCGTCCGGGGCCAATGAGAATATATTGTTTGTTTTCGCTAACCATTTTTTTATTGAACAACTCTGCTTCAATGCCCATATCTTCTGTCCGGCTCTTGTCAAATTTTTTTGGGTCCACATAAACTACATCCTGAATATTTTCGACAAGTCCGTTCCCCATGCCAATTTCTGTATAAAGCAGTATATCTTCCGGTTTTACTTCGTCCATATCCACTTCACAATCCGCACTCTGGGAGATAAGGGGTTTTATCTGCAAAATGTAAAAAGTAGCTTTGCCTTCCTTATCGCGGTTCAAATCAACAGCATATTCCATTTCGACAGCTGCCCCCATGGCCTCTTTTCCCAGTTCGAGCAAGACACTAAGCGTTTTTGCCAAAGGAATATAGTTGTATTTCAATATGTTGGCGAAGTTTACAATGCGTGGTCCCGATTTGTTAAGCCCCGGATAAATGGTGTTGTTGTCGGGGTTGTAAACAGAGGCGCAATGTTTCAGTGCTCCCTGTGTTTCCGCTACGCTGATATCAACCATAGTCAGTCCGGCATCTTCACCTTCCATTAAGTTTAGATTTGTTTTTTCCAAATCCACGGCATAAAAATTTACCTGCGAGTTTTTAAACTGGTCTTTGGGCGAGTTGATTTCCACCCCCGGATATTGGGGTGAAAAGCGATAGGCACGATTACCCTCCACCACATACTTTCCAAGTCCCACAGCAGCAATAGCAAAGCCCTCTTCGGGTTTCATGTGTGCAAAAGGATAGTAGTTGTATGATTGTGCCACGCCACTAATGTGCGGATAATAGAGATTGTCGTACCGGTTGCCGACCACTTCCTCAATCACTATGGCCATTCTTTCATCTTCGAGCTTGTAATTGATGGCCTTGACATAATCTTTTGACATGGTGGAGTAAAGAGAGGCATACACCAGTTTTACGGCATCGCCAAGTTGCTTGTGCCGCACGATAAAATCCTCGTGGCTGTTAGGGAGTATGTAGGTTTCGAAAACACCGGCAAAGGGGAGTGTGAGCGAATCTTCAAAAAGGCTGGAAGAGCGTACGGCAATGGGATTTTTAATATGCCGGAGAATAGCAGCCAGTTTTTCCGACAGATCCTCGGAGAGCTCCGTACTCAAAAAAGCTTTTTTGATTTTTTGGGTGTCTTTTTCAAAAAGCGCAAGTTTGTTCAGCTGATCTTTGGCGATAAATTCCTCAAATTCTTTTGTTCCGATAATAAAAGTAAGTGGCGTCTTTATCTGAATATCAGGAACATATTGTAAAAAATTAAAATTATGAATCAATGCATTAATAAAAGCGAGTCCGCGGCCTTTTCCGCCCAGCGAGCCATCAGCGAGGGTGTATAAATTACCGGGATTAAGGGTTATTTCGGGTTCAAAAGGTATAAGGTTTCCGCTTTCGGCTTCATCGCGATGCTCTTTAATCATCTCAATCAAAGCTTCCCGTAACTCACGGGCATCTTTGTAGTCGCTTACCTTTTTGGGATTGATAAAATTGGCGGCTTTAATCTCCTGCCGGGCCATAAGCCACATGGAAAAGTGATTGCGACTGGCATGAAACAGCAGGGAATCATCAGGAATATTATGCAGTTGTTGTTCGAATTCACGAATGTTAGCCGCCCGTGCTATGGCCTTTCCCCGGCTGTCTTTGAAAACAAAATCACCAAATCCGAGATAGTTGGTGATGAAATGCTGAAAATCTTCGTAAAGCGTTTCAGAATTTTTGTCAATAAACAGCGAATGGTATTTCTTAGCTACTGCAGCATAGGAAGGGTCGGCAGATTGCATAATCACCGGGAGGTTCTTCAACTCTTTCCTGGCATAGTCGAGCAACTCAACGCCTGCATTGTCGTTGACCTTTCCGTGGCGTTCGTATTTCACATCGGTAATTAAACACAGCAGGTTGTCCTTATATTTGTCAATGATGTCTACAGCCTGTTCAAACGAAGGCGCAAACAAAATTTTCGGACGGGCACGCATGCGCAACACTTTATACAGTTCGTCCGTACTTACATCATCAATGATGCGCTTGGTTTGCTCCATGAGCACACGGTACAAAAAGGAGAGATATCGCGACGAATATATCGGCGAATCTTCGGCAAGCAGTATCACCCTAACTTTCCCCCGGCGTGTGTCGTTCTCCACATTCATCTGATCCTCTAACAATTTAATCATGGAGAAAAAGATGTTGCTGTCGCCATTCCAGGAAAAAATATGGTCAATAAAACGTAATTTGTTCTGTTCGCTTTTGAAATATTCCACATCGCTGTTATTGTTCAGCAGAAGGAAAATAGGAATGTAAGGATATCTTTCTTTTATGCGCTGACTGGCAATAATCGGTGTTTTTTTATCAACCCCCACCATATAAATAATCTGGTCGAAATGCCGTCTTTTCAAAATGTCAAACGCCTGTTCAACCGAGGAAGTACCTGTAATCCGGGGAATAGAGGTAAGGTTTAGCTGTCCGTATTGTCCCAGCATATGTTCTGAAAAACGCCCCTCCCTTTCGATGGCATAGGCATCATAAAGGCTTGATATCAAAAGGATTTCTTTTACTTTAAAAGGCATTAAATCGTGATAGACATCACGGGTATGGGTATTTTTATTTAAAAAACGCTGTAAAAACCGGCTGCTGATAATGCCTTTTTTTGTCTCCTCATTTTCCGAAGATTCTGTTTCGTGGTCAACGGGTTGTTGCATCCGTTCCTGCTTGTTCAGATAACGACAGATGAGGTTTACCAGGCTCTTCAGGAAATAGTCCTGATTTTTGCTGATATTCTCCTCTTCCGAATCTATATTCTGTGTACAATAATGCAGCGAACCCCTCTTCCCTGCATGGGTAGTAAATACCATTTCATCGCAGGGGGCCGACTTCCCTTTTCCTTTTACGCTATATTCCTGGCCGTCATAAGTAATTCTGAAAAAATCAAAATGAGCGAGCTGTTCCTGCTCCGAAAGAATCTCAACAACCAGTTTAAGCGTGCTTTCCACATTCCTGTTCTGCCGAATTACATGGTTTATTTTGCTCATTGCCTCCAGCAGGTTCATATAACGAAAAGGTTTGTTCGTAGGCATAGCGTAATATTTTTAACAAAAATAACCTAAAATTCTCTTGTTGGAGTTGTTTAAAGTTAAAGGCGAAACTTCGTGTCAAAAATCGTTAATAATCAATCGGAAATTAATTAATTTCTTAGCCCGATCTCAGGTAAAACAGAACCTACAGATTCAAACTGTACTGAACCATAATGTTTCTCAGCGGTTCGGCTTTTAACGGGCGCAGCGAGTACATTCTGTTTAACACATTGTTACTCAGCACCGAAATCTTGCTGCTTTTACTCAGGTCGTAGCTCATCCGCACATCCCAAATCATGTTTCCGTTGTTGTGATGGTAGTAATAGTTGCGATACAAAATGGGTTGTAAAGTTCCACCTGTTGCGAGCGTGGCATCTTCAAAATCGAAAATGGCTTTATCTAAATTGACAATTTTGCTGTAATAACGCATGGAAGTTCCTAAGGCAAACCGATGAATATCTAACTCCAAATCGAGCTTTGCCGTATGGAGAAACCGGTATTTCAGGATACGGGATTTTGGATTTACGCTGGTGGAGTTATAAGAGAAAGCGGTATGTCCTCCGGGATTGTAGTCGTGTGCAAAGACTTTGTCGGGATCTAATGCAACGGGCCGTACGTAAGTATATCCTGCCATTATATTGAGACTTACGTATTTGTTAAATGTCGCACGGCCGGTAAGAGAAAAATCAACACCGGTAACACGTGATCTTCCGGTATTAACAAACTTAAATCCGGCATAAGCAAAGGTGAAGGTCGGATCCCAGAAACCAAACAGGTATTCTACTGTATTTTTATACTCCTGGTAAAAGAATGCCACATCGGCATAGCCACGAAACTTGTTCAGTTTAAAGGCTTGTTTTAGGCCAATTTCAGCATTCCAGCTCGACTCGGGTTGTAATTTGGGATTGTCAAAAACGCCGAAGGTTCCCACTTTTGTACGGATATAACGCTCGGCGATGGTTGGAAACCGGTATCCCATACCGATGGAAGCCCGAAGAAAGGTTACCGGACTAACACGGAATGAAGAACCAAACCGAAAAATCGGCTTGATTTTTTTAACTTTACCGTTGAGGTTAAAATATTCAAAACGAACACCAAAAGAGAGGTTGGCGATATTTCCGTATTTTTTTTCCACTTCGGTGTATAACGATAAGTTCCACAGATAGTTGGTGTCTGATCCTGACCCGGCATACATTTTTGCAACCGAATGGTTATAGTCACTCACCATACCGCCGATAAAGTCGATATTTCCCACTTTTTTTAACTGCTTTCTGAATTCGTATTTGTTATAAATCATCATCCATTTATTGGACTGGTCAAGGTTTTCTTTGGAGTTGTCGTACATTATCCGGGAGGCAAACTCATGCTTTGCGCCATGTTTTGAATAGTAATTCAGGAAAGGGTCAACATAAAAAACAAAGCGATCATTCAGTAATACTGCTCCGGGATATCCTCTGTAAAAACCTGTCGTATCATCGAGCCAGGCCATAACCGCAGCTTTTTTTTGTTTCATAAAATTTCCATTCAACCCGAAGTTGAGGCCATCCACTTTTTTTGAGCGCCTGCGAATGTTGAAATTGAAACGTATCAACCTGTTAGCCAAATCTTGTTTTGTAACGCCGGAACTGTCCACAATGGGAGGAGCAACTTTCGGAGGGCCCTGGTAGTTATGATCGTAACTCACTGTTCCGCCAACCACAAGGTCGGTGTTGCCGTCGCCGAGACGTCTGGAATGGCTGAAGGCAATACCGGTAATCGGAGCCGCTCCATTCCACCATTTTTCAGCTATTTTGTCGGGAGAAGAATAACTTCCGAAATAGGTACTAATATAAGTGTGCGGTTTCAGTCCGGGATATTTCATCCTCACATAAATGGCGCCGCTGAGTGACGAGGAGCCGGAAAGAACAGAAGCTGCTCCTTTGACCACTTCAATTTGTCGTATGTTTTCTACCGGAATGAACGACCAGTCGGGTTTTCCGGCATCAGCGCTGGCAATGGGCATGCCATCCACAAAAACACCCACCTTGGAGCCAACGCCATAAGTAAATCCGCTTCCTCCTCTTATCTGCGGTTCATCATCGAGAATGGTTACGCCGGGCATGAGGTTGAGGATAGTCGCAATGTTCCTTGTGTTACGGTCGCGGATAATTTTGGGCTTCATAACTTCAATGGAAACCGTCTGGTCTTCAATGTTTTTGTTGAATTGGCCGGCTCTTACCACCAGCTCTTTTACCGTATAATTTGCCGGTCTCAGATGAATGGTTTTCAGGCTAACGGTAGCGCCTCTATCAATAGAAACAGGAAATATCGCCGATTTCATTCCGGTATAGGATATTTCAATTTGTTGCTTCCCGGCAGGAATCGTCAGGCGGAAATATCCGTTATAGTCGGAGACAGTCCCCACGGAGAGATTCGATTTCAGATAGATGTTGGCGCCGATGAGTGAAGATCCGGTACCGTCTTCAACCACCCGGCCGGTAATCGTTCCGGTTTGCCCCTTTGAAGTGAAGGGAGCTGTTGAGAGAATAGTCCCCAGCAAGATAATTATCCAATACCTTTTCCCCATAAATCCCGGATTGAAGTTACCTAATCATAACTTTTTTAACCAAAACGTTGTTGTCCTGTTGCGCCTGTACCAAGTAAATTCCCGGAGGAAGCGAAAGGCTGATCGTTTCGTTTTCTCCACTTTTCAGTGAAGTAGTGTACTGCACTTGTCCCAGAATGTTTAGAACACGGATCCGGTAAATTCCCTGTGGCGCATTTTTCAATGCAATGTGCAGCTTGTTGTAGGAAGTAAAAACCTGCAGGCCGGCCCGGTTGTGTGTTTTGATACCGGTTGTATTGTAAACCACATCCAGATCATCAAATTTTGCACTGCTTCCTGCTATTGCCTTTGTCCCGTTACCGGAAGTTAAAACCAACAATATATACTGAGGATTTTTATCAGAATAATATTTAAAGGGGACGGAAAAACGCGTCCATGTTTTAATCACGATTGAGGGAAGATCAAAAAAAGCTTTGGCAATCCAGGTGGAAGAATCACCATTAGCCGGAGGGCTTTGGGCGTAACCGGTATGCAGTATGGCGGTAACATTTCCATGGTCGCCGGAAACAGGCTGGTAGGTAAACCATCCTACGAGGCTGTCGGGACGGCCGGTAAACGGTGTGCGCCATAACGGATTGGTTGTATCGGTATAAACGTAACTGCTGTCGGGATTCATTTCAGAATGTATCCGGCCATTGGTAAGGGTTCCCGTGGCTACCAGGCCAAAGGAGCTAACATTAAACAGCTTTACGGAATAATTGCCACTGTGTGCAACATCGCTTTGCGCCCAGTTCACGGGGGCCACAAGATTAATATGGCTGCTGTCGCTGGATTTAATTGTACTCCAGTCAACCGGCTCGGGATGATTGGAAGGAATCCCCACCACATCTTCCCATTTTTCAAATCCTGCATTTTCAATTTTGGAGGTTTGAGCGCTTAAAGAAATCCATCCGAAAATAAGTGCCATTATGAGTAAATACTTTTTCATAACTCGAATATTTGTCGTAAAAGTAGTAAAAATGGTTAAATAGTATTCTGAAATGCTGTCCGGTTTTTCTAACCCGTAGAATCCGCTTTGCGGATTGTCATTCTTTTGATATCATAATACTCTACGGTATTTCAAAATATTATTTAGCCAATAAACAGCCGGACAAGAGAGATATGGCGAACCTTCACTGCCTGCCAAAGGAAGTTTCACGAGCAGGAAACGGGCTTTTGAAAACAGATAAAGCGGAAAAAGGTTACGGAAAGTTTGAAATAAGATTCCATCAGTTGTATATCAGTGCTTTAAAAACACTTTCGTTGCCCACGTTGTCATGGACGATTAGCCGGAATTCATTTTTTCCCTTTTTCAGCATGGAGTCGAAATGATATGTCAAAGTATTGGTTTTTACATCATATTCCATCAATATCCAACGACCATTTAGGGTGGGACGGTAGTCCTTAATGCCGCTTTGCTTGTCTTCGATTATCACCCTGAGGGAATGTTTGCCGGTTACTTTTGCGCCATTACCAAAATTTACGGGTTTTATGAAAGGCGGGATAGTGTCTGCCATAAGGGTGTAATCGCCGAGGTTTCTTGTTTCGACCCCGATGATATTGCCGTTCCAGGTGCCGCCAACCCATGAATAATCCGCTTTGGTGTCGGGAGCGTAAGCGATGTAGGTTTTCTTTTTGAGTGAAGGTGCCAGCGAGTCGGCTGTAATACGCAGACTGAAATATTTCTGTGCGGCAACAAACCGGTTGTGTACGGCAAAAACGGGTGAGAGTGTTGTATTTGTCGCCGGAAGTTGCTTTAAATGAAAATAAAAAGAGCGATAAAAACAATTTTTTGGAAAAGAGAGGCTGATATTGCCCGAATCAATTTGTGCAGACCTGTTGAAGCGGATAAAAGTTCCGGATTGCCTGTTTATCTTTTTGGAAGCCGGGTTTGCAGCCGGGGCATCCTGAATGGTAAACTTTAAAATTGCCGAATTTCCGTAAACATCGCTCACCACATATTTGAAATGATGCGGCAGCGTATCGTTGAAAGTAAAAACGCCCCGGTTTAAGACATGCCGGTAATTTCCTATCCGGTTGTTTGTGTCCACCTGCGTACGTACCAGCCGCTTTCCGGTTTTTTCAAAATAGTTGTAATCAATCAGGCTGTTTACGTAACGGGTTGTGCTAAAAGATATTCGGTTCATCCGGAGAGTAAATACCGGAAGGGTGTCTTCGTAAAGCTGAATAGTGTAAACGCCGTTTTCATTATGGGAACCGTTCATCACATCGTAAGTTCTCAACCCAAAGGAAACCGGTCCCCGAACGTGAATCACAGGCACATTTTTAAGGTAACTAACTTTGCCATGACCGGCAACAGGAAAAATGAGCGTGTCCGGTTTGTGATTGATACGACTTCCCGGAAAAGCCGGAAAAACAGCGAGTTGTACTATTTTTGGTGTTAAATTATCGGTAATCTTTATGCTTCCAAAAAGCAATGGGTTGACCGGATATTGTGATTTCCCCTCCCTGATTTCAAAATGAAGATGTGGCCCCAAGGCACTACCGGTATTTCCGGAATAGGCAATTACTTCTCCCTTTTTTACACGGATACTATCTTTGGGCGGGAAAATCTGTACCATAAACTTCTCCTGCTTGTACTGGATGGCTTTGACATAGCGCTGCAGCTGCGAATTAAACTTTTCCAGGTGGCTGTAAACCGAAACATAACCGTTGGGGTGAGTAATGTATAACGCTTTGCCATAGCCTGTTAGTGAAATTTTTATTCGGGAAACGTAGCCATTGGCCACAGCATAAACCTTTTTGCCCCGAACGCCTCCGGTTTTAATATCTATACCGGAATGAAAATGCCCATCGCGTAGCTCTCCGAAAGTTCCGGAGAGATAGATGGGAAAGTTAACCGGAGAACGAAAATAGTGTTGCGGATATTTTTGTTGTGCTGCGAGAGAAAGCGCAACAAAGGAAAAAACCATGCTGAGCAAAACGATTTTTTGTGAAAAAAGTAACTTCATAAACAAATTTGTTTTCGCTAAAGGTGCGATTGTCTCCGTAACTTGCAAAAGTAATTTTTATATTGACTTTCTATTGAACCCAATTCAGATTCTTTTTCACTGCTGATTATATTTTATCTCGTTTAAAACGAGATAGCTATTATTGTTTACCCACCTCCGGCGGATATCTGAAAGACCCACGTTTTCAGTGGCTTTTGCAAGATTCAGAAAATTTGACCATCACCTCAAAATAATATTTAGCCAAAAGCATTTTTGAGTTGACGGGATTAAAGAAAAATAACTAATTTCGCAGCCTTGTTTTAAACTGTCCGAAGTTGGTGTAAATATTTACTCATCAATTTTTTAAAACAAGTAATTTATTGTTAAATCCGTTTCATGTTCACGAGTATCGGACGGTTGAAATGAAACACAAGTAATTTTTAATGTCAGAAAACGAAAAAAGCATCAACGAAACGCCCGAAACAGAAGCTAATGCAGATGAAACTAAAGCGGTAGAACCCAAAGCCGAAACTATCAAGGAGCCGGCCAAAGAGACTGAGGCCGCACCGGACAAAGAAACAGTTGCTGAAAAAGCGAAAGTTGAGGTTACCGAAGATACTGTGGCTGAGCCTAAAGCCGGGGTTACAGAAGATACAGAAGTTGTGGATGAAACCAAAGCCGAAACCATTGAGGAGCCGGCCAAAGAGACTGAAGCTGTACCGGACGAAGAAACAGTTGCTGAAAAAGCGAAAGTTGAGGTTACCGAAGATACTGTGGCTGAGCCTAAAGCCGGGGTTGCAGAAGAGATAGAAGTTGCGGATGAAACCAAAGCCGAAACCATTGAGGAGCCGGCCAAAGAGACTGAAGCTGTACCGGACGAAGAAACAGTTGCTGAAAAAGCGAAAGTTGAGGTTACCGAAGATACTGTGGCTGAGCCTAAAGCCGGGGTTGCAGAAGAGATAGAAGTTGCGGATGAAACCAAAGCCGAAACCATTGAGGAGCCGGCCAAAGAGACTGAAGCTGTACCGGACGAAGAAGTTGAAGAAGCCAAACCCGCCGCCGTTACTAAAGACGAGCCTGAAGAATTTGACTGGGATGCCCTCAACACCAAACAGGACACTTATTCAAAAGAAGAGCGTAAAAAACTGGAAAGCGTTTACGGAGAGACTCTGAGTTCCATTACCGAGCACGAAGTGATTGAAGGTACCGTGGTTTCCATTAACTCACGTGAAATTGTTGTGAACATTGGTTATAAATCGGATGGCGTGTTGCCTTACAACGAATTCCGTTACAATCCTGATTTGAAAGTCGGCGACACAGTAGAAATTTATGTTGAAAATCAGGAAGATGCTTCCGGCCAGATGATTCTCTCTCACAAAAAAGCCCGTATCCTTAAATCATGGGATCGCATCAATGAGGCTTATGAGAAAGAAGAAGTTATTAACGGATATGTTAAAAGTCGTACCAAAGGTGGACTTATCGTTGATGTATTTGGTATTGAGGCCTTTCTGCCCGGTTCACAAATTGATGTGAAGCCCATTCGCGACTACGATGTATTTGTGAACAAAACCATGGAATTTAAGGTGGTGAAGATCAACCAGGAATACAAAAACGTGGTTGTTTCGCACAAAGCATTGATTGAAGCGGAACTGGAAGCTCAGAAAGTTGAAATCATTGCCAAACTCGAAAAAGGTCAGGTGCTGGAAGGAACCGTCAAGAACATCACCTCTTACGGCGTCTTTATCGACCTCGGTGGCGTGGACGGTTTGATTCACATCACCGACCTCTCCTGGGGACGTATTAATCACCCGCAGGAGATTGTTGATCTGGATCAGAAACTCAAAGTGGTTATCCTTGACTTTGACGAAAATAAAAAGCGGATTGCCCTCGGTCTTAAACAACTGACGCCTCACCCATGGGATTCATTGGATGAAAACATGAAAGTAGGTGACAAAGTAAAAGGCAGAGTGGTTGTAATTGCCGATTACGGCGCCTTTATCGAAATTTCTCCCGGTGTGGAAGGTTTGATTCATGTTTCGGAAATGTCGTGGTCGCAGCATCTGCGCACAGCTCAGGATTTTCTGAAAGTGGGCGACGAAGTGGAAGCTGTTATTCTGACCCTCGACCGTGAAGAACGTAAAATGTCACTCGGTATGCGTCAGCTTATTCCCGACCCGTGGAAAGATATCCGCGACAGATATCCTGTGAGTTCCAAACATTCTGCTACCGTGCGTAACTTCACCAACTTCGGTATCTTCGTGGAAATTGAAGAAGGTGTTGACGGCTTGATTCACATCAGCGATCTTTCATGGTCGAAAAAAATCAAACACCCTGCCGAATTCACCAAAATCGGTGAAAAAATCGATGTGGTTGTTCTGGATGTGGACGAAGAAAACCGCCGTCTGAGCTTAGGTCACAAACAGTTGGAAGAAAACCCGTGGGATGTCTTCGAAACTGTCTTCACCGTTGGCTCGGTTCACGAAGGTACGGTTATCAATATTCTTGATCGCGGTGCCGTTGTTGCACTGCCTTATGGTGTGGAAGGATTTGTTCCCTCGCGACACATGAAAAAAACAGATGGGACCTCTGCCAAACTTGAAGACAAACTGGCGTTCAAAGTGATTGAATTTTCGAAAGACAACAAAAAGATTATTCTCTCGCATATTGAAACTCATCAGGTGACTGAAAAACGTAAAGACGGAAGTTCCAAAGAAGGCGAAAACAGAACCACCAAACGCGCTGTGAAAAAGCTGAATGAAAAGATGGAAAAGACTACCCTCGGCGACCTGGATGTTTTGGCCAATCTGAAATCAGATCTTGAAAAAGAAGAAAAAGGAAATAAATAATTTCTCTTTTATCGAATGAAAAAAAATCCTTTCCTTACGTGGAGAGGATTTTTTTGTTATTTTGAACCTTTGAAAAGGGAGATTTGACTATGACAGACTTTCAGGTTACCATTCTCGGAAACGGCTCGGCTGTACCCACGGCTTTTCAGAACCCAACTGCACAACTGCTACGCTATAATCAACATAAATTTTTGATTGACTGCGGGGAGGGTACACAAATGCAAATGATTAAGTATCAGGTTACACACAAAAATCTTTCGCACATTTTTATCAGTCATTTGCACGGCGACCATTACTTCGGGCTGGTCGGCCTGATTTCCACGTTTCATCTTTTCGGCAGGGAGTTGCCCCTGCATATTTATGGTCCCGGGCCGCTGGAGCAGATTATTAAAATGCAACTGCAGGCTTCGGATACGCAGCTGAAGTTCTCTTTGCTGTTTCATGTATTGCTGGGTACGGAAACGCTTTTCGAAGATAAATATCTTGAAATAAGTTGTTTTCCGTTGTACCACCAAACACCTACCTGGGGGTTTTTATTTAAGGAAAAAGGGAAAGAGCGCAATCTGCGCAAGGATTTTGTGGCTCATTATACGCCCGGGGTAGAGCAAATGCACCGGATAAAGCAGGGCGATGATTTTATTTTGCCCGATGGAAAGGTACTGAAAAATGTGAATATCACCCGAAATCCACCCATCCCGAAAAGTTATGCCTACTGTTCCGATACAGCTTATGATGAAAGGCTGATTCCATTTGTCCGGTCGGTTGATTTGCTTTACCACGAGGCCACCTTTGATGATAGCATGATCGCAAAAGCTGCCGAGAAATTTCATTCCACGGCGCGTCAGGCTGCACAGTTGGCTGCAAAAGCCGGTGTTAAACAGCTTTTGCTGGGGCACTTCTCAGCCCGTTTTTCCGAGCCTTCGCATTTGCTGGAAGAGGCACGGGAAGTTTTTGAAAATTCACTCCTGAGCAGGCAGGGTGAGACGTACGAATTATGAAAAACGGATAATACCCAAAAACCAATTCTCAATAACCAAACCCCGGCAAAAATAAGTTTACGGTTTAGAATTTGAAATTTATTTGTTTTTTGGTGTGCTTGTTATTTATTTTTTACCCGGATTCTGCCTGCCCGAATTAAATAGGTGGTATCCCCGTGGGGATTTTTCACATACTCGGAAACGTAGCCCGGCATAACAATACTCACATACAGTGTAGGGCAGGTTCCTGTGCAGACTTGCGGATTGCTGTAAACAAAGTAGTTTCCTTTGTCATCAGTTTCGGTATGCATTTGGAATGTCTCCGGTGACGGGTGTTCCAGATAAGCATCAATGGAAACGCCTTTCAAGGGCAAACCGGAGCCCTTATCTAACACCACCCCGTTGCCCGAAATGGTTTTCTGGCACGACGAAAAAAATATTAACAGCATAAACCCGACAAGCCAAAGCCAAACGCGCGAAGTCATAATTCCGGATTTTTTTTCAAAGATATAAAAAGGCAGGCAGTTTCTGAATTCCTCTCCGCTTTTTTTCTATCTTGCAAAAAATAATTAATTTACATAAGTCAATGAAACCCACGTTATTGATACTTGCCGCAGGTATCGGCAGCCGCTATGGCGGTGTTAAACAAATGGATGAAATCGGCCCTTCCGGCGAAAGCATCATCGACTATTCGGTTTTTGATGCCATCAGAACAGGATTTGGCAAAGTCGTTTTTGTACTCAACCCCAAAATCGAAAAAGATTTCAAAGCCATTTATGAGCAGAGACTGTCTGGAAAAATTGAGACCGCTTACGTGTTGCAGGAACTTGATAATATCCCCAAAGATGTCGGCTTTACTCCCGAAAGAGTAAAACCCTGGGGAACCGGTCACGCCGTGCTGGTAGCCAAAGAGGTTATCGACACGCCTTTTGCCGTCATCAATGCCGACGATTTTTATGGCGGACAGGCATTTAAGGTACTTGGAAAATTCTTATCGCAACTGAATAACGACGAAACCCGGTATGCCATGGTGGGGTATCAGTTGAAAAATACCCTTTCGGAAAACGGAAGCGTCTCGCGCGGTATTTGCTCCACAAAAGAGGGGCTGC
Source organism: bacterium (assembly GCA_036244975.1). Lineage (GTDB taxonomy): Bacteria > Bacteroidota > Bacteroidia > Bacteroidales > F082 > Sulfidibacterium. The sequence goes on along the minus strand of BTTE01000029.1, from coordinate 4,224 downwards.
TGACTAATGTGGTGGAGCGTACAAAAATTTACCGGACGGACGGCCAAATTGTTTTTGAAGAAAATGGCCGGGAGATACCCATTACCGGAGATAGCTTGGTATCCATGAACTTATGGGGTTTTACGCCCAAATATTTTACACAGTCGGAAGCCTGGTTTGTAGATTTTATTCGTGAAAACGCCCGGCAACTGAAAGCCGAGTTTTACATTCCTTATGTTGTGAACAAACTGATAACGCAAGGCGATGCCAGTGTGCGGGTTCTCGAAAGCCACGACCGGTGGTTTGGTATTACTTATCAGGAAGATAAAGCAGTTGGCATCGCGCGTGTCCGGCAAATGGTGCGGGAAGGAAGATATCCGGAAAGCCTTTGGGACGGGGAGAAACCGGGATAGAAGATTTTTTATTTTTTATCACTCTGCACAAGAAGATTGTCACCCCACCGTGAAAGATTAACCTTCGCTGGTAGTAGCTTTGTTGTTCTCAACAAGGCTGTGGGTTACTGTTCTCAGAAAGAACGGATTTTCTGTTATTGTATAACAAAGGAAAAAAAGCGTTGTGTTATGAAAAAAAATTGATTAATTAAAGTTGCCTTATTCTTTTTCCTCACATTCTTTTTCCTTAGCAACACAAAAAGTTTTAGAAACTTCCACACATAATACCACAAGAGCTATCGCCCCCAAGAAGGCCGGGATAAAATAGACTTTATCGTAGGCCCAGCCGTTAGGCCAGTAGCCTAACACAGACGATCCCAACCAACCTCCTATCCATGCTATAATTAATTCTTCAAAAAAGGAACTTAAATCCTTCCTGACAAAATATTTCACTACATAGTGAAGAATTAAGGATACCAATAATGCTATCCCCAATAAGATAATAAATCCAAAGAAATTCATTCCAATCATAATTTAGTCCTCCATAGTTTTTAAAGTTAAATCACAACACAATGCTTCTGATAACAAATGTATGGATAAAATCTTTAGAAATCCTAATTATTTGTTAACTTTTTTTAATATTTATTAACCTTATAAATAAGGAATGCTTATCCGGGGCCTGTTAAATCGTGGTTCTATGCCTAAAATACTGTGTTAAATTCCAAATTTATAATCAATTTATTTCAACAAACGAAAAGGCATAACCAAAAGAACATGACCACGCCCATAGGACATGGTATTTTTAAGATGAGATAAAGTATCAGGAAACTACGAAGTAATGTTATGATTTAACAGTCTCCGGTTCATCAATCCTTTGGGTAGGGAGAAACCGGTTTTGAAAAACTATTTGGTAAATCCGGGTTAACGGATTCCTGCTTTCTTTAATTTTGCGAAAAAAAGCATCATGGATGTTCAAACCAATCTGAAAAAAGTCCTGAGCGGCATTCCGCCGTATGTAAAACTGGTTGCGGTTTCCAAAACCAAGCCGGTGGAGATGATACAGGCTGCTTATGACGTCGGACAACGTGATTTCGGAGAAAACAAAGCACAGGATATGGCTGCCAAATTTCCGCAGCTTCCGCAGGATATCCGCTGGCATTTTATCGGTCATCTGCAAACCAACAAGGTCAAATACATTGCTCCGTTTGTTTCGCTGATTCATGCTGCCGACAGCCTTAAAATTCTGAAAGAAATCAACAAACAGGCTAAAAAACATGACCGTATTATCAATTGCCTGCTTGAATTTCACATTGCTGCCGAGGAATCTAAATTCGGATTAACCATGGAAACAGCTGAAAGCATCCTGCCATCGGAAGAGTTTGCACAACTGCAGAACATTCGCCTTTGCGGCGTTATGGGCATGGCTACCTACACCGATGACACCGAACAAATCCGGGAGGAGTTCCGGCATCTGATATCCGTTTTTAACCAACTGAAAGACAAATATTTCAAAGGATTCGGCCATTTTAAAGAAATCAGCATGGGCATGTCGGGCGACTATCCGGTAGCCATTGAAGAAGGCGCCACCATCGTGCGTGTCGGTTCCAAAATTTTCGGAGCACGGGGATGATAATGATTCCTTCGTCCCTTCGTCTCTTCGTCCCTTCGTCTCTTCATCCCTTCGTCACTTCGTCCCTTCGTCTCTTCATCCCTATCAGGACAAATCCGGAAGAACTAATAACTTAAGGGGACTTCTAATAATTACTTTCTTCCTTGATGTAACCATATTTTTCCCATATTTGTATTTTTACTTTTCAGCCAACGCCCATGAATGGATTTTTAGACGCGTTTGACAAAATAATTGTATGGTATAACGACTATATCGGTGGTTATGCCATTCTTTTTTTACTGGTTCCCACCGGTTTATATTTTACATTCCGGTTAAGGTTTTTAAATGTTACCAAATTATGGCACTCCATCCGGGTGGTAGCCGGCAAATACGACAACAAAGATGACGAAGGCGACGTAAACCATTTCAAAGCGCTCACCACCGCCCTTTCGGCTACCGTCGGGACAGGAAACATCGTAGGGGTGGCGCTGGCTATCTACCTCGGCGGGCCGGGCGCCATTTTCTGGATGTGGGTTACCGGCTTTCTCGGTATGACTTTAAAATATGCGGAATGTACGCTGGCGCATAAATACCGTGTGTTTAACTCCGATGGTTCCGTTTCGGGCGGTCCCATGTACTACATCCGCGACGCCATCGGAAAAATATACAACATGCCCAAAGCAGCCAAAATTCTGGCGGGCATCTTTGCTGTGGCCACTATTCTGGCCTCCCTCGGAACCGGAAACATGGCACAGGCCAATGGCATGACCGATGCTTTGAGAACTACCTACGGCTTCCCCACATGGGCTTCCGGTCTGGTCATCACCGCTTTGGTACTGTTGATCATTGTTGGCGGTCTGAAACGCATTGCTGAAGTTACTGCTAAACTGGTGCCGTTCATGGCGGTTACCTATGTGTTGGCCATCATGCTTGTACTCATCGACCGCGCCGCTTATCTGCCACATGCCTTCGGGATGATTTTTGAAGGCGCTTTTACCCGAACGGCTGCCACAGGAGGGTTTGTAGGTTCCTCCATTATGATGACCATGATTTGGGGTATCCGGCGAGGGCTCTTCTCCAATGAGGCGGGACAAGGCTCCGCTCCCATTGCCCATGCCGCCGCCAAAACCGAATATCCCGCCCGCGAAGGGCTGGTGGCTTCGCTGGAACCACTGGTGGACACCTTAATTATCTGTACCATGACGGCTTTGATGCTCATCAGCACAGACGCCTGGCATTCGGGCATAAAAGGTGTCGGCATGACCATCCTCGGTATGAACGAAGGCCTTGCTGCCATTGGTTTGTCCAACCTCGGTGAGTATATCATAACTTTCGGACTGCTCATGTTTGCCTTTTCCACGGTCATCAGCTGGTCGTATTACGGAACCCGTGCCGCCAACTACCTGCTCGGCGAAAAAGCTATTGTGCCTTATCGTTACCTGTACGGACTTTTTGTTTTCTTCGGCTCGGTTTGGGGCATCGATTTGGTTTGGCATTTCGTGGACATGGTGATCACTTTTATGACTATTCCCAACCTGATTGCGTTGTTGCTACTCTCCGGCGTAGTGGTGAAAGAAACCCGGGATTATTTTGATGCAATGAAGAAACTGGACAGGAAGAGGGGATAAAAGTAATGTTCACGTTACGTGAACAAGCGAAAAATGAACAAATGGGTGCACTTTGTACTGGTCGTGATTTGTAATCGGGACCATATAAGCTCATCGGATTTAAAATCTTCATTATCACCACTTTCGGATTATACCTGGTTCCGGCTCTCGTCTGAACCGGGACAGGGGCTATCGCCTGATACGACACTTAATTACTGTGAGCAGTTTTTTATTGATTCAAAAAAAATCAAAGCATCCGAAATCTGTAGTTCTTAACATTTTATTGATTTTATCTTTGTCAAAATATTTGGGGTCAAAATCTCCGCCTAACCATTCCAAATACTCTTCATGTTCTTCGTGGTCTGGTTGTTTTAAAATTTCCAGTAAACCGGAATAACCCCAAATCCCGCCACAATCTTCCGGAGGACAGTTATTCTTTCCGGTCAGGCAAACAGGATACTTCTTTTCCTCATCAATTGGCAGTATCTTTTCTAAAATAATCTCATGTTCCCAACTATTGGCTATTTCGGTCTATGGATGCCACCCGTTTCGGTCTATGGGTGCCACTTTAAAAGACCCTGCAATGTTAGTAAAAAATTCATTAGTTACTCCTCATTATATTTTTTCTCATAGACTC
>BTTE01000028.1:0-32403 GCA_036244975.1 bacterium | reverse complement strand
TTAGCAGGTATTAATAAAGGAGATGAACGAAAGTGAACCATTGAAGAGGTGTCGGGAAGTGCGTACATTTAGTCAAAAGCTACGAAGTATGAGACGGAGTTAAAAGTAGTGTTTAGCAACACTAAATACGGAGGCAACCTGTTTACTTTCCGTATGGCTGGCGTCATTCAGATGGCATAGCCTGTCCCGTTTTACGGGAAACTTTATCCGGGCTTAATTATGGAACTCGGGAATCTGCATAGCAATGCAAAGGGAAACGTTCAATGGAATCAACCCATAGGCAGAATACCGATGTGCTATGCAGGGACGGACTAATCCGTAGTAGTGATGAAGTTCCTGTAATGGGAGCGGAGCGAAGGGATTAGCTAATTTGTTTTATATTTGGTCAACTTTTACGAGGATGAGCCGTGTAATATAGAACATATTAGAAGAGCCGTGTGAAGGGAGACCTTCAAGCACGGTTCTGTGAGAGGCTTGGGGTGAAATTCCCCTTGCCTGCTCGACTACTCACCGTTAGCAAGCATTTGAGAGAAACCCTACTAAGAAATTGAATTAAAAAACCTTAAAGTTCCAATTAAATTGGAATATATTTTGTATCTTTGTCGAAAATAAAATAGAAAAATTGGGATTAATACATAAAAGCAAATTATTCAAACTGAAAAGAAAAAATCAGGGGAATGTCAAACTATTAAAAGCAATTGACAAGTTAATATGTGATATAGAAGATTCGGAATGGAAAGATAAAATGGAAGTAATAAAAGACCGTCCCGATGCAGACAGAGTTCATAGTAACAATTTTTTCTTTTTTGATATTAACGTTCACAGAACAATGATATTAATCGTATTTGATGAGCAGGAAGCAGAAGTTCTATGGGCAGGTAGTCATTCAGAATATGACAAAACATTTAAAGGGAATAAGAAAACAATAGAGACCTGGTTAAGGAATCAGGGCAAAATAAAATAACAATATCATGGAAAGATTAGAAATAGATAATATACTGAAGTTGGATAAACTAAACAGTGAATTGGAATACGAAAAAGCCCTTTCAATTTATGGAAGACTAAGATGGATGGTTAAAGAAGATAACTCTTTAGTCCCTGTAAAACAACATTTAGGGACGTTAATAAAACAATATGAAGAAACTCATTGGGAAGATGAAAAAAAAATAAGTGCTAATCAAATAAAGGAAAGCTATATTGCAGAAAAAATTGTTAGTTCAGAAAACGAGTTCATACAAAAACGAAAAGAGTTAATTAGGGAAAAACTTAAAGAGAACGGAATCACACAACAAGATTTAGCAAAAATTTTAGGACACAGACCAAATTATATGTCAGAGTTAATGAATGGGGTACGACCCTTTTCACGAGATGACATAATAGTACTTCACAGACTGTTTGAATTAGACTTAAAGGACCTTGTTCCGCCCTTTTTAAAAACCGAAGTAACAAATCACATCAAACAGACTCTTAATGAATTAAAAAACAAGAAAACAAAAATCAAATTACGATTAATAGACTTGGAAACCACATAAACGCTTGCTAACATTATAGTATCTTATTTATAATATTCGTGTATTTTTTGGCAGGAAATAACAAATCACAAATGATCAAATATCAAATAAATTCCAATATCAAAATTATCAGAACTTCTCCGAGTTAAACTGCTCGTTTGGTATTTGAATTTTAGAAAATTGGAGTTTATTTGTAATTTGTTTTTTGAATATTGTCTTTTCCGGTTTATCCGGCTTAGGGGGTTGAGGGGTAAAAGTGGCTGAAATCAAATTATAACCTTTTTAGACCGGACTCAATAAAGTAAAGCACAATAAAAATCCGCACTGCACATGGTCAAACCGTTGTGGTGCATTCCTCCCTTCAAGAAAATCGATTAATTTCTTAAGCTAAAGAAAATCCAAGTTCAGCACAACATGATCATCCAAACAAATTAATGTGCAAATTTGGCCTTGAAATTATATCTGTTTCTCGTGGCACAATATGGCCCGGGTTATCCGTTACATTATCGGTTCTGCCTTTCGGTATGCCGGCAGCAGGATAATTTTTGAGAAGTTTGGTGATTCACCTTACCGTTCGTGCGAAATGGGTGAAGCTTTCAGGGTACTTGAAAAGGCTATGCTGTTACAGCTGATTTTACCCTGTTACAAAGGTGAGGCTGCCGCTGGAGGAAAAGTTTCGGATGTCGCCCAAGTTGCTGATGCTGGATACCGGCATAGTAAATCATTCGGCCGGTTTGCAGAAGGAGCTTATCCTTTCGAGGCAAATTGATCAGGTTTTTAAAGGCAGGATTGCCGGGCATATTACCGGGCAGGAATTACTGGCCCGGATGCCTTCGGTGCGGTCGAAGCTGAACTTCTGGGTGCCGAAGAACATCAATGCCCAGGCTGAAGTGGATTATGTCTATTCCCGGAAGGATATGGTTATCCCGATTGAAGTAAAGCCCGGGACAACGGGCAGATTACGCTCCTTACACCGGTTTGTAGATGAGGCTCCGCACGGTTGGGCTGTCCGTGTTTATTCCGGTAAGTTCAGGGTGGAGGATGCAAAAACAATTCAGGGAAAGAAGTTTAAACTGATAAATGTACCTTATCTGTCTAACCGGACAAATGGGTAAGGTGCTTCAGGATAATATCGGTTAAACCGGAGTCCGCTTTTTATTCCTTAATCCAATTCGTGGACTACCAGTCCCGACCGGAGTTTAGGCTCAAACCAAGTGGTCTTTGGCGGCATAATTTTGCCGCTGTCGGCAATATTTATCAATTGATCCATGCTGACAGGCCAGAGCGCAAAAGCAACAGCCATTTCACCACTGTCCACGTGTTTTTTCAGTTCGCAAAGGCCGCGGATACCACCTATAAAGTCAATGCGTTTGTCGGTACGCAAATCCTTGATGTTGAACAACGGGTCCAATACTTCATGTGTCAGAATGGTTACATCCAGCACGCCAATGGGGTCGGTATCGTCGTAAGTGTCTCTTTTGGCCGTCAGTGAGTACCACATGCCATCGAGATACATCGAGAAATTGTGTAGCCTTTCGGGACGGTAAGCCCCCGGTCCCACTTCCCGAATATTAAAAGAAGCGGCCAGCTTCTCTAACAACACTTCTTTGGTCATTCCGTTAAGGTCTTTGATAACCCGGTTGTAATCAAAAATGGTCAACTGGTTAGCCGGAAAATGCACAGCAAGGAAGTAATTATACTCTTCGTTGCCGGTGTGGTTGGGATTAGCCTTACGCTTTTCATCTCCCACCAAAGCGGCAGCAGCCGTACGGTGATGACCATCAGCCACGTAAGTGGATGGGAGCATGGCAAACAATTCCACCAGCCGGTTGATAATTTTCTTATCACGGATGACCCAGAAATGATGGCCGAAGTCGTCGTCGGAGATATAATTGTATTCCGGTGCATTATTTTTTACAAAGCCGGCTACAATTTTATCGACTTTGTCGATGGCGGGATAGGTGAAAAATACCGGTTCCATGTTAGCGTTGGTCGCACGCACATGTTTCATGCGGTCTTCTTCTTTATCTTTGCGTGTCAGCTCGTGTTTTTTAATCACATTATTCATGTAATCGTCCACGCTGGCACAACCCACTATCCCGTACTGCTTTTTGCCATACATGGTCTGGGCATAGATATAAAGATATTTGTCGGTGTCCGGTTTCAGCCAGCCCTTAGCCTTGAATTTCTCAAAATTTTCTTTTGCTTTTTGGTAAACGGCTTCGCTGTAAATATTAGTATCCTCCGGCAGGTCAATTTCCGGTTTGATGATATGCAGCAGTGAATAGGGGTTGCCGGCTGCTTCGATGCGGGCTTCTTTTGAGTTCAGTACGTCATAGGGGCGGGAGGCGACTTTTTCCGCCAGTTTTTTGGGCGGCCTGAGCCCTTTGAAAGGTTTTAAAACTGCCATAATGTTCTCCTTAATTTAATGAGAGAAAAAATTCGGCTTGTTGTTGCCACAAGCCGAATATAAAAGTATTTCTTAATCTTCAGGCAAATAATCGGAGCGGATATTGGGATCTCGCGGCATAGGCTCGTTGTTGTATTGTCCGTTGCCGTTGTTATGGTTGTGATATCCGTTGTTGTATTGTCCGTGGTTGTTCAACGAACGCTGCAGTGAGGATATGAGGGCGCCCACCATTTTGGTCATTTCCATCAGCTGGGTTCGCGACTCGTCCTCATGCGATTCGCTCATAATATTTAGTCCGTAAGAGAGTGTGGTATAGACCATGCACTGGCGGATAGCACTTTTGGCCATGCGCAGATAATAGATAAACTGTGTTTTGTTACGGGCGGAGCCTTCGGCAATATAAAGAGCAATGTTGCGGGCCGAATCGTTAAATCGCACAGCGAGTTGTGTTTTATCACTTTCGGGAAACAGCGTGGTTACATCCTGTAGCCAGGTAACATAATCCAGTGACTTATGGTAAATACGCAGGTCTTCAAAGCGAAAAAATGTTCCGGGGCGTTCTTGTTTTTCTGTCTGACCGTTTTTCTCTTCATTCTTATTTTCGTTGTACATCATAATTTTGTTTATTTAAAACATTTGTCATGCCATCTCTTACGAAATAGCAGAGTAGTCCCCAAGAGGGGCAAAAGTTATATTAATAAATTAGTTTACTTTAAAAGTTATGTCACCCTTTTCAAGAAAGGCAATAATCTGGTTTGAAGCGGCTATGCCGGCATTGAGGTTAGCTTCGGCTGTTTGTGCACCCATTTTTTTGGGTGTGAAAAAGCAGCGGTCGCTAAATTCCTTTTCAATGTTTTCCCGGTTATCGGGAGCGATATCCGCGATGTAACTGAAATCGTTTCTGTTATTAAACATCTTCAACAAACCCTCTTCATCAATTACCTCTTTGCGTGCTGTGTTTATTAGCGTGGCGCCTTCTTTCATTTTTGAGAGGAGCGCGAAGTTGATGGATTTGATGGTGTGTTTGTTGGCAGGAATGTGCAGGCTGACGTAGTCGCAGGTGTTATACAACTCTTCGGCATTGTCAACAACGCTTATGCTGTCGGCTTCGATGTCTGCTTTGTCAACAAAAGGATCGAAAGCAAAGACTTCCATACCGAAGCCTTTGGCAATGCGGGCTACGTTTTTACCCACGTGGCCGTAAGCGTGGATACCCAGTTTTTTCCCTTTCAGTTCGGTTCCCGGTTTCCCGTTAAAATGATTCCGGGCCTGAAAAACCATCATTCCCAAAACCAGTTCGGCCACAGCATTGGAATTTTGTCCGGGCGTATTCATCACTACAATGTTACGGGCCGTGGCGGCGGCAAGGTCCACGTTGTCAAAACCGGCACCGGCACGAACCACAATTTTCAGTTTTGGCGCAGCATCCATAATTTCTTCCGTTATTTTGTCGCTGCGGATGATGAGGGCATCGGCATCGGCCACAGCCCTCTTTAAATCATCCTGACTTTCATACTTTTCAAAAAATACATAGTCGTATCCGGCTTTTTCAAAAGTGGATTTAATCTGATTCACGGCAGCTTCTGCAAAAGGCTTTACCGTGGCAACAAGAACTTTTGTCATAGTTCAAAAAGATTTAGTTAGTACTTAAAATACAGTTAGCAGGTGTCTTACCTGTTATTTGTTGATTTGTTCAAATTCTTTCATACAAGCAACGAGTGCTTCTACGCTTTCCATGGGAAGCGCATTGTAGAGCGAAGCACGGAATCCGCCTACCGAGCGGTGACCTTTGACGCCTACCATACCTTTGGCTGTGGCAAAGTCAAGAAAAGCTTTTTCCTTGTCTTCCATGCCTTCGTTCATCACAAAGCAGACATTCATCAGTGAGCGGTCTTCTTTGTTAACGGTGCCTTTAAAGAAAGTATTGTGCTCAATTTCGTCGTAAAGCAGCGCGGCTTTTTTCTCGTTGATACGATGTATCTCTTCCACACCACCCAAATCTTTCAGCCAGCGCAAGGTCTGCAATAGTGCAAAGACAGCAAATACCGGAGGCGTGTTAAACATACTGCCCTTGTCAATATGAGTTTTGTAGTTGAGCATGGAGGGAATGGCCCGATCCGTTTTGCCGAGAATGTCGTCGCGGATGATGACGAAAGTAACGCCGGCAGGAGCGAGATTTTTCTGTGCACCACCATAAATCAGGGCATATTTGGAAACGTCCACCGGGCGACTTAAAATGTCAGACGACATGTCGGCAATCAAAGGAACCGGCACATCCAAATCGGTTTTGGTTTCCGTACCGTAAATGGTGTTGTTGGTCGTAATATGAAAATAATCAGCATCTTCCGGAATGACGTATCCTTTGGGGATGTAGGTAAAATTTTTGTCTTCCGAAGAAGCAACCACATTCACTTCGCCAAACAGTTTAGCCTCTTTGATGGCTTTTGTTGACCAGGCACCCGTATTCAGGTAAGCGGCTTTTTTGCCGAGCAGGTTATAAGGAATCATGGCAAACTGTGTGCTGGCTCCACCTCCGAGGAAAAGAACGGAATATCCTTCGGGGATGTTCAGCAAATCCTTAAAAAGTTGCTGTGCTTCGTCCATAACGGCCACAAACTCTTTGCTGCGGTGCGAAATGGACATTAAAGAAATACCGGTACCGGCAAAGTCTTTGATGGCTTCTGCCGTTTTTTTCAGGGTAACCTCCGGCAGTATGGATGGCCCTGCATAAAAATTATGTTTTTTCATTTTTTAGTGTTTTTGAGCATTTCAAAAAAGTGTTGCAAAGATATAAGAAAGGTCAAGAAATCACTAAATTTTTTAATTAGAATATTTCTATTTTGCTGCAAAAACAGGAAAAATTTCCATTATATTCGGGAATATGAAACGGGATTATGTATATTTACCATTTAATCATATTTTTACACAACCTGGATATGCACGGAAAGCAAATCACAATCCGGATTAAGAGAGTGTACGGAGCGCCTGAGGAGGCAGACGGGCATCGTATTCTTGTTGATCGGTTGTGGGCACGAGGAGTGTCGAAAGAGAAAGCGAAGATTAACCTCTGGGTAAAGGAAATTGCTCCTTCCACCGAACTACGACACTGGTATGGACATAACCCGGCTAAGTGGACAGGGTTCAAAACCAGGTATTTTGCCGAATTGGAGGCTAACCCGGGAAAAGTTGAGGATATTCTGGCGGAAGTTGAGGCGGGTGTCGTTACATTTCTCTACAGTGCAAAGGATGAGCGACTGAATAATGCCGTTGCTCTGAAAGAATATATTGAGTCAAAAATTAAAGTTGCAGCCGGCCTTGTACGTACCCCGGCGGCTGATTCAGACGTTATAATAAATTTAAAAAAGAAGGAGGAAAAATGGAAAAGTTAAATGTAAAAGGATTGGCAATTGGCCTTGGCGCCGCGTGGGCATTGTGTATGTTGTTTCTCGGATGGGTCGCCATATTTGGATGGGCTACAAATATCGTTAATGTAATGTCCTCAGTTTATATCGGATTTAAACCAACCTTTCTGGGCGGTATTATTGGTGCTGCCTGGGGATTTGTTGACGGCGCTATAGGCGGCCTGGTCATTGCCTTAATTTATAATGCAGTCGCAAAAAAGAAATAAGGAAGCAAAGCAAGCTACACGCAATCTGAAGATTAAATCCCGGAAAGAATACCATTTACGCAGACGCTATCTTGAGGATGTTGGTTTAACTTGTAATCCTGACAGGAAATTTAAAAACAAGGGTTGGGTAAGTTGGGAAGATTTTCCTGGATCAAAGAAGAAATTATTTCCATACAAGGTCTGAATGTTAACCGTATTATGTATTTCCCGGCTAATCCTCGTCCAGTGTCCAACTGTAAACCAGCGAAGCATCACCGGTAAAATCTTTTTCGCGGTCGATGTCGGTCTGGCTCTCGAATTCGGGGCCGAAACGCTCAAAGGCGCTAAGGAATCCAAAATCTTTGTCTGGAATTTCTTCTAAAATTTTCCCGATAAGGGAAATTGATTTTTTGGCAATTACCAGCCAGGGGATACCGGTTGTTCCTACGATGTCGGTTATAATTCCCAAAGCATCACCGCCAATTCCGGTTTTGATGTCGTTGAGTATTTCGCCCAGATCACGCGTGGCTTTGCGGCTGTGTCGCAAATAGAACTGAACATTGATTTCACGGTCTTTTGGCATTTCGCGGCTTAGCACAAAAAGTCCTTCGGAGCCTTGCTGGTTGGTGTCAAACTGATACTCATTGTTGTGACGGCTGGTGAGCAGGAAAGGTTCCTGCGGCAGGGTAGCCACAATCATTTTGTCTTTTTCGGCAGGATGGTCGGCAACTACCACAAAATAGAGATGCCATCTTTTGCGGGGACGGTAAATTTTCACTTCATCAATTTCCAAAAGTACTTTTGCCATAATTTTAAGTTTTAATGGGTTGGCTATAAAATTACTATAATTTTGTGTAATGGTTAAGTTTTTCGGGACTTTTTGTTAAAAATTCAAAATATTTCGTTATTTCGCAGCCAATTTCCCGGAAAAAGGATTTTTTTAAAAGAAATCTTTCTATCATTGTACATCAGAAAAAGGATTATATGAAGGATAAAGTAGTTGTCATCACCGGAGCCAGTTCGGGCATTGGAAAAGCGCTTGCATTTGTGTTTGCACGGCATGGCTCGTCTGTATTTCTGGGCGCTCGAAGCGGGGATAAATTGAAGGAGATTGTTTCGGAAATTGCTGCAGAGGGAGGGAAAGCTGCTTTTTTTCTGATGGATGTCGCCCTTGAAAATGATTGTAAGAATTTTATTTTTAACGCGAAAGAAGCTTTCGGGAAAATAGATGTACTGATAAATAATGCCGGTATTTCAATGCGGGCGCTGTTTAATGATACAACACCCGGGGTGTTGAAGCGTGTTATGGATGTGAATTTTTGGGGAACGGTCTATTGCACGAAATATGCGCTGCCGTTTTTGTTAGAGACAAAGGGTTCGGTGGTAGCCGTTTCTTCGGTGGCCGGCATTAAAGGGCTTCCCGGAAGAACGGGATATTCGGCTTCGAAATTTGCCATTCACGGGTTTATGGAAAGCCTGCGTATCGAAAATATGAAAACAGGACTGCATGTGTTGATGGCATATCCCGGTTTTACCGCTTCCAACATTCGTAATACGGCGTTGGTTGCCGATGGCTCCGAACAGGGAAAATCGCCTTTGGAAGAGGGGAAAATTATGCCGGCTGAAGATGTGGCCGTACATATTTACCAGTCGGTAAAAAAACGGAAAACATCTATGGTGCTGACAACACAGGGGAAACTGACTGTCTTTCTGAGTAAGTTTTTCTCCGGATTTCTTGATAAACTGGTCTATCAACACATGGCCAAAGAACCGGATTCCCCTTTTAAATAGAAAATAATTTATAACAGAATAAGAATCAATAAAATAAACGAAAAATGATTAGTTCATATGAAATAATTCCAAAAAAGGGTCTTGGCAACCTGAAGTTTGGTATGGATATGGAAAAAGTGGTCTCTGCATTGGGTGAGCCGGAAGAGGTGGATAATTTTGAGGGGGATGAAGAACTTAACGCAGTGCTTTTACATTACCAGGATAAAGGGCTTTCCGTCTTTTTTGAAGGGGTAACCCGGCAGGTGGTGGCTGGCATAGAAACCGATTATTCCGATGCCACACTCTTCGGCGAAAAGGTTATCGGTATGACGGAAAAGCAGGCCATAGACCTGATGACGCGCAATGGCATTCCCGATTTCGATAAGGAAACAGAAGAGGGCGAAACCAGGCTCTCCTTTGAAGAGATTATGGTTGATTTCTATTTGCGTGATGGCAAAGTGGCATTTGTCAACTGGGATGTCATTGTTGATGAAGAAGGCAACCTGGCAGATTTTTAATTCCGGATTTCCTCCAATATTTTCGCATTTAATATATTTATAATCAGCTTGTAACGAATCTTTATGTTTGTTGCAAAAAGTTTGTATTATTTGCCCGGAAGGGCTAAAAACCGTATTTTTGCCGGGTAATGCATTTCAAACTTACATCGGAATACGAGCCTACCGGCGACCAGCCGGAAGCTATCGCACAGCTCGTGGATGGTCTGCGGCGGGGCGATGAGGCACAGGTGTTGCTCGGCGTAACCGGCTCGGGAAAAACATTTACCATTGCCAATATGCTGGCGCGGGTGAACCGTCCCGCTTTGGTGCTGAGCCACAACAAAACGCTGGCGGCACAGCTTTACGGTGAGTTTAAACAGTTCTTTCCTGAAAACAGGGTCGAATATTTTGTTTCGTATTATGATTATTATCAGCCGGAAGCCTATCTTCCGGTAACCAACACTTATATTGAAAAAGACCTTTCCATAAACGAAGAGATAGAGAAACTGCGGCTGAGTACCACCTCTGCGCTGCTCTCGGGCAGGCGGGATGTGATTGTGGTAAGTTCTGTTTCGTGCATTTACGGTATTGGAAATCCGGAAGATTTTACCAGCAATGTGGTGGTTTTGCAAAAAGGACAGGCGCTGAGTCGTCAGAAGTTGCTGAACGATTTAGTGGATGCGCTCTATTCGCGTACACAGATGGAACTTGGCCGGGGTAATTTCCGCGTGAAAGGCGACACGGTGGATGTGTATCCCGCTTATGCGGATGATGCTTTTCGTATTATTTTCTGGGGCAACGAGATTGAAACGCTGGAGTCCATTGACCCCCTTTCCGGGAAACGTATCAACGACATGGATACGCTTACCATCTATCCGGCCAATATTTTTGTTACCACCAAAGACAAAATGAGTTCTGCTATTGTTGAGATTCAGATGGACATGCAAAAGCAGGTGGATTATTATCATGAGATAGGGAAACATCAGGAAGCTAAGCGGTTGGCAGACCGTGTGAGTTACGATGTGGAAATGTTGCGTGAACTGGGATATTGTTCCGGCATTGAAAACTACTCCCGCTATTTTGATGGGCGTAGTTCCGGCTCGCGTCCTTTTTGTCTGCTCGACTATTTTCCGGAGGATTATATTACGGTCATCGACGAAAGTCATGTTACCATTCCGCAGGTCAGGGCTATGTATGGTGGTGACCGTTCGCGGAAGCAAAACCTGGTAGAGTATGGTTTTCGTCTGCCTTCGGCCATGGATAACCGGCCGTTGAAATTTGATGAGTTTGAGCAACTTTCCGGACAAACTATCTACGTAAGTGCCACCCCGGCCGATTATGAACTGCAAAAGGCGGAAGGCGTGGTGGTGGAACAGATTATCCGGCCAACGGGCCTGCTGGAACCAAAGATTGAAGTACGCCCCAGCCTGAATCAGATCGATGATTTGTTGGACGAAGTTGACCATACCATAAAAGCCGGACAGCGTGTATTGGTAACCACGCTCACCAAAAGGATGGCCGAAGAGCTGACCAAATATCTTATGAATCTCAATATAAAATCCCGCTATATTCATTCGGACGTGGATACGCTGGACCGTATTGAAATTATGCGCGATTTGCGCCTCGGAAATATTGATGTGCTGGTAGGGGTGAACCTTTTGCGCGAAGGGCTGGATTTGCCGGAAGTATCGCTGGTGGCCATTTTGGATGCGGACAAAGAGGGTTTTTTACGTTCCGAACGGTCGCTGACGCAAACATCCGGCCGCGCGGCCCGGAACTTAGACAGCAGAGTGATTTTTTATGCGGACAAGATGACCGGCTCCATGCAGCGAACCATAGAGGAGACGAACCGCAAACGCGAAAAACAAATGGCTTACAATATCAAATATGGTATTACCCCACGCCAAATCTTTAAGTCCACGGATGCCATTATGGGGCAAACCGTTGTCGCCGATTCCAGAAAGGAGAATGAGAGAGTGTATGTGGAAAAAGAAGCCGGTATTGCCGCCGACCCGGTGGTGCAATACATGAGCCGGCCGGCCATACAGGAGGCCATCGAAAAGACAAAAAAGGAGATGCAGAAGGCTGCCAAACAACTGGATTTTATTGAGGCGGCACATCTGCGGGACGAGATGAAAGGGCTGGAGAAACTTTTAGAGGAGAAGAAATGAATAATACTCATAACTTTCCTTAATTATTAGCCGGATGCAAAACGATTTTAGGATGAAAAATATTTAACGCATATCAACTTGGAATTATGAAACACGATATCATCCCCACAAGCAGAAAAGCACTGCAAATAAACCTGGATACGGACTTCTATGGGAGCTTTGCCGAGATTGGCGGCGGGCAGGAGGTGGCGCGGCAGTTTTTTATGTCGGGCGGGGCTTCGGGAACCATTGCCAAAACCATTTCGGCTTATGACAAGCGTTTTAGCGATGCTAATTATAATGACAACAAGGAAGGCAGGCATGTTTCGGAAGAACGGCTGCTGAAAATGTTGCACCACGAATATCATGAGGTTGTAAAACTGCTGGAAGAAAAGCGCCCGGAGAGTAGCTTTTTTGCTTTCGCCGATACGGTAGAAGTATTGAATTACACCAAAACGAATTATGCCCACGGCTGGATGGGGGTAAAGTTTCAGTTACATTCCGGGGCTAAATCCAATACCGTTGCACTGCATGTTAAACTTTTGGAAAATGATGGGCTGCTGCAGCAGGCTACGCTGGGTACGCTGGGAGTAAACCTGTTGTATGCCTGCAAATATTTTCACAACGACTCTTCGCAGTTTCTGATTTCGCTCATGGACAATCTTTCGCCGGACAGGTTCCGCATTACTGCGCTTCGCATGTCCGGTCAGGATTTGGATTATGTGGATAACCGCCTGCTGGCTGTGCAGTTGGTGAAAAACGGTATGGCACGCGCCATGATGTTCGACAAATACGGGAATGTTCAGCAGCCCTCCGAGATGCTTTACAAGAAAAACGTGCTGGCCTTTCGCGGCGGTTTCAGGCCCATAACTTACGTTGCGAGGGATATTTTGCGAAAAAGCATGGAGCTTTTTCAAAAGGATGAAGATTATGAATTGAAAAATACACTCTCCTTTTGTGAAATATCCCTGAACAACCTGCTTTCAAAAGGGGAGGTGGACGACCGCGATTTTCTGGAACGGGTCAACATGCTGAATGACATTGGCCAAAATGTAATGATCTCCGATTTTGAGGAATATTATAAGCTGGTAGATTTTTTCTCGCAATTCAAGATTAAAAATCTGCGCATTGTCATGGGAGTTCCTACGCTGGAAAAGGTGATGGACAAACGGTATTACAAAAATCTGAAAGGTGGCATCCTGCAGGCGATGGGGATGCTCTTTCCTCAAAATATGAAGCTTTACATTTATCCTACGCTGAAAAAAGATGGAAAAGAAAAGCGAATGATCGACTCAAAAAACATTGAGATAGAGGAAGATATCCGGATTCTTTATGATTACCTGATTCAAGACCGCTTTATCCTTGACCTGAAAAGTGAACTGTCGGAGCAGATGTTTATAAAATCGCGGGAAGTGTTAAAAATGATTCAGGAGGGTAATCCCGAATGGGAACGTTACGTGCCTATGACCGTGGCCCGGACCATTAAGGAAAAGAAATTGTTTTTAAAATAAACCACTTAAAAACTTTTAAAAATCCGGGCACTGGAAACGCCGGGAGCTTTCATGTCGATATCCAGAAAATAGCCGAACGGAGTCTGCCCACATTCGTAACCGGCATTTTTCATGCGGGCTTCGGCTTTGTCGAAGAGTTCTTTGGTGAAGTGCGGTTCGGCTTTACTTTCCGACAAATGGGCAAAAGAGTGGAGGACAACCTTGCGGGTGTCGTTTTTCTTAGCGCCCCATTTCATATTTTTTATCAGCTTGGTTTCCACCGGTTTCATGTTCTCTTCATCGGCTTCTTCAGTTTGGATGAAAGCTACAAGACTATCCTCAAATTCGGCTCCATTATTTATTTCGGGAAAGTCTTCCAGCGTTTTACTAACAGGCTCGTAAGCAAAACGTTCGCAATAAATCATCAATAATTTCATGGTTAAATAATTTTCGCAAAGATAAAAAACTTCGGTGCGTATTTTTCTTAAAAGGTAGCGTCAACATTATTAGTTCTTGTGTTCTATCGGCACTTAGCTATTATTTTATGTTTAAGCGAAGACACTCAAACCGGAGGGGGCGGCAAGGCCTTCTGAAAGGTGAAAAAAATTACCGTATTTTTGTAAGACAAACAAAAGCATAATATGGCCATTCCGTTAGCAGAACAGTTGCGTCCGGATACGCTGGACGAATTTATCGGACAGGAAGAACTGGTGGGCAAAGAGGGTATTTTGCGCAAGGTGATTACTTCGGGGAACATACCTTCGATGATTCTCTGGGGGCCGCCGGGAGTGGGGAAAACCACGTTGGCGCATATCATTGCCGAACGGTTTAGCCTGTCGTTTTACACACTGAATGCGGTGAGCGCGGGAGTGAAAGATGTGCGCAGAGTAATTGAGTCGGCTTCGCAGTATGCCGGCAATGTCATCCTGTTTATTGATGAAATTCATCGTTTTAGCAAATCACAACAGGATTCGTTGCTGAGTGCCGTGGAGAAAGGTGTTATCACACTCATCGGCGCGACTACGGAAAATCCTTCGTTTGAGGTGATTTCGCCGCTCTTGTCGCGATGCCAGGTTTATGTTTTGAAACCGTTGGAAAAAACCCACCTGAATAAACTGGCGGAGAAAGCTGTAAAACGGCTGTCGGAACAGCACGGCTTACCCATAGAAATAAAGGAGACGGAAGCCTTGCTGCGCATTTCGGGTGGCGATGCCCGAAAGCTTTACAACGCACTGGAACTTTTTGTACAGCAGGAAAAAAGAGGCAAAGAACGGCTTGTTATCAACAACGAAAACCTTAGCCGGACGATTCAGGAGAATATTGTCCTTTACGACAAGCAGGGCGAGATGCATTATGACATTATTTCGGCTTTTATCAAGTCGTTGCGGGGCAGTGACCCCAATGCGGCGGTATATTGGCTGGCGCGCATGGTTGAAGCTGGCGAAGCCCCCAAATTTATTGCCCGGCGCATGCTGATTCTTGCCTCGGAAGATATTGGCAACGCCAACCCCAACGCTCTTTTACTTGCTAATACCTGTTTTGATGCTGTGAACAAAATCGGCTGGCCTGAGAGCCGGATTATCCTTTCGCAGACAGCCATTTATCTGGCCGCTTCGCCCAAAAGCAACGCGGCGTATGCGGCCATTAAAAAAGCACAATCGCTGGTGAAGAAAACCGGAAACCTGCCGGTTCCGCTACACTTGCGTAATGCTCCCACGGGCCTTATGAAAGAGATGGGATATGGTAAAGATTACCGGTATGCCCACGATTATGAAGGCAATTTTACGGATTTGGAATTCCTTCCGGAAAAAATCAGTGGGAGTACACTTTTTGAACCGGGCAACAACCCGCGGGAACAACAAATGCGTAAATCATTGAAAAACAAGTGGAAAAACAAGTATCGTTACTAATGCCATGTCAAGTGTATTGTGTGCAGTAAGCCGCAGAAATTTTTGTCAATATCAAGGCAAAATTTTCAGAATAGCCGTAGCTATTGTTAAAATTTTTAACGAAGATAGTGGCGAAAAGGTCAAGGTTTGGCTGTGCTAAAATATGCTTGACATGACATTAATCTTTGGCGGGTACTATTTTGTATCTTTTTAAAACCGGCACTACCTTGCTGGAATTTAGCGTGAAAGTGTATTTTAATAGTCTGTCGGAAACGAGGTCACGCAGACGGTTACGGTGAGCGGATTTGTCAATGTATCCCAAAAGATTACCTTTGGCTATATCCCACTGATCCAGTGCCATTTTTGCAGAATCGCAATCGGTGGTAAAACCGTATTGGTCCATGAGAATTTCTGACAAGGCACCGGCAAAAAGGCTGTCTTCCATGTTGACTCTGTTTTTCCAGCCGGCACACAAAATGATAACATTTTTATCTTGTTTATTGAGCCAGCCCGCCAGTGCATTCAGGTTCACAAAACTTCCAATGGCAATTTCAGATGCCGAAGAAGCCATTTTGATAGCTTTTGTTCCGTTGGTGGTGGAATAAACAATCTCCTTTCCTTTAAATATGGAATGGAAAAATGAAGTAGCTGAATTGTCAAGATGGGCAAATTTCACCTTACTTCCGCTGCGTTCTGCTGCTACGATATATCCCAGCCTTCCGAGAAAACGGGCATGGCGGATACGTTTCACAGGGATAATGGCTTTTATGCCGTAATCCAGTGCGGCACAAATGGAAGTAGTGGCACGAAAAACATCCGTTACCACTACAACATAAGGTTTCGGGGTTGAAATATTAGAAAACAACCGTGGGGCAAGAATGACTTCTATGGTTTTTTGCGGCGACATAAAAACAGCAGCCTATGCCTTATAAAAAGGCGGCCGGGTTACAACGGCTTTTAATTGTTTGTTGCGTATCTTAATATAAATTTCGGAATCCTCTTTCCAGTAAGGTTTGTCGATGTAAGCCATGCCAATGCCTTTGTGTAACATGATCGACATGGTTCCTGAAGTGATATGCCCGATGACATTGCCCTCGGTGTCAACTACTTCATATCCGTGGCGGGGAATGCCTTTGTCAACCATGACAAATCCTTTTAAACGACGGGGAACGCCGTTGACTTTCTGGCTTTCAAACAACGGACGGTCGATGAAATTGTTGCCATCGGTGAACTTGGTAATCCATCCCAGGCCGGCAGCAATGGGGGAGGTGGTATCATCAATATCGTTGCCGTAAAGGCAAAAACCGGCTTCGAGGCGCAGGGTGTCGCGCGCGCCGAGGCCAATGGGTTTTATGCCGAATTCTTCGCCGGCTTCCAAAACGGCTTTATAAATATTTTCAGCCGCGTTGTTGGGCATATAAATTTCGCAACCGCCGGAACCGGTGTAGCCTGTGGTGGAGAAGATAACATCGGGAACACCGGCAAACTCAACCACCTTAAAAGTATAGTATTCCATATTTTCCACACTTGCATCTGTCAGTTTCTGCATAGCTTTCAGCGCCAGCGGACCCTGAATGGCCAGTTGCGAAACTTCATCGGAAACATTGGTGAGTCGGGCATTACCATCGTTTTGGTTGTTGACATGTGCCCAGTCTTTGTCGATATTGGCAGCATTCACCACCAGTAAATATTTTTCGGTATTGAAACGGTAGACAAGCAAATCGTCCACAATGCCACCTTTGCCGTTGGGCAGACAGCTGTACTGTATTTTTCCATCGGCCAGAGCCGCCACATCGTTGGTGGTAATTTTTTGAATCAGTGCAAAAGCGTGAGGGCCTTCCACCCAAAATTCGCCCATGTGCGATACGTCAAAAACCCCCAGTTTGGTACGAACGGTTGTATGCTCAATGCTTATTCCTTCAAACTGCACCGGCATATCCCAACCGGCAAATTCCACCATTTTCGCTCCCATTTGTCGATGTATGGCGTTTATTGCTGTTTTTTTCATCC
Source organism: bacterium (assembly GCA_036244975.1). GTDB lineage: Bacteria > Bacteroidota > Bacteroidia > Bacteroidales > F082 > Sulfidibacterium. The sequence goes on along the minus strand of BTTE01000028.1, from coordinate 15,069 downwards.
TTTACCGGCATTTAAATTTCGTGTGCAAAGGTAGTGTTTTCCATTTGAAAATAAAATGATTCGAGAGGCTGTTAAAAACGGGTTGACTTTAACAGTTGATGGCCTATTGCACAATGTAAACATCGCTTATTTTTGCAGTAAAACGTTTTCAATTGGATGAGTGCCTGTGATTGCATGGCATTCTCCGGTTTTATTCCTAACAGGATGAAATTACGTGTAATATAATTCTTCTCCGGCGGCAGGGATATTAGCCAATCCACTGCTTTTTCGCAGAGATGCTGCCGGTTGGTACGCTTTCCGTAAACAAAAATGAAGGGAATAATGGTATTGATAAGAATAAGATGAAGCGACGGTTTCCCCATCTTTTTCGGTCTGGATGTGCCGGGCTTGTCAAAACGGAAATGTGTCAGCCAGTATCCGGATGCTTCGGTTTGTAACAGGCTAATGACATCTGTGAGCTTTTCTGCCTCAAGAATTTTCTGCAAGAGAGCCGTAGAGCGGCAAAAGAGATGGGCAAACTGAGCTATGCGGATGGTTGGAAAATTCCGGGGATGCATCCGCATAAATTTCCATACTTCAGGTTGCATGGCTTTAAGCCCGTATTTCTGCGAGAGGAACTGATATTCAGCCTGTAACTGTTTGGGGTACTCATTATTGAGGTTTTCCTGTAGCATGCCGGCCTGCCCAAAAAGCAGCGCTTCGAGTTGCGGCAAATGGTACTTGTGTTTGGCCAGCACGGAAAAAGGCAGCGAAAAGGCCAATTGTTCAAAGGCTTCCGAGTTGGTTTTAAATCCATAACTGCGGAGCATTTTCCGGTAAAATATTTCTCTGAAATCGTTTTTGCTCTCGCGTAGCATTTGTTCAATTTCTTTGGCTTTTCGTTCCAGACGTTCGACGGCAAGCCGGTGCAACCAGTTAAGAATTTCAAAATGCCCGGCTTTCACAATGTCGTCCTGGCACGGAATCCATTGTTTTGAGAGCAGGAATCCCCGGTATTTTTCATACAACTTCTCATCAAATTTGTCTTTCAGTACCAGCGTGGGAATAAGTTCTCCGTTTTTCCGGCGGACAGGCCGGTCATCTTCGTAAACCACATGCAGGATGATGCTGTCATAGTGCGGGTCGTCTTGATGCCCGTGGCGATACCAGTCGAAAGATTTTGTGTGTATTTCGATGTTGCCAGCCCACAGTGTGTCATCAATTTTGATGTTTCCATTAAAGAAATCAGGGCCGCTGTCGTAATTTTGTTGACCGGGATGTCGAATATCTATTTTTTCATTTTTGCTACCGGCCAGTGTTTTCCCCGGCAAGTGGTATTTCCACAGGTAGTATAAAAAATCTTCGTTCATAATTAGCATTTAGGGTTTTCGCCTCACAAGGTATGAAAAATTGTCAAACAGTAGTCAAACAATTGTCATTCGATTGTCAGCGCTCGCTTTGCTCGCTGTCAAACAGTTGTCATTCAGTAGTCAAACAATGGTCAGGTGTTTTGTTTCTATTTCGCAACTTCGCCCCCTCTCTTTGTCTCTTCGTCCCCCCGTCCCATCGTCTCTCTTTGCGGCAGGGATGGAGCGGATAGCCCGGAGGGGGTAGCACTAATTGAAGCCTGGCGGGACAAAAGCGACAGGGGAGCTCTTTGTCCCGCTTAGCTGAAAAGTGCTGCCAACGAGGACTATGAGCGGACAGCCCGTGATAGCCTTGCGCGCCGGGCCGCCCAAAAAAAAATCATTATTACAACGGATGAATTAAAAGCCGGTACAGGAGAATTTTCAGTAAAAAAAGTTTTTATAAGTAACGGACATAGAGATGTTAAGCGACTTTTTTGTGAATTTTTCTAAAAGTCTGTGTTCTTTTTCGCCCGATTACTTGCAGCGGAGTGTGAAAATAATTACTTTTGTAGCGCAGCATATTTTGAGCAAATGGCAAATGAAAAAGTTCTAATTTCCGGTATTGAATACAAAGTCAGGAAGTTAATTGAGAATTATCGCTTGCTGTCGGCTGAAAATAAACAGCTTAAAAATGAAGTGGATGCTACGAAAGAGAAATTAGCAGCGCTTCAGGAATTGTTGGACAAAAAAAATAATGAATTTTTAAAATTAACTTTGGCAAATGCCTTTGAAAATAAATTCGGTGTTGAGAAAGGAATTCAGATAATTAATGAACTGTTGGAAGAGATAAACCGGAGTATTGATGTAATCAGTAAATAAATGAAATATTTTGCAGGATAAAGTATTAAATATCAAGGTGATTATTGCCGGAAGGCCCTACAAGATGAATGTGCAGCGTGAGCAGGAGGAGTTGGTCAGAAAAGCAGCCGGCTATGTGGAGGATACGATAAACAAGTTTGCTCATTCGTATGAATATCAGGACCAGCAGGATTTACTGGCAATGATTGCACTGCAAAATGCCGTAGGAATATTGGAGTTGGAGCAGAAAAAGGATTTTCGGGAGAAAGAAATGGAATTGAAACTGAAAGAGATAGATGAAGTCCTGAGTAGTCAGTTATCGGTAGAATAACGTTCTTAGTTTAAGATTTGCCCGCATAATCTAATGTTTGTAAACTCAACACTACAAATTTTAGGGATAAGCTTAGCGGATTGTAGAACAGGCCTGTTTACCTTCGTGGGATTTGCTTTTGGCAGACGCTGGACGTTCGAAAATCACGGCGACCCTATTCATGTTTTTCCGGAGTTTACTTTAGCTCCATGGTTATGCGGGTTTTTTATTTTCAGGTGTTTGCCACACAAACTATTTACTTATGGAAAACATGATAATGTACGCAATGCTTGTTTTGGCAAGTGTTGGAGGGGGTGTGGCTTTAACATACTATTTTCTTAGGAATGCGTTATTGAAGAGAAGCCACGCTATTCTCGAAGAGGCTAAGGAAAAAGCGGAAGTGGTAAAGAAAGAAAAAATTCTTCAGGCTAAAGAGAAGTTTCTGCAACTGAAAAGCGAACATCAAAAACTGGTTGATGAGAAAAACAGAAATATTCAGAAATCTGAAAACCGTATCCGCCAAAAAGAGGCAACCCTGAACCAAAAACTTCAGGAGACACAACGAAAAAATAATGAACTAATTACCCTGCGGGCTAATTTGAATGCACAGCTGGAGATTCTTAATAAAAAACAGGCAGAACTTGATAAAATTCATGCCGGCCAGGTGAAGCAGTTGGAGAACATTAGTAAACTTTCTGCCAATGAGGCGAGAGAACAACTGATCGAGTCTCTGAAAGGTGAGGCTAAAATGGAGGCTATGATGATGATTCGCGAAATCACAGAAGAAGCCCGGCTGACTGCTGACCGTACTGCAAAAAAAATTGTGATTGAAACCATCCAGCGAACGGCTTCCGAGCATGCCATTGAAAATACGGTAACAGTCTTTAATATTGATAGTGAGGACATTAAAGGTCGTATTATTGGTCGCGAAGGACGTAATATCCGTGCGCTGGAATCCCTCACCGGCATTGAGATTATTATCGATGATACACCGGATGCTATCCTGCTCTCGGGTTTTGACCCTATACGTCGCGAGATTGCCCGTCTGTCGCTGCAAAAACTGGTAACCGATGGTCGTATTCATCCCGCCCGTATCGAAGAGGTGGTTACAAAAACGAAAAAAGAGGTGGAGCTGGAGATACTGGAAACAGGAAAACGCACGGTCATCGACCTGGGTATTCACAACATGCACCACGAGTTGATTCGTTTGGTGGGACGCATGCGTTATCGTTCGTCGTATGGCCAGAACCTGCTGTCGCACTCCATCGAAGTGGCCAAACTGAGCGCCACCATGGCTGCCGAACTGGGATTGAATCCCAAAAAGGCCAAACGCGCAGGCCTGCTGCACGACATTGGTAAAATCGCCGAGAACGAAGCCGAGTTACCCCATGCTTTGCTGGGTCTGAAACTGTCGGAGAAATATAAAGAACATCCTGATGTGTGTAATGCCGTTGGAGCACACCACGATGAGATAGAGATGGAAACGCTGATTGCACCTATTGTCCAGGTGTGTGATGCTATTTCCGGTTCGCGACCGGGGGCCCGCCGTGAGGTTGTGGAAGCGTACATCCAGCGGCTGAAGAAACTGGAAGAGATTGCCCTCAGCTATCCGGGTGTAGTGAAGACTTATGCCATTCAGGCCGGTCGTGAGCTGCGTGTCATTGTAGGTGCCGATAAAATTACGGATGCACAGGCAGACAGCCTCTCCTACGATCTGTCCAAGAAAATACAGGAAGAAATGACTTATCCCGGGCAAATAAAAATTACGGTGATCCGGGAGACAAGAGCCATCAATTACGCGAAATAAATACGGACGGACGCATTATAAACGCGCCCGAGTGAAGGTCTTTTCACCAGTTCGGAGATTAGCATTATCGGAAAACGATATCCTCTATTACTTTTTTACCGACTTTGTTGTTGAGTTTCTTTATCAGCTCCGAACGTTGCATCATCAGCTCCTGGCGCAAAGCGGGTGAATCAAGTTGTACAAACAGTTTTTTGGCTTTTACCCGCAGATTCTGTGTGTGCGCAGCATAAACACCTCCCACGACTTCTTCCCATGAATCAGTAAGCGTTGTCTCCAGCAACTTGTCGCTGATGCCGTATGCCCGGATAAGCTGTTCGATGGCCTCTTTCAGGCTGTACTGGTTATCGCGTTTTATCATTTTGGTTCTCTGATGGTTCCGTTTTCCACAAAGAAAATTTTGTGGTCAATTTTTATCTTTTCAAAGATACTGCTAATTCTTGATGGTTGGGTGTCGGTGATGAAAACCTGACCGAAATTTTCCTGGCTTACCAGATCCACAATCTGTGCCACCCGTTTGTCATCTAATTTGTCAAAAATATCATCGAAAAGTAAAATGGGTTTAAAACCTTTTTTCAGCCGCATGTATTCAAACTGTGCCAGCTTTATGGCTATCACAAAAGATTTCTGCTGTCCCTGCGAACCGAATTTTTTTACCGGAAAGCCGTTCATTTGAAAGACAAGGTCATCTTTGTGAATTCCATTGCCGGTATACCGCATCGCGCGGTCACGCTGGACGGAATCCTTTAGCAACTCGTCAAAGTTTTTCTCTTCGAGTTGAGAGCTGTAGTTAATTTCCACCTGTTCGTTTCCCTGCGACAGATAGCGGTAATAGCGGTCGAACAGCGGATTAAACTCTTCAAGAAACTGCTTGCGTTTTTGAAACAGGGCTTCTCCCGGTTTTACCAGCTTTTCGTCCCAGACGGAAAGCGAAAGCGCATCAAAGTAGTGTTGCTCGGCAAACTGTTTCAACAGAACATTACGTTGCTGAAGGGCTTTGTTGTAATCCAGTAAACCGGTCAGATAAAATTTGTCGAATTGGGAAATCACGCCATCAATATATTTCCGTCTCAACTCACTGCCATCATTAATCAGGTCGCGGTCGTAAGGCGAAATCATCACCAGTGGAATTTTACCGATATGATCCGAAAAACGCTCATAATCCTTTTTGTTAAAGCGAAACTGCTTTTTCCTGTTACGTTTCTGAATACAACTCACCTTGTCTTCTGTTGACTGTTGGTTTTTATAATAACCGTGCAGGGCAAAAAAGTCCTGCCGGTGCAGGATGTTCTGTGAATCAATGGCATTGAAATAGCTCTTGGTAAACGAGAGATAATAAATGGCATCCAGCACATTGGTTTTCCCTGCCCCGTTGTCGCCTACGAGGCAGTTTATCTTTTCATTGAAATCAAAATCCGCTTCTTCGTAGTTCTTAAACCGGGTTAGCGTAAGGCGAGACAAATACATGGGCTGCGTTTCTTTTGCGAATTTAAAAGTACAAAATTAAAAACCTTTCCGATTATGCGGAAGAAGATGTGGAGGAAATCTTCTTTTGTTATATAGAGTAGAAGTTGTGAAGTTGAGAAGTTGAGAAGTTGTGAAGGAAAAAGTTATTAGTTCCACAGATTACCGTTTAAAATCATCGAGCGAAGTGCTGATGGTGAAATAGTTGGGGGATCCTGCCCGGTGGTATGTGGATCGGGAGTAGTTGATGCTGAAGTGGGAAATTTTCAGTCCGAGTCCCCACGAAAAGCCCGTCATACCCATGCGCCGGCTGATGCTTAACTCCTGACGCCTGCGGTAATTGTAAGCACCGCGGAGAATAAGATGTTTTCCGATGAAGAATTCTCCTCCGAAGATAAAATGACGCAAAAGCTGGTTACTGAATTTTGAAAAACCGGTGAGCGCTATGGGCTTGCCGGTAAGTGGGTCAAAGCCTCCCGCAGGACTTGCACTGTTGTAATAGCTGACATCCCATCGCTCTATGTGGTCGTAAACAAAGATAAACCGGAAAGGAACATGCTCCAGCTTTTTGGAGAGTGCCAGTGACAGGTCGAAGGGAAGGGGAGCGGTTTTGGTTCCGGGGACATAAGGTTTCAGCTGAAGACCTATGTTGGCTCCGGTGAGCGAGAATATCCAGTTGGCGGCACTTTTGTAAGTTCCGGCTACATCCACCGCCAGGCCGAAGGAGTTATACGTTTCGTAATAGGAATAGATCAACTTTCCGGTAGCGCCAATGGAAAAGCGTGAGCTGAGCTTTCGTCCCCAGCCGATGCTCAGTGCATAGTCGGCAGCCCCAAAAGTACCGCCACGGTTACCGGCAGCATCGGCATAGTCGAATTTTCCATAATTCATAAACCGGATGCCGACAAGGAAGCTGCCTGCTTTGTCGAATGTGTGCGAAAATTGCACCAGCCCGTAGTTGAGGCCGGCAAAAAAGTTGACATAGGCCAGCGACAGATCGTTGTTCATCGCCGGATTGATCAGCGAAGGGTTGACAAATGCGATATTGATGTCACTATCGTCGATGGCGGCCACGTTGCTGCCGAGCGCTGCGAGACGTGCTGTTACCGGTTCCTGCAGAAATGAAAAGGTGTAATTTCCATATCCTTGCGCGTGAGAAAGCATTGGGAAAGCCAGCCCTGACAACAGAAGAAATAAAATGATTTTATGCTTCACAGATTCTTTGATAATGAAATAACGACCGGAGTTCATAATTATTTTGAAACCGGAAACAAACCTACAAAAATTCAGGGAAACGAAAGGTTTGCTTTTTTGCTCAGGACTCACATTTGTAACGCTTAACTTGAAGCAGCCGGTAACGTGGCATTGGACTGTATCCCTATATACCCAACATTAGGTTGCTGTTTTTCTGTAAAATACCATATGAATTGGAATTTCCGTCAGCCGGCTGACGGAAATATCAAAAAAAGCACAACGGTTATAAATAAAAAGCAGGTATTTTTGGCAAATGCGGTATGCTCCACCCCATCCACATAAAAAACCCCGGCTTTTCAACCGGGCTTTTACTAAAAGATACTTGTGTTATGCATTCTGTTTCCTAATCAAATTCAGTGCACTTCCTGCTTTGAACCATTCTATCTGGTTTTGGTTGTAAGAGTGGCTGGCAGCGATATCTTCCGAAGTGCCATCTGCATGATGGAGAACCACGATGAAGTCTTTACCGGAAACAAAATCTGCCAGTCCTTTCACATCAAAAATATCATCTTCCTGAATTTTGTCGTAGTCGGCTTTGTCGGCAAAAGTCAGCGCCAGCACGCCCTGTTTCTTCAGGTTGGTTTCGTGAATACGGGCAAAAGAACGTACCAAAACGACTTTCACGCCGAGGAAACGTGGTTCCATGGCGGCATGTTCGCGTGAGGAGCCTTCGCCGTAGTTTTCGTCGCCGATGATAATGGAGCCTGTGCCGGCATCGCGGTAATGCTGTGCTGCCTCCGGGACAGCTTTGTAAACGCCATCCAGCTGGTCTTTAACCGAGTTGGTCTTTTCGTTGAAATAGTTCACACCACCAATAAGCATGTTTTGGGAGATGTTTTCCAGATGGCCGCGGAAACGCAGCCAGGGACCGGCCATGGAAATATGGTCGGTAGTACATTTTCCTTTGGCTTTGATAAGCAGATGCAAAGCTTCAAAATCTTTACCATCCCATTCGGGGAAAGGGGTAAGCAGTTGCAGGCGTTTTGATTCGGGGCTGACATTAATTTCGATTTTGCTGCCATCTTCGGCCGGCGACTGGTATCCCGGATCGTCCACGTCAAATCCTTTGGGCGGGAAAACCATACCTTCGGGAATCTCTAATTTTACTTTTTCACCATCGGCATTCACGAGATAATCGGTCAGCGGGTCAAAATCAAGACGTCCGGCCAGCGCATAGCACATCACCATTTCGGGAGAGGCTACAAAAGCATACGTGTTGGGACTTCCATCGTTGCGTTTGGCAAAGTTACGGTTGAAAGAGGTTACAATGGAATTGCGGTGGCCGTCTTTAATGCTTTCGCGATCCCACTGTCCGATACACGGTCCACAGGCGTTGGCGAGAACGATGGCCCCCATTTTCTCAAATTCGGCAATCAGTCCATCGCGTTCGATGGTAAAGCGTACCTGCTCGGAGCCGGGGGTTACGAGCAATTCGGCTTTTGCCGTAAGTTTTTTTTCCACTGCCTGGCGGGCAATATTAGCTGCACGGGTAATGTCTTCGTAGGACGAGTTGGTACAGGAACCAATCAGTCCGGCTTCCATGTTTAGCGGCCAGTTATTTTTCTTAGCGGTTTCGGCCATTCCGGAAACAGGCGTACGCAGATCGGGGGTGAACGGGCCGTTCAAAGCGGGTTGTAGTTCAGAAAGGTCGATTTCAATAACCTGATCAAAATAATTTTTTGGTTGGGCATAAACTTCTTCATCGCCGGTAAGGTTTTCGCTGATTTTTTCAGCCAGTTCAGCCACATCGGCACGGCCGGTCTGACGCAGGTATTCGGCGGTATTTTCATCAAATCCGAAGGTGGAGGTGGTAGCGCCGATTTCAGCGCCCATGTTGCAAATGGTAGCGCGGCCGGTAGCAGACATGGTACGGGCGCCTTCGCCGAAATATTCTACAATGGCATCGGTACCCCCTTTTACGGTAAGGATATCTGCCACACGCAGGATAACATCTTTGGGCGCCAGCCAGCCGCTGAGTTTTCCGGTAAGCTTCACCCCAATAAGTTTGGGAAATTTCAGTTCCCAGGGTGTGTCGGCCATCACATCCACGGCATCAGCGCCACCCACGCCAATGGCTACCATGCCCAGTCCGCCGGCATTAGGCGTATGCGAATCGGTTCCAATCATCATTCCACCAGGAAAAGCATAATTTTCGAGTACTACCTGGTGGATGATACCGGCACCCGGTTTCCAGAAACCGATACCGTATTTGTTGGAAACGGCAGAAAGGAAATCATAAACTTCCTGGTTGGTATAAATGGCTCTGTCGAGGTCTTTATCAGCTCCTTCTTTGGCCTGAATCAGGTGGTCGCAGTGAACGCTGGAAGGAACGGCGGTTTTATTTTTGCCTGCCTGCATAAACTGTAGGAGCGCCATTTGTGCTGTGGCATCCTGCATAGCTACACGGTCGGGACGGAAATCCACATAAGATTCACCACGTGTATAAGTCTGTTTGGCAACGCCCTCATCAAGGTGTGCATAAAGGATTTTTTCGGCCAGTGTCATGGGGCGGCCCAACAACTTTTTAGCTGCCTCAACACGTTCCGGGAAACGGGCATAAAGACCTTTAATCATTTCAATATCAAATGCCATAATGTTTTTATTTAAAAGTTAAAAATCATATTTTTTATCTTAAATTACTACGCTTGCAGCGAGATGGCAAAAGTAGGAAAATTACAGAAAAGTTACCCGTTTCCGGTCAGGATGGTTAATAATATTTTGAATTGCTTTTACCTTTCATCTCATTTGTTTCTTGAAAGAAAGGAATTATTAGAAGTCCCATTAAATAAAATAATGTTAGCGCTTCAAAATATTATTTAGCCATTTTCATCCGGACACTTTGCCGGCAGTTTATTATCTTTGCCGACAAAATAAGTAAACTGTGGAAATTTTAGAAAAGCTGGAGGCCATTAAGAACCGTTGGGAAGAGATTGCCGAGCAAATGAGCGACCCTGCGGCTATGGCGGATATGAAGCATTTTGTGAAGTTGAACAAAGATTACAAAGAGATGGAACCGGTGGTTCAGGCCTATAAAACGTATAAAAATCTGATGGGAAACATCAAGAATGCGCGGGAGATTCTGGAGAATGAAAAAGACCCTGAATTTCGGGAAATGGCCAAAGAGGAGCTGGAAGAACTTCAGCCGAAGTTGAAAGAAATGGAAGAGCAGATACGGTTGCTGCTGATTCCGAAAGACCCGCAGGACAGTAAAAATGCAGTGATGGAAATCAGAGCAGGCACGGGCGGTGACGAAGCTTCCATTTTTGCCGGCGACCTGTTCCGGATGTACCAGAAATATTGTGAAACGAGAGGCTGGAAAGTGGATGTGGTGGAACTGAACGAAGGGACTTCCGGCGGTTTTAAAGCCATCGTGTGTAACGTGATTGGAACCGGAGCCTACGGGACGTTGAAATTTGAGTCGGGGGTGCACCGCGTGCAGCGGGTGCCGAAAACGGAAACACAGGGACGTATTCACACTTCGGCAGCTTCGGTAGTGGTGCTTCCGGAGGCAGACGAGTTTGATGTGGAACTACTTGACAAAGACATCCGGAAAGATACCTACTGTTCTTCGGGCCCGGGTGGACAGTCGGTAAATACGACCTATTCTGCCATCCGGCTTACGCATATTCCGTCGGGCATAGTGGTTACGTGCCAGGACGAGAAATCGCAGATTAAAAACCTGGCCAAAGCCATGAAAGTATTGCGTACCCGCCTTTACGAAAAGGAATACAACAAATATCTGGAAGAGATGTCCTCCAAACGGAAGACTATGGTCTCCACCGGCGATCGTTCTGCAAAAATCAGGACTTATAACTGGCCGCAGGGCAGGGTTACCGACCATCGTATCGGTCTGACACTCTATAACCTGCAGGCGATTATTGACGGCGATATACAGGAGCTTATCAATAAGCTGCAAATGGCGGAAAATGCCGAGCGGCTGAAAGAAGAATTCGAATGACAAAAACACCTTAACCGGACAACTATGACCTACGAGGAACTTTTCGGACAGATTCAGAAAAAACGCTCCTTCCTGTGTGTGGGACTGGATACCGACAGGGCCAAAATTCCAAAACATTTGCTTCCGGAAGACGACCCTGTATTCGCTTTTAACCGCACCATTGTGGACGCTACGCTGCCTTTTGCCGTTGCCTACAAACCCAATCTGGCTTTTTATGAGGTTTTGGGTGCTGCGGGCTGGGAAAGTCTGAAAAAAACGGTGGATTATATCCGGTCGAAAAGTCCTGAAATTTTTTTGATTGCCGATGCCAAACGCGGTGATATCGGGAACACCTCCGGCATGTATGCCCGTACTTTTTTTGAACAACTTGATGTGGATGCTGTAACACTTTCACCTTATATGGGACGGGATACGGTGATGCCGTTTTTGCAGTTTAAAGATAAATGGGCTGTTTTGCTGGCGCTGACTTCCAATCCTTCAGCTACTGATTTTCAGTATTTTGAAGATAAAAGCGGACAAAAGTTGTATGAAAAAGTTTTGCAGACTTCGCGTGAATGGGGAACGCGCGACCAGCTTATGTATGTGGTAGGAGCCACACGGGCGCAGGAGCTGGCGAAAGTACGTAAGCTGGTGCCGGAACATTTTCTGCTGGTTCCGGGTGTGGGCGCACAAGGTGGCAGCCTGGAGGATGTGGCCCGTTACGGAATGAATGACCATTGCGGACTGTTAGTCAACTCGTCGCGGGGAATTTTGTATGCTTCTCCGGGAAAAGATTTTGCCGATAAAGCAGGTGAAAAAGCACGGGTTCTACAACAACAAATGGAACTTATACTCCGGAGTAGCGGATTGCTGTAAAACCAATTAAGATGTAAAAGAAGTTTTCACTTCTTATGTTGTAGATATTTTATATTTTTGCGCTGCCAATTTATCGGGCGTCTTGTTCAAAGAAGTTATGGGTCTGCCACACATCACGAAAAAAAGCGGGCGATGGTTTGACTCCTGATTTATAGCGTTTTGGTCCAGTAGCTCAGTTGGATAGAGCAGCAGCCTTCTAAGCTGCGGGTCGTGGGTTCGAATCCCGCCTGGATCACAGATAAGAGTGAAAGGTTTGTGCAGTTTTTTCTTCATGGCCATTTTGTTAAACAATACAATTTATATCGCCAATTCAGGGTCATTGTTGGTATAACATGCAAGGCATAAATTTTTCTGAATAGCCGTAGTTATTGAGAAAAATTTCATCGTCTATAAAAAACTCTGAAAATCTTGATGCAAAGTAATTATTAGAAGCCCCCTTCAATAAGATTCTCAACATTCATTCTCATACTTCCTGGGACTTCTGAGACGGGTTTGCCAATTCTAAAAAGCATTAAGATTGTTTCATCTTCTTCTGCCATGTCTTTATGGATATCGTCATAAACATTTTTCATTTCCGAATATTCTTCAATGGCTTGAGATAATGGCTGGATGGCGAGACCTAATGTATGCGCTGTTAGCTGAATCCTGCTGTAAAGTCTGCCCGCGTTAAATTGTTGATATCTGGAATTACCCTTGCTGATAATTAAGAAAAATCCTGCATTGTTTTCAGCAGCCATTTTTGTTTGGGTCATAAATGCGTCCCTGGCGGCGGCTAAATTACTCATCCCTGGAAATACCGTCAGAAAAGCTTGCATTAAATGCATCTTAAATTCCGTTGTTGCAGAACCTTCAAAGGAAAATCCATACCGGTACCTGTTTTTTTCTCTTTCGTTTTTTCTGAATAATTTTATGCTTTCCCGCATTACTCTTTCAATTCCTGATTCTATTTCCGCACTTTTGATAACATAGTTTTTTATTTTGTCATATTTTTCGCCCTTGCCGATATAAACAACTCTGATATTTTTAAAATTGTTCTGACTTTGGAGAATTTCCATATCTCTCGGAGATAATCGGCTCTTTTTGTATGCCACCCTGTAAGTATCCGGCTTAAACATTTCAATATAGAGCGGGCTTTGTTGTTTTTCGGTTTTTTCCAATTCAATATGAGCGACTCTTTTTTGCTTCAATTCTTCCTTTGAAGCGTCCCTGGAATATTCTCCGTCAGGAAATAATGTTATTTTTAAATCATACCCTAACTTATTGCCGGCCAGTGCCATGTATTCAAACATTGTTCCCTGGCTTATGGTTGCCTGCGTGTAATAAGGATCGACTTCAGTTGCAAGACGGTTTGTCTCCAGATACACATCAAAATTTTTATCATTGTCCGGAGCATATTTGAATTTCCAATTCTGCATATTGTGCCCATTTGCAGCTAATATCCCATGGGCAATTATCTGAGTGCGCGGGTCGTTGTATTTTTTGTAATAATCTTTGTTCCAGGGGTCGAGATACGACTTGTGCATATAAAATCCCTCTGCAACAAACGAAAACACCGCTAGCAGCAGAAACGCGCTCACTATAATTAAAATAACATTGGTCATTTTTTTCATTTTTTATGTATTATTTTTTAAAGTTTAGAAATTTACAGGTCTGTTTAATCTTGTTACAATAGCGGAGAAAGCACAACATTGTCCCCTTCCGGTATTATGCATTTACTGTTTTTCTCCAATGTCTTTTATCAATTGTCTCCCTGATATTATTTCAAATCCCTTTTCAATCTTCTTTTGTAGTTTGTTGTTCTTTGTTGCTGTACAGTCAGAAACTAAAATGCAATGAAAGCCTTTGTCAATTAAACTATCCATTGTCTCTTTCACGCAATGATCTGTTGTAAAGCCACATACATAAATAGTATTAATTCTGTTTTCTTTTAAAAGTTGTTCCATGTCGCTACCCTCACAAGCATCAAAACCATACCTGCCCCGGACTATAATATCTGTGTCTTGATAAACTCCATCTGTAAATTCGGCTTTCCATGTTCCTTTTGTAAAGCGTTTTAGCAACCTTGCAGGGAAAGGCGTTTTTTTATATCTCTCTTTGTCTGTTTTGTCTAAAATTAAGGGGGCCTGCATTACCTTTATCCCTTGCTTTCTTGCTGCTGCAACAACCTCTTTTGTATTACTCAGGACATTTTTTGACGTATATTCTTTCCTGATTATTTTATGGAAAATACCTTTTTCCGTCCATGTTTTTTGAAATTCAATTAACAAAATTGCTGAGTTATCCATATCATTTATTTTTATGATTAAATATTCACAGCAAAATTACTCATGGCTTTACTAAAAGTCATTTACATTTGTTGATACGTATTCATTTTCTTTCTTAATCGACTGAGCTGGGTTGGTGTAATTCCAAGATAACTTGCAATGTGATAGTGTTGGATTTTACTTTCTAAATCCGGAAATGCATTCCTGAACAACAGATAATTGCTCATTGCTTCTTCTGATAGCAATCTTATTTCTCTAACCTGCTTTTGTTCCAAATACGCAAAAGTCAATTTTTGTATGAACGCGTTAATCTCTTTGTGTCTGGTCGATATTTTTATTAGTTCTGTATATGGGATACATAAGATCATGGTTTTCGATAATGCCTGAATGTTTGTAATAGATTTTTTTTCAGGTGAAATGCCTGCTGCTACAAAATCGTTTTTTTGTAAAAAAAGTTTATTCCATTCTTCCCCCTTTTCATTCAGGTAGAATATTCTTAAAATCCCATTACTGATAAGCCCTAAATCTCTTGTCAATTGGCCTTCTTTTGAAAAGTAGTTGTTTTTGTCAAGCTCTTTTATGTAGATGAGAGGTTCTATTTCAGACCAACATTCATTACCCAATGGATAAACTTTGTCTATTGAAACTCTTAATTGTATTTTATGTTTATCTGTCAGCTTCATATTTCTGCATGCAGTTACGTTTCAGGCAGTAAGTAGCGTGTGTTTTCGGAGCCTCCACATCCGATTTACCGTAAATCGGATTAACATTTAATCTTCAAATTTAGTAAATTTTTCCATATAGCTTTCAAGCCTCATATTGGTAATTGTACCCATTAGTATTAAATTTCAATCATTTCATTACCGGAAATATTTTCTTCTCTGTTCCATTTATTGAACAGACAGCCCGGATTGCCTCTTGCTGGTAGCGGTAAACGACATTATCCAGGCTCAGCGTACACAATTGTTTTCGGG
>BTTE01000027.1:0-33732 GCA_036244975.1 bacterium | reverse complement strand
AAGAATTCTGGAAAATATATTTTTGCCCAACTTTTACAGTTTGTCAGCAGGTATGAATTTGAAAAGTGCGTCAAATGCTGTAATTTTATTTAATAACTAATTTTAACGCATCAGTAGTATTTCCGGCTTATCTATTTTCTTACTTTTGCAAACAAATTTATAGCCATGATACTAAACTATATTGTGTGGAACGTCAGTCCTAATATTTTTACCCTTTCAAAATCAATTCCTCTTATCGGCGGTTATTCTCAGCGCTGGTACGGTTTACTGTTTGCGCTTGGTTTTGTAGTAGGATATCTTATTATCCTCAAAATTTTCAAAAAAGAAAATATTGGTGAGAAAGAAACGGACACTTTGTTCACTTATATGTTTGTGTTCACTTTGGTTGGTGCCCGGCTGGGGCATGTTTTCTTTTACGAACCAGACTATTACCTGGCCCACCCCATGGAGATTCTCAAAGTGTGGCATGGCGGGCTGGCCAGTCATGGAGCAGCTATTGGCATTTTGCTGGGATTATATATTTTCGCGAGAATACAACATCGTTCTTACGTTTGGGTGCTCGATCGGGTAGCTATTGTAGTTCCGTTAGCAGGTTTTTTTATCCGGATGGGGAATCTTATGAACTCGGAAATTATCGGAAAAGCAACCACCCTGCCCTGGGGTTTTGTTTTTAAGCGGGCTTTTGAACCACAATATGCCACAGGAGCGCATCTTCCTACGCAAATTTTTGAAGGGCTGGCATATCTGCTCATTTTCTTTTTCCTCTACCGTTATTACTGGCGACATACTGAAAATTTAAAACCGGGGAAACTTTTTGGATATTTTATGCTTCTCGTTTTTTCAGCCCGCTTTCTCATTGAATTTCTCAAGGAGCCACAGGAATTATGGGAACAACACATGATATTGGATATGGGGCAGTTACTGAGTATTCCACTGATTATTCTCGGTATTATCATGTTGATATGGTCGAACAAACAAAAAGCCCTGAAAGTTTAACCTTCGGGCCTTTTGTTAATTTGTTAAGCAATCAAACCTATTTTATGGTTCCCTGCATTAGCTTGAGCTGGTCGTAAAATCCCTTCTTGAATTTCTTCGATAAGGCATCCTGATGATATTTTTCGGCAAGATGCGATAGTTGCTGAAGAGCTGCCAAAGCCTCCCTGATATTGTTGTTGTAATACGGAATAAACCGGTCCTCCAGACGGTTGTAGTAACTCAGGTCGCCCATGTAACGATTGTAAATCTCCGTGGCAACCTTGTTTCCTTTTTTTATGGCTCCCGACTGATAATACAACAAAGCCCAGCGGATCGTGTAATAGCCAAAAGGAAATTTGCTGTTGGGGAAGAAATAAATTCCTCTATCAAGCACATTAACAGCAGAATCGTATTTGTGCAAATTGACCATTGCCTGCGCCAGGCGGATATAAGACTGTTTGGCCATAAAGGAGTTCCTGAAACTTTCGCGATCCACATGCACGTTCGGCATGTTCAAACGTCCCCAACGTGCTTTTTTGCTCATGAGAATACGGTACGAGTCTTCGGGATCAACACCCCCGACACCTTTAATATAGTCCATGGCCGGAACCGGTGTAAACTGATAAACCAAACCTCTCATGTGACTATATTTTTCCACATTCAGCACCTTGCTTACACTGGAAGGATTGACAAAAGAGATGGGCCGTTTCCAATTATTGTTGGCAATCAAATCCAGCAACATAATATCGCTACGGTACAGATAACCCTGGGTAACTTTCCAGCGGATTTCTTTTACAATTTTTCCTGCATCTTTGAGTGATACCGTACCGGAATTCACGGCAGCAGCCGAATCCACTTTCAGAAACAGCTCTTTACTCGGAAGATAATCGATCTTATCACCTGATTGCAGAGGCATTTTGGTCCCCGGATTGTCACTCTTAATGAAGCCAACAGCATCCTTCAGAGAAACAGCCCCTTTAATTGCAGAATAAACGGGAATATAGTTCATGGATCCACGGTCGTACTTTTCCGAAGAGATAGAGAGCGGTAAGGGAGCAGAATTATATTCCTGCTTGAACATTTGGTTCACATACCACGCCCCGCCGGCGAGCATGTAGTTCACCACACGCACATCCGTACGAATACCTTCAACCTCCTGAACATACCAAAGGGGAAAAGTGTCATTATCTCCGTTGGTAAACAAAATAGCGTTGGGCGGACTGCTTTCGAGATACATAACTGCAAAATCACGTGCCGAAAATTTGCCGGCACGGTCGTGCGACGGCCACTCTTCTTTGGCCATATTTGCCGGCACCAAAACCAAGCTGGCCACCGTAACAAGAATGGCAGCAATCTCTTTCTTTCCAAAATACTTTTTAACACTTTCGTAAAGTGACAACACCCCGAAACCTATCCAGATGGCAAAAGCGTAAAACGAACCAACGTAAGCATAATCCCGCTCACGGGGTTGCATCGGCGTCTGGTTCAGGTAGATAATAATGGCAATACCTGTCATAAAAAAGAGCATCCATATCACCCAGGAATCTTTTTTGCTCTTGGAAAGCAGAAAGAAAAAGCCGAGCAAGCCGAGAATCAGGGGTAGAAAATATAACCTGGCTCTCGCCGGATTTTTCATGCTGGCAGGCAGATGTGCCTGGTCGCCGAGACGTGCTTTATCAATAAAGTTGATTCCGCTGATCCAGTTTCCGCGGTCAATCTCTCCCTGCCCTTCGATGTCGTTTTGCCGCCCCACAAAATTCCACAAGAAATAACGGACATACATGTGATCAAACTGGTAGGTGAAGAAAAATTTCAGGTTGGTGGCAAAGCCCGGTTTCATGAGTATTTTAGTTTTTCCGTTACCCATATCCACCCGGATGGGCGTCCCTCCTGTACCACCATAAGCCTGACTTTTGTAAATTCTGATGTGGCTGGGCTTCTGGTTACTCCACATGCGGGGAAAAATAGTTTCAAAACGCGGATCGTAAACGGGAATGGTTTGCTTTCTGTCATCTATGACCACATATTTCCCCTTTTTGTCATCTCTTCTGTAAACGGGAGTTCCGTTTTTCCGGCCAATTACGGGAGCGTTGTAATACTGTCCGTAAAGCAAAGGCCAGGTTCCATACTGCTGACGGTTAAGATAGGCCAGCAGATTCACGGCGTTTTTCGGATCATTTTCGTTGATGGGTGTATCTGCGTTGGAACGGATAACCAGCATCAGAAAAGAAGAATAACCAATAACCACGAAAGTCAGTGCCAGCAACATGGTATTATAAACTACTTTCCCGTGCTTTTGCGTGTAATATATTCCGTATGCCAACAAGCCGGTTAATGTGAGGAAATAAACCACCGTTCCAACGTTAAAGGGCAATCCCAGTGTGTTTACACAGAAAAGCTCAAATTTTCCGGCAAGATTAACAATCTGAGGAATAATAATATACATCACGATAGCAAGAATACCTATCCCTACAATGCCTGTACCAATAAAACCTTTCCAGGAAAATTTATATTTTTTGAAATAATAGACATAGGCAATGGCGGGGATAGTCAGCAGGTTCAGCAGATGTACTCCGATAGCAAGACCCGAAAGATAAGCAATCAGTAAAATCCAGCGATATCCGTTACGTTCGTTGGCCACCTGTTCCCATCGCAGGATAGCCCAGAAAGTGATAGCTGTAAAGAAAGACGAGGTAGCATAAACTTCCGATTCCACGGCCGAAAACCAAAACGAATCGCTAAAAGTATAGGCCAGAGCACCCACAAGACCTGCGCCGAGGATAGCCCAGATTTGGCCTTTGGTTAATTCATCGCCTGCCTTTTTTATATAAATCTTTTTAGCAAACAAAGTGATGGTCCAGAAAAGAAACAGAATGGTAAAAGCACTGGCCAGTGCAGACATGATGTTAATCATTATAGCCACATGCGCCACATTGCCAAAAGAAAACAGGGAGAAAATCCTGCCCATCATCTGAAACAGCGGAGCTCCCGGCGGATGACCTACCTGTAGTTTAAAAGATGTGGCAATGTACTCTCCCGGATCCCACCAACTGGCCGTAGGTTCGATGGTAGAGAGATAGACGAATGCGGCAACAGCAAAAACGCCCCACCCCACCCGGTTATTCAGTTTCTTAAAAGTAATCATGGAGGTAATTTTTTTGAAAATGAATTCAGGCTGCGAATTTAGGAAATTAAACCCATGTACTGAAATTTTAAGACATTTTAAAGTTCGGGGTCGGGCTACCGCCCACCAAAAACAGGAACAAATTTGTCATATTTAATATGGTAAAATATTATTAGCCAGCAACTGCAAGAATTAAAAAAAATAGTACATTTGCACCCCGATTGTCCGATGGTGTAATGGCAGCACTGCAGATTTTGGTTCTGCCGGTTCAGGTTCGAATCCTGGTCGGACAACAGAGGTTAAGCGAGAATGATTTGGAGGGGACGGATGTCCCCTCTTTTATTGAAAATGATTAGTGAGAAACAAATAAAAAGGTGGGCTGAAAAACAGCTCGAAGGTACCGACCGTTTCGTGGTACGCGTGAGGGTCAGCCCCGAAAATGCCATTCATGTTATTATGGACAGCGATTCGGGGGTCAGTATCGAACACTGTATTACCCTGAGCCGGTATATTGAGCATCAGCTCAATCGTGATGAGGGGGATTTTGAGCTAAAAGTTCTCTCTTCGGGGCTGGAGTATCCTTTTTCAATGTTGCGCCAGTACAAAAAATATATCGGAAAGCGGATTCAGCTAAAGCTGGAAAACGGCAGCGAAAAAAAAGGTATTTTACAGGCGATAAACACTGAGTACATTATTTTACAGGAAGAAACCGAAAAAAAATATAAAAAAACCACGAAAAGGATAGCGGGTGAAAGTATCCGTATTTCAATGGATGAGATCAAACAAGCTAAAGCGGTTATAGAATTTTAATTGAAAAAAAACAGAAAGAGATGGATAACATAAACTTGGTCGAGAATTTCTCGGAATTCAAAGAGTTCAAAAACATTGACAGGGAAACCATGATGCGCATCATCGAAGATGTGTTCCACAGCATGCTTGAAAAAAAATATGGTGAAGAGAGTAACTTTGATGTGATTGTAAACATCGATCGCGGCGATTTGGAAATTTGGCATAACCGTGAAATTGTTGAAGATGGCGAGGTGGAAAATCCCAATACACAGATCGCTTTTTCGGATGCCATCAAAATCGAACCTGACTTTGAGGTTGGTGAAGAGGTTTCCGAGCAAATCTTTCTTTCCGATTTTGGCCGCAGAGAAATCCTCAATGTCCGTCAAAACCTGGTGGCCCGCGTTATGGATTACGAAAAAGACAATATTTACAAGAAATACAAAGAGAAGGTAGGCGACGTGCTTACCGGGGAAGTGTACCAGATATGGAAAAAGGAAATTCTCTTGTTGGATGACGAAAACATTGAGTTACTGCTACCCAAATCAGAACAAATCCCCTCCGACTATTTTAAAAAAGGAGATAACATCCGTGCCGTGGTTTCAAAGGTGGACATGCGAAACAGCAACCCGGTGATTATCCTGTCGCGAACTTCACCGGTTTTCCTGGAACGGTTGTTTGAATCAGAAGTTCCGGAAATTTACGATGGTTTGATTACCATTAAAAAAATTGTACGCGTCCCCGGCGAAAGAGCTAAAGTTGCCGTAGAGTCTTATGATGACCGCATTGATCCGGTTGGAGCCTGTGTGGGCATGAAAGGCTCCCGTATTCACGGTATTGTCCGTGAATTACGTAACGAAAACATCGATGTAATCAACTACACCACCAACGAAAGTCTTTTTATTCAGCGGGCTCTTTCCCCGGCTAAAATCACTTCAATACATTTGGATGAAGACAATCATCGCGCCGATGTCTATATGAAATCCGATCAGGTTTCGCTCGCCATTGGAAAAGGAGGCTTCAATATCCGGCTTGCCGGACAACTTACCGGATATGAAATTGATGTTTATCGCGATTCGGATACTGATTCGGAAGATGTAAAGCTACAGGATTTTTCAGACGAAATTGACCAGTGGATTATTGATGAATTAAAAAATATCGGTTGCGACACGGCAAAAAGTGTATTGGAGTTAGATGCTCATGAGTTGGTTAACCGTACCGACCTCGAAGAAGAAACTATTCGGGAAGTTATTCGTATTCTTAAGGCTGAGTTTGAATAATTCCCCTGTAAGCGGGAAAAAATATATTTCAGGATTAAAAAAAGATAATAAAGCAAAACCATATGGCCGAAGCAAAAAAAATAGTACGATTAAGTAAAGCTGCCAGAGAGTTTAATATCAGTATGAATACGATTATTGAATTCCTTGAAAAAAAAGGTTTTAAAATGGAAAGTTCGCCTAACACTAAGCTGGCCTCTGAAATGTATGAGTTGCTGATTAATGAGTTTCAGGCTGAGAAAGCCGTAAAAGAAAGCGCCCATAAAAAGGGTCTTGAGTTTATAGGTAAAGAAACCATCAGCATTGAAGATACTCTTATCAAAGAAAAACCTGTTATTCAGGAAGAGTTTGTAGCATCGGATGAGCTTTTTATTGCCAATGCTAATGTTGATTTTGACACCACTGCAAAAGCAAAAAAAGAGGAGGTAATTCCTCATGAAGAAGAAGAAAAAGCAGAACCGGAAATAAAAGGAGCAACAACCGAAAAACCGGAAAAAGAAAAAATTCCCGAAACAGAAGAGTTACCTGCCGTAAAAGCAGAACCGGAAAAAGAACAGCCGGCTGCAGAAAAAGAAGCAGAACCTATTCCGGAAAAAGAGGTCGTTAAGCCGGAAGAAGAAAAACCGACAGTTGCCAAAGAGCAAAAAGTCTCAGCCCCTGAAGAAAAAGGCATCAAGATCATGGGAAAAATCGACCTGAAAAGTCTAAACCAAAAGACAAGGCCGACAAAGAAAACCAAAGCCGAAAGAAAAAAAGACGCAATACAGAAAAAAACGAAAAATCAGCAGAGAACAATTAAGAAACAAGAAAAACCGGCCAAAACGACACCGACCGAAGAAATAAAATCAAGAAAAGCAGAAGAAAAAACGGTATCAAAAGACGACAACTTTATTCCTACTAAATTTAAGAAACTAACCGGTCCTAAAATAGTAGATAAAATTATTCTTCCCGAAAAGAAAAAACCAGTTGCTTCGTCTTCCGGCGAAGGCCACAATAAAAAGAAAAGGCGTAGAATAGACACACGCAAAAAAAGCGAAATAACAAGAGACAAAAGTTTTACGGGCAAAGGAAAACATGACCGCCATCAGAAAGCCGCACACGGACATAAGAAGGTGGTTAAACATGAGCCTACGGAGGAAGAAATCCAAAAACAAATTAAGGAAACACTGGCTCGGCTGGCTCCTACCGGAAAATCAAAATCTTCAAAATACAGAAGGCAGAAAAGAGAAAACATTTCCCATGCTCACGAAGAAGAACTGAAAAAACAGAAACAGGAACAATTTGTTCTTAAAGTAACGGAATTCCTAACTGCCAATGAACTTGCCAACATGATGAATATCAATGTTAATGATATCATTAAGACATGTATGCAAATCGGTCTTTTCGTGTCTATTAACCAACGTCTTGACGCAGAAACAATCTCCCTGCTTGCTGGAGAATACGGATATAAAGTGAATTTTGTCGATGTAGAGAATCACGAATCTTTGGATGTCAAAGAAGAAGAGGATGACCCGTCCAAACTTATGGGCAGAGCGCCCATCGTTACGGTCATGGGCCATGTTGACCACGGAAAAACCAAATTGCTTGACTATATCCGTAAAGCCAATGTGGTAGCCGGTGAAGCAGGCGGTATAACCCAGCATATCGGCGCTTATGAGGTAACGACTGCCAACAACAAAAACATCACCTTCCTCGACACACCGGGTCACGAAGCTTTTACCGCCATGCGGGCCCGTGGAGCCAAAGTTACGGATGTGGCCATTATTGTTATTGCCGCCGACGACAATGTAATGCCTCAAACCAAAGAAGCTATCAACCATGCGCAGGCAGCAGGTGTTCCCATAGTTTTTGCTCTTAACAAAATTGATAAACCCACAGCCAATGTGGATAAAATTAAGGAGGAACTGGCCGGCATGAATGTTCTTGTTGAAGACTGGGGAGGAAAATACCAGTCGCAGGATATTTCGGCCGTTACCGGTCAGGGGGTTCAGGAGTTATTGGAAAAAGTTTTGCTCGAAGCCGAAATGCTCGAACTGAAAGCCAATCCTGACAAATCCGGAAAAGGGACTGTTATTGAAGCCTCTCTTGATAAAGGCCGGGGTTATGTTTCCACTATTCTGGTGCAGGATGGTACCATTACCAAAGGTGATATCCTGATTGCCGGACCTGTTTTCGGACATGTGAAAGCCATGTTTAACGAAAGAGGAGAGAGTGTAAAATCCGCAGGACCTTCCACCCCCGTCTTGTTGCTGGGGCTGAATGGTGCACCGCAGGCCGGCGATACATTTAACGTCCTGACCGATGAAAAAGAGGCTAAGACAATTACTACCAAACGGCAGCAGCTCATTCGTGAGCAAAGCATGCGTTCTCAAAAACACATCACACTGGATGAAATCGGTCGTCGTATTGCCATAGGCGACTTTAAGGAGTTGAACATTATTGTAAAAGGAGATGTGGATGGCTCCGTTGAAGCGTTGAGCGATGCTTTACTGAAACTTTCCACAGAGGAGACCAAAGTAAATATTATCCACAAAGCCGTGGGAGCCATTACCGAATCGGACATTTTGCTGGCTTCGGCTTCTGATGCTATTGTTATTGGTTTCCAGGTAAGGCCCATGCCACAAGCACGTAAACTAGCTGAAAAAGAGCAGATTGACATTCGCCTCTATTCAATCATCTATAAAGCTACTGAAGAGTTGGAAACTGCCATCGAAGGGATGCTCGCGCCCAAAATGGAAGAAAAAGTTACCTGTAACCTTGAGGTTCGCGAAACTTTCAAAATTACGAAAGTGGGAACCATTGCCGGTTGTTATGTTATGGATGGTAAAATAAACCGGAATACCCGCGTTCGTCTGATTCGTGACGGTATCGTGGTTTACACCGGAAACCTCGGCTCGTTGAAACGTTTTAAAGATGATATGAAAGAGGTTGCTGCCGGTTACGAGTGTGGCCTGAATATAGAAAACTTCAACGACATAAAAGTGGGCGACATTATTGAAGGTTTTGAAGAGGTTGAAGTTGCCCGTAAAAAATAGCAAATCTTTAATCGAATAAAAAAGCCTTGTGTCAGGTTCGATACAAGGCTTTTGCGGGCGGGCTTTTGGGGGTATTGCTACCCGACTAAAGGAAAAAGGATCGCTTGTGAATAACAGAATAAAGGCGGTAATGTTCCTTATCGGGCCGGTCAAAGAAATAAACATTACCGTCTTTAACAAAAACTTTGGAGGAAAGCTCTTTTACATCTCTTTCTTTGAGTCCTTGACTGGCAAGTTCTTCGAGTGAGAATGTTTTGTTAATTTGTATTGCTGTTTCCATATTATTTAACTATTATTTTTAATCCTTCTTTTGTACAAACCGGACAAAAAGAATCTTTTATAATTGTTACATAACCGCAGCGGGGGCATTTGTAATAATTATGCACTCTGATTTTAGAGTTCTTTTTCGCCGGTTTCGTTTCTTCCATGGAAACTCTATATAACAACTGCTGTGCCATATTTTAAACAGCACACTTGTTAAATTGCCAATCGGTTACTTTTCACCCACTTATAAACTAAACAAAATAGAGATGGGAGCTTGTCTATCCCCTATATTATTCTCAAATCATGTACAGTTTCGGAGAGATTCCGTTTTCGGAAACGGTGAATTCATCCGATATATTAAAATTTAAACAGGAATGGTTGTCAATGATGCATGCGTGTTATTTTATATTTTTGTAAAAAACTTGAAAACGTTAAAGATGAAATTCACCAATTATTCATATTCGCTCTCTGCGCTAAGCCAAAGAACTCAGAAAATCATAAATCAACCGTTTCAGCCAGGCGAAAAGCTGGCTATGTATAAAACCATTTTGGGACTTATAGACCTGACAACATTAAGTGGTAATGATACCCGGGAAAAGGTGAGACATCTTTGTGAGCAGGCTGTCGGCTTTGAAAACCGGGCATTGGGAACGCCCAAAACGGCCGCGGTATGCGTTTATCCGGTTTTTACCAAAATAGTTTCCGAGTCGTTGAAAGGCTCCGGTGTAAAAACGGCCAGTGTGGCCGGCGCTTTTCCCAGCGGACAATCTCCTTTGGACGCCCGCCTTATGGAAGTAACTTATGCTATCGAAAACGGAGCTGATGAGATTGATATGGTTATTAGCCGTGGCCGCCTTATCGAAGGTGATGCCGAATACGTTTTAAAAGAGGTGAAAGCACACAAAGCGGTTTGTGGTAAGCACCATTTAAAGGTCATTCTGGAAACCGGTGAATTGAAAACACCCGAACTTATCAGACAAGCCTGTATACTGGCGCTGGAGGGAGGAGCCGATTTTTTAAAAACCTCAACAGGAAAGGTCCAGCCGGCAGCTACACATGAAGCGGTGCTGATTATGCTCGATACCATCAAAGAATATTACAAAGCCGAAGGAAAAATGATTGGCATAAAACCCGCTGGCGGCATTTCAACACCCGAAGAAGCATTAAATTATTACCTTCTCGTTCAGTCGGTTCTTGGTGAAAAATGGCTGAATAATAACCTCTTTCGTATAGGTGCCAGTCGTCTTGCAGAAAATCTCTATCACGCTATTGAAGAACTTGCTACTGTTTGAATATTGCAGACGATAATGAACAAAAAATCAGGGCTCTGACTCATCCTTTTTCACTTTGTTACAGCCTTTTCAATACGAAATGAAGGGGTTAATACAAAGGTTCCCAAAACTGTTTTCTCTATAAAGAAAAGGATTGTCTTCATAATTATTCTCATTGCGAAACTTCTTGCTTTCTTCTTTTCTCATTTCCTCGTTAAGGATACTTTGTTTCTCAGACAGTCTTGACAGTACTTTATCGTAAATTTTGGCCGACTCATCACCCTGACTGTTATAATAATTTAAACTGGCTTTGATTTGACTTTTGGTTACACGGTAATGGTCGAACAAAACCTCATAGTAGCTTTTTTCGATATCGGTGTATCCCGGATAATGTGTCTGGTTGTAAACGACAACTCCCTCAATAAGCTCCATATCTGTAAGAATCCCGGCCATTTTGTCTTTGGGAATAAGGTTGGCCGGCTTTTTTACGATATCCTTATTTACATTGTAGCATCCCGAAAAGGTGAAAGCAAGAAGAATCAACAACAATATAAAAGGCTTCTGCATGGTTTAAATGGTTTAATTCCCCACTTCTGATAAAAATTTAATCCGCATCAGCCTCACCTCTTCTTCATTATATTCAGCTTCTCCAAGCTCAGCCAGCGCTTCTTCCACCGAATCGGTCTTGGCTTCCAAAAAATAATCATAAATATCTTCCTGATGATATTCGTCCACATGTTCATCGATATAGTAGTTGATGTCGAGGCGGGTTCCGGAAGATATAATTCTCTCAATTTCCGTTAACATCTTGTCCAGGGTCAGATTTTTTGCGTGGGCAATATCTTCGAGAGGAAGTTTCCGGTCAATACTTTTAATAATATAAACCTTTAATCCCGATTTGTTGATAACGGATTTAATAACAATATCGTTGGGACGCATAATGTCATTCTCTTCCACGTACTGCTTAATAAGGTCGCAAAAAGGCTGCCCGTATTTTCTGGCCTTGCCGGCACCCACACCAATAATTTGTTGCATCTCTTCCATGGTTATGGGATACTGAATTGCCATATCTTCCAGCGACGGATCCTGAAAGATTACAAAAGGAGGCAGGTTTTCTTCATGGGAAATTTCCTTACGCAGATCTTTCAACATAGAAAACAGTATGGGATCGGAACCACTTATTTTCTGACCTTTTCCCTGAACAACAATACTATCATCATCCCCTCTTTCGTAATCATGATCCTTGGCAAGCATAATGCTGTATGGATGCAAAATAAATTCTTCTCCTGCTTTTGTGAGTACCAGGATACCATAATTTTCAATTTCTTTTTCCAGCAAACGCTGAATTAAAGCTTGCCGAATGACCATCACCCAATAGTGACTGTCTTTTTCTTTTCCCTTGCCAAAAACATCTGTTTTGTTCAGCTTAATGGCTTTTACATCTCCGCTTTTCTTTCCGGCGATAACATCGGCAATCATATTCACCTTGTACTGTTGCTTTAGCGCTTTAACCGTCATCAGCACGGTTCTCACATCTTCCTTCCCTTCAAACTCTTCTTTAGGGTTCAGACAATTATCACAGGAACCGCAACTTGTTTTGGTATAAACCTCTCCAAAATAATGTAGCAATAATTTATGCCGGCAAACGGATGATTCTGCATAAGCAACCGTTTCAAAAAGCAGTTCTTTTGCAATTTCCTGTTCGGCCACCGGCTTGTCCTTCATAAATTTTTCCAACTTCTGAATATCATCGTAGCTGTAAAAAGTGATACAGTTTCCCTCGCCGCCATCGCGACCGGCGCGACCGGTTTCCTGATAATAGCCTTCAATACTTTTAGGGATATCGTGGTGAATAACAAAACGGATATCCGGCTTGTCGATACCCATGCCAAAAGCAATGGTGGCCACAATAACATCCTCCTCCTCCATCAAAAACTTATCCTGATTATTACGCCGGGTAGCGGCATCTAATCCGGCATGATAGGGCACTGCTTTAATACCATTCACCACCAGCGACTCTGCAATTTCCACCACTTTTTTACGACTCAGGCAATAAACGATACCCGATTTCCCAGGCTGTGTCTTTATGTATTTAATGATGTCTTTGATGACATTTTTTGTCTTGGGGCGCATCTCGTAATACAGATTCGGTCTGTCGAAAGATGATTTAAACACATGAGCATCAGCAATATCCAGTGTTTTTAAAATGTCTTCCTGCACTTTTAGTGTGGCTGTGGCAGTCAGGGCAATAATCGGAACCTGATGGCCGATTGCCTGTATAATGGGTTTTAACTTACGATATTCCGGCCTGAAATCATGGCCCCATTCCGAAATACAATGGGCTTCATCAATGGCATAAAATGAAATGGATATCTGTTTAAGAAACCGAATATTATCTTCTTTGGTAAGGGATTCGGGAGCCATATATAGTAATTTGGTTTTCCCGCTGAGCAAATCGGAACGCACCATGTTCATTTCAGCTTTAGAGAGCGAAGAGTTCATAACGTGGGCAATTCCCATTTCTGAACCGAAATTACGGATCATGTCCACCTGATTTTTCATTAAAGCAATCAATGGGGATACAACGATGGCAGTACCCGGTTTAAAGAGAGCGGGGAGCTGATAGCACAAAGATTTTCCGCCGCCTGTGGGCATAACGACAAAACTGTCATTTCCTGCCATGAGATTGTTGATAATAACTTCCTGATTCCCTTTAAATTTTGAAAAACCAAAAAAGCTTTTCAGCAAAGGCCTCAAGCCATATACATCATTATTTATACTTTCCATGTATTCGGTAATATAAATTAAAATAGTACTTTTGAACGATTAATCATTACTTAAAAAATGGTTAATTCCTAATTAGTTTATTGTATTGAACTATTACAAATATATTAATAATATTTTACAATAGTGTTAAAATTATTTTTAAAAATTGAAAAAATCAGAAAAGATTTGCCAAATTGCTCTTCAAACCATTGCTGTGGAAAGCAAAGCAGTTGATAATTTAAAAAATTCTGTAAATCAGGATTTTGCCGATGCGGTCGAAATCATTTATAACACACCTGGCCGGGTAGTAGTAACCGGCATTGGAAAAAGCGCCCACATTGCCTCAAAAATTGTAGCCACCCTGAATTCGACCGGAACCCCGGCCATTTTTATGCATGCTGCTGATGCTATTCACGGAGACCTCGGTATCGTCAGAGAGGAAGATGTGGTGATTGCTATTTCCAAAAGTGGTGAAACCCCTGAGATAAAAGTTCTGGTTCCCCTGATAAAATCACGCGGAAATCAATTGATAGCCATAGTGGGAAACATCAATTCTTATCTCGCTATCCAATCGGATAAAGTACTGAATGTTACTGTTGAAAAGGAAGCCTGCCCCAATAATCTGGCCCCTACTTCCAGCACAACAGCACAGCTCGTTATGGGAGACGCCCTTGCTGTCAGCCTGCTGGAATTACGCGGTTTTACCCCCGGCGATTTTGCAAAAATCCATCCCGGAGGCACACTCGGCAAGCGGTTATATATGCGGGTTGCCGATCTTTTTGAGCGTAATCAGGTTCCTAAAGTCAATATCAACGAGACTATGGAAAACGTTATTCTCGAAATTTCATCCAAACGCCTCGGAGCTACCGCTGTCATACAGAATCAGGTTCTTGTAGGAGTAATAACAGATGGCGATTTACGCCGGATGCTGGAAAAACATACTGATTTCAAAGAATTAAAAGCAGCCGATATTATGACCGCACATCCGAAAACCATTCAAAAAAACCGGCTGGCTGTTGATGCACTTAGTATCATGAAAAAAAATAATATTACTCAACTTCCTGTTCTCGCTGGTGAGAAATATGTGGGGGTTGTGCATTTGCATGACATCTTAAAAGAGGGTATTTTATAATGAAAGCCGTTAAACCCCATGATTTTGACGCTTACCGGGAAGCTATGAATAAAAAACTGCTCACTGCTCCCAACAATAAAATTATCAAACGTATATTTAATGTGGACACTAACGCTTATCGCCCGGGCGCTTTGGATGAAAAAACCAAGGAAATGATGGGACTAATAGCGTCCATGGTGCTGAAATGCGATGACTGTATTTATTATCACCTGGAGCGCTGTTTTGACAAAGGCGTTCAAACCGAAGAGCTTATGGAGGTTTTTGGTATTGCCAATCTCGTGGGCGGCACCATTGTCATTCCGCACACACGCCGGGCAATGGAATTTTGGGAATATTTGAAAGAAAACGGAAAAAACAAGAAGTGATAATATGAAACTGAGGACAAAAAATCTGGTTAAAAAGTATCATCAGCGAACGGTGGTAAAAAGGGTTTCCATCGAAGTGAATCAGGGAGAAATCATCGGCCTGCTGGGACCCAATGGCGCCGGTAAAACCACCACCTTTTACATGATGACCGGACTGATAAAGCCTTATGAGGGACAGGTTTTTCTCGATGATATGGAAATCACACACTTACCTATGTACAAACGGGCAAAACTCGGCATTGGCTACCTGTCACAGGAAGCTTCCATATTCAGACATTTAAGTGTGGAAAACAACATAAAAGCGGTTTTGGAATTTACCAGCTTTTCACATGCTGAACAGAAAAAACGACTTGAATCCATGTTGGAAGAATTTGGGTTGCAACGTATCCGTAAAAGTCTTGGTATTCAGCTTTCGGGAGGAGAACGTCGCCGGGTGGAAATTGCCCGTTCTTTGTCTGTTGACCCAAAGTTTCTTTTACTTGACGAACCTTTTGCCGGTGTTGACCCCATTGCCGTGGAAGATATCCAAAATATTGTGGCAGAGCTGAAAACCAAAAATATTGGAATCCTGATAACCGACCACAATGTGCACGAAACACTGTCAATTACCGATCGTTCTTATCTGTTGTTTGAAGGTTCTGTAATGAAATATGGCACATCCGAAGAATTAGCCAACGACAAACAGGTTCGTAAGGTCTATCTTGGACAAAATTTTGAATTGCGAAAAAAAGATTTAATGAATAATAAGGACTAAGGGATCTGTCCCTGAATATCAGTCAGATACATAATGAGTGACAGAAACAGATAAAGGAGGAAAATAAACGGAACTGCCAGCATCTGAAGCCAGATAACCAACACCAGAGAAATAGCAAGAAAAACATACTTCATCATATTGTCGTTCCATCCGAAGGATTTAAATTTTAGTGAAAACATTGGAAAAGAGGTAACGAGCAGCAGCGACCCGAAAATGGCAACGGTTAGTAAAAAATAGGTGTTGGTAACAATCATATACGAAAAGTCCTGTAAAGGATACAGCTGCTGACGTATGATCGGTAAAGAAGCAATCAAAATGGCCAAAGCCGGAGTGGGCAGCCCCTTGAATGAGGTGGCCTGAGTTTCATCAATATTAAATTTTGCCAGCCGCAAAGCCGACATCCATGGAACCATGATAGCCAAAAACGGAAGAAAATCTATCCCAGATGTCACGGGGTTGCCATGGCTCAACAAAAGCATTTGATACAGAATAAAACCCGGGGCAACACCAAACGTAACCATGTCGGACAACGAATCGAGTTGCAATCCTATTTCCGATTTTGCATGAAGCAGCCTGGCGGAGAGCCCATCAAAAAAATCAAAACCGGCACCCGCAAAAATGAAAATCCCTGCAAGTACCAAATCCGCAGGCGTTCCTTTAACGCCAAAATATATGGAAAGAATACCTGAAGTCAGGTTCAGGAGTGTGATACTGTTGGGAATATGATTTTTGAATGCCATACCAATTATTTTTATCCAAAATTACAAAGAAAACAGTTAAAAAGTATTTTTTTTCTGACCTGTCCTTTTCGCAAGCAGGTTTCCGGTTACGATGTTTCTTACTTTTGCCACCTCAAAACAAAAGCATGGATCCTTCCGATATCAGAATAGAAGATTTTAACTACCCGCTGCCCGACGAACGCATAGCCAAATACCCCCTGGCACAACGTGACGGATCTAAGCTTTTGTATTTGAACAAAGGTCAGATATCAGAACGGAGATTTTCGGAAATACCGGATCTACTGCCGGATAATGCACTTTTACTTTTCAACGAAACACGCGTTATTCAGGCACGGCTGCTGTTTAAAAAATCTACCGGGGCACACATCGAAATATTTTGTCTGGAACCGGTGGAACCGGTGAACGACTTTCAACTGGCCTTTCAGCAACGTCCACCTGTGGTGTGGAAATGCCTCGTGGGTAATGCCCGAAGATGGAAAAATGAAACGCTGGAAGTCAAAATACAAATTCAAAATCAGGAGGTACGCCTTTTTGCTGAAAAAAAAGTGAAACTTTCCGATGCCTTTTTGGTCTCTTTTTCCTGGGAGCCGGAAGACATCTCTTTTGCAGACATACTGGAATCTTCCGGACTAACGCCCCTGCCTCCTTACCTGCACCGCGAAGCTGAAGTTTCCGATAAAACACGTTATCAAACCGTGTATGCCCGCCTCAACGGGTCGGTAGCCGCACCCACAGCCGGATTGCATTTTACCGAAGCTGTTTTAAACCGCCTGGATGAAAAAGGTATTGATAAGGATAAACTGATTTTGCATGTTGGAGCCGGTACTTTTAAACCGGTGTCTGCCGAAACCATTGGCGAGCATGAAATGCACACCGAGCAAATCCGGGTTCCCGTCGAAACAATCAAACATCTGTACCAGGCTAACGACAAATTTATCATTCCGGTGGGCACCACGTCTATGCGGTCGCTGGAAAGTTTGTTTTGGATGGCGCTGCGGCTCCGGTTGGGGAAAAACCATGCTTTTAGTGTTTCGCAGTGGGATCCGTACCAATTGGAAATACCGGAAGATTTCTCAGCCCGCCGGGCTTTGGAAATTCTCATTTCAAAAGCCGAAAAAGAAAAAACCACGGTACTGAAAGGCGAAACGCAGCTAATGATTGTGCCGGGTTACCGGTTCCGCTTTGCCAAAGGACTCATTACCAATTTTCATCAGCCCAAAAGCACCCTGCTGCTGTTGGTGTCGGCACTGATTGGAGATAAGTGGAAAGAAGTTTACGATTTTGCCCTTCAAAACGACTTTCGCTTTTTGAGTTACGGTGATAGTTGCCTGTTCCTGCCTTAAGCTCACCCATCTCTCGTCAGCGTTTGCAATGCGGATGAAACGCAGAGATGAAGTGCGGCAGAACTTTCTTCTGATTTTTCCTCGTGATAACCAGGAAAACAATAAATTTGCTCTTTCTATCGAAGAATATGACAATAAACAGGGAAGAAATTACCGGAATTATTTTGGCCGGCGGGCGTAGCAGCCGCTTGGGAAAGGATAAAGGACTGTGTGCTTTTAAGGGAAAGAGTCTGGTATCCTATGCCATTAAAATTCTAAAGCCCCTTTGCGGAAATATGATAATTTCGGCTAATTATTTTCCGGAAAAATACGCTGCTTTTGGTCTGCCCGTCGTTCCTGATGAAAAACAGGGAATCGGCCCCATGGGCGGAATTCTGACTTGTCTGAAGCAATCGAAAACACAGCACAACCTGGTGCTTTCGTGTGATACACCTTTTGTGAACACGGATGTTTTTCGACATCTTTTAAATGAAGTGGAAAATTTTCAGGTGGTTTGTCCGGCACACGAAACGTTTCTTCTGGAACCTTTAAGCGCCTACTATAACACCAACGTACTGGGCGATTTGGAAGAAGCCATTCGTAAAAAAGAATACAAGATGATGCGGTTTTTTAAAAGAATCCGGTTTAAGTCGGTGAGCATTGATGAGCAGCTACCATTTTTCAGTGATTATCTGTTTTTAAATCTAAACACACCCGATGATTTGGAAAAAGCGGAGAGACTAATACTGTGAGCCAGACGACACAACAGCAGGATGACCTTTGGCTCAGAGCCGCAGTGATTGGTGGTTTGTGGGCTTCCATCGAAATTATTGTGGGTAGCTTTTACACAATTCGCGGCTGCCCTTTGCCGGTTCCATCCTCGCTTTTACCGGAACCATTTTACTCATCGGCTTTTACCAGATATGGCTTACAAAGGACTCATTACCAATTTTCATCAGCCCAAAAGCACCCTGCTGCTGCTGGTGTCGGCACTGATTGGAGATAAGTGGAAAGAAGCTTACGATTTTGCCCTTCAAAACGACTTTCGCTTTTTGAGTTATGGTGATAGTTGCCTGTTCCTGCCTTGAGTTCACCCGTCTCCCGTCCGCATTTCAAACACAGATGAATATCGTGAAACCAGGTACTTATTTCGTTCCGATAATCCTGAAATAATCCTTCAACACCAGTGCATTTTCCGCTTGGGTAGTGAAAATCTCAAGCAGTGCCGGGCGCTCGTTTTCACGGTAAAAATCAGACAGTTGATTTATTAGTTCGGTTTCGTTTTCCGCTTTGAAATAGCGCAGATCAAAAGCTTTGGCCAGCATTTCGGCTTTCCAGTGATGGGCAGTGGCAAAAAACGGCTCTCTTTGGGCGGAGGTGTCCGGACCGGGAATAAAACGGAAAATGTCGCCACCACCGTTGTTTATGACAATAATTTTCAGGTTAGCTGTCAGGTTTAGGTTCATCAAGGCATTCGAATCGTAAAAAAAGCCCATATCACCGGTGATAACAGTATTGATTTTCACTTTCGCGGCAAAGGCTGCTCCCGCTGCCGTAGAAACCTGTCCGTCGATGCCGCTCACCCCGCGGTTGGAGAAATAATGAAATTTAGGAATACTCCCGAAAAGCTGGGCATAGCGCACGGGCGTACTGTTTCCCAAATGCAAAAGAGTGTTTCCGGGTATTTCGCGAAACAAAATTTCGTACACTTTCAGGTCGCACCAGCCGGTTTTCGCCAGAAAAGCCGTTCTTTTTCGCAAAACCTGCTTTTTGTGTCTTTGCCAGAAATTCCTGTATTTACCAGGGGTTTTGGTCATATTTTCCTTTTCCTGTGTGAGAAAATCAATTGCATCTGTCCGAATAACGCCGGTCAGACAAAAATAGGTGTCTCTTTTTTCTCCGGAAGGGGAAATGTGCCAGTGATGTTTGGCCGGATGCGTCCGTAACAGCTTTTTGATTTTTTTCGATACGATGGAAGTGCCAAAACTAATAAGTAAATCAGGTCGAAAATCAGCTGTTTCTTCCTCCGGAATCTGTGTGATGAGGTTGTCAATTTCATCCATGAAACCAGGCGCATGGAGGTTGGAGGTGGTCTCAGTCAACACGACGACTTGTGGCAATCCGGACAACCGGCTTAAAATGATATTCAGCTTTTCAGAAAGCCTCCCCTGGCCTGCAATAATGAGTGTTTTCCGGCTTTTGTGCCAGTCGTGCAGAAATGCCTGTCGGATACTTTCGTCCACCGGAGGCCACTTTTCAAAAGTATCAAAGGCATTTCCGGTTATCGGCTCACCGGTTTGTCTGTACAACGGCTCATCAAAAGGAATGTTGATGTGCACCGGTCCGGGTTCGGGAAACCGGGTCTCGTCAATAGCTTCATTAATCAGCCGGTTTACTTTCTCTTTTTCTTCTTCCGTCGCTATATCCAGCGGCAGCGAATAGGACTTTTTGATGTAGTTGGCAAAAACATTTTCCTGCCGGATGGTTTGCCCGTCGCCCACGTCGATAAGGTGCGGAGGCCGGTCGGCGGTAAGCACCAGCAATGGAATTTTCTGGTAATAAGCCTCTGCAATAGCCGGTGCATAGTTGAGTACGGCGCTGCCCGAAGTACAGGCGATGGCTACCGCACGTTGTTTTTGCTGGGCCATGCCGAGGGCAAAAAAAGCGGCACTACGTTCGTCAACAATACTAATAGCATGAATGTCAGTGTGTTGAGTAAAAGAAATAATGATGGGCGCATTGCGCGAACCCGGCGAAAGAACAATTTCCCGCAGCCCTTTTTTTATAAAAATATCTGCCAGCAGGCTGATGGTTTTTTTATCTGAAGTCATGGGGCAAAGTTGCGTAATTTTTCCACAACTGACAAGATGGTGGCTGATTTGTCTTCCGTTTCCTGCCACTCTTTTTCCGGTTTGGACACCGCCGTAAGCCCGCCCCCCACATAAAGTGCAAGTTTTTCATTTAAAAAGCGTGCACAACGCAGATTTACAAAAAGATGTGCTGTATTTTCCATCTGCCACGGTCCCAGGAAACCGGTGTAAAAATGTCGCTGATGTTTTTCCGTTTCACTGATGAGCTGCCATGCTTTTTCTTTGGGCAAGCCGCATACCGCCGGTGTGGGATGTAACAGTCGCACAAACCGGCCGGTTTTTTCATGCAAAACTTTCACCGGAAGGTGAAAGCGCGTACAGATGTGCGCCAGGCTGCCGGCAAAAACTGTCTCCGGACGATTTTCTTCATAATTTTCAATACGAAGTTTCCCGATTTGTTCCTCCACAAAACCTGTAACAAATGCCTGCTCCTCTTTTTCCTTTTCATCCCAACTCAACGGTTTGTTATCGTGAGGTCGTTTTTGTGTTCCGGCCAGCGCCATGGTTTCGTAAAAACTACCGTTGCGGTTGAGTAGCGTTTCCGGGGTGGCGCCTGCCCAAATCCCTTCGTCAGGCAGGTGAAAAAGGTAAACAAAAACGTTGGGATAGCTTTGCTGAAAAATGTCAAAAAACAAATCAAAATCGAAATCCGGCGACAAAGGTTTTTCCAAAACCCGCGATAACACTACTTTTTGGGCTTCGCCATTTTTTATCCTGGCAACAAGTTCGCTCACCTGCTGCAGGTAGGTTTCTCTATCAGCGACAAAACTTTTGTCCTCCGGAAGCCGAAATCCTTTATCAGGAAAAGAATCCGGCAAAGCGAATACTTTTTCTATCTCCGAACGATTCCGGGAAACAAATGCAGGCTCAATCAGAAAAGCTTTTCCACTTTTATATGAATCAAAAGGTGCTATTACAAAACCCTTTTGTTGTTCTAACTGCGCCAACGAAAACTCCCGCACCGGGCCCGGCTGTACCACAAAAACCGGCAACTTCTCCCCGGGAAGCCGGTAAACAGCAAAAGCTATATTTCTGGTTAACAATTGATGAATAAGCATTTATATCAAATTTTTGATATGCGGATAACCTCCGCACATCATGCCTGTGGGTTTCTTCTCTTCACAACAAAAATGGTCAGGCGGCAAGTGAAAATCAGTATCCCTTCTTCGTCTTTCACATCCACATTCCAGATGTGGGAGCTGCGACCGCGATGCACAATCACCGCCTCGCCAACAACCCAGCCGCTGCGGACGCTACGTACATGGTCGGCAGAAATATGCTGCCCTTTTACATCAAATTTTTCGCGGTCGACCATCAGCGCAGAGCCGATGCTTGCCAGCGTTTCGGCCAAGGCCAACGTGGCGCCACCGTGCAAAATGCGCATGGGCTGGAATGTCCGTTCGTCCACCGGCATACGCGCTTTCATGTATCCCGTGCGTGCCTCAAGATATTCTATCCCGATCTGTTCCATGAGCGTCCCTTTGTTCATTTTGGAAAGTTCTTCTATGTTAAATGTCTCCTGTTCCATGGGTTTCGATTTAAAAGCAAAGATACGGTTTTCAACATTCCCTGCTTCGGACATCCACACCCGAAGATATTCACCCCGCTTCAAGCATCTCCGTTTGAAGACTACAATAGAATTATTTTATCAACCATTTAGTGTACAGTACAATATGAATATTTTTCTGAAAATCACAAAGTGACAATATTTTTTCATCCTCTGCAATCTTAAGTATTTTTCTCCCGGCACCTCAAAATAATATTTAGCCTTCATTATACTACCCGTTTTATTCCTTTCATTTTTATACTAACTTTGTAACATGGCAAAAACGAAAACAACTTTCTTCTGTCAAAACTGTGGTTACCAGGCTTCCAAATGGTTAGGAAAATGCCCGGCCTGTGGCGAGTGGAACACATTTGTGGAGGAGGTCGTCAGCAAGACAGACGATAAAAAACGCGGCATAAAAAAAGGTGAAAAGAAACCGAAACCGGTTTCCATCGGACAAATCACTTCCGAAAAAGAAGAACGCATCGACACCCGCAATGCCGAGCTGAACCGTGTTCTCGGCGGCGGGCTGGTCAGTGGTTCGGTGGTGCTCATTGGCGGAGAACCCGGCATTGGAAAATCGACCCTGCTTTTGCAAACAGCGTTGAACATGAAAGGGTTACAGATTTTATACGTTTCGGGCGAAGAGAGCCAGCAACAGATAAAAATGCGTGCAGACCGCATAGGCATTTATAATCCTTCCTGTTTTATCCTCAACGAGACCTTTACCACCGATATTTTCAAACAG
This sequence comes from bacterium, assembly GCA_036244975.1. Taxonomy (GTDB): domain Bacteria; phylum Bacteroidota; class Bacteroidia; order Bacteroidales; family F082; genus Sulfidibacterium. Next base: position 10,757 of record BTTE01000027.1, on the reverse strand, counting down.
ATAGAAGTTGTGGAACCCGATGTGCTGATCATTGACTCCATCCAGACGCTTTACACTGACATGCTGGAATCTTCTCCGGGCAGCATTTCGCAAATCCGCGAAACCGCCGGTGAACTAATGCGATTTGCCAAGATCACGCATGTGCCCGTTTTCCTCATCGGCCATATCACCAAAGATGGTAACCTGGCCGGCCCCAAAGTACTGGAACACATGGTGGACACTGTTTTGCAGTTTGAAGGCGACCGCCATTACGGGTTTCGGATTTTACGCTCCATGAAAAACCGCTTTGGCTCCACTTCGGAGTTAGGCATTTTTGAAATGCATGCCGGTGGCTTACGCGAGGTAAGTAATCCCAGCGAAGTGCTGCTGTCGCAACGCGATGAAGCTACCAGTGGCGTAGCCATTGCCGCTATGATTGAAGGACAGCGCCCCCTGCTGGTGGAAACGCAGGCGTTAGTAACTAATGCCGCCTACGGCACGCCACAACGCTCTTCCACCGGCTTCGATCTGCGTCGCATGAACATGCTACTGGCCGTTCTTGAAAAAAGAAGTGGCTTCAGGCTTGGAAGCAAAGATGTCTTTCTGAACATTGCCGGCGGCATACGCGTGGACGATCCGGCCATCGACCTCGCTGTTGTGGCTGCCATCCTCTCATCTTCCGAAGATATTGCCATCGAAAACAATGTCTGCTTTGCTGCCGAAGTAGGACTTTCAGGAGAAATCAGAGCGGTAACCCACATCGAAAACCGTATTCTCGAAGCGGACAAGCTGGGGTTTAAAAAAATTATTATCTCCAGATTCAATCTCAAAGGCCTTGACACAAAACGTTATAAAATTGAGGTAACAGGCCTGAACAAAATCGAAGATCTGCTACGGGAATTATTCGGATAAACAACTTCACAATATAAAACCGGCCAATGTTATTTAAGGGGACTTCTAATAATTACTTCGCATCAAGATTTTCAGAGTTTTTTATAGACGATAAAAATTTTTGATGCACTATCGGGATAATGCAAGAAAATTTGAAGAAGTGTATGAAAAACTCCGGAAACCCTACGGGAACAAATGTGATAAACAATCTGACATCGTTAAAATTTTTCTCAATAGCTACGGCTATTCAGAAAAATTTATGCCTTGCATCTTGTTCATCTCATTTGTTTCTTGAAAGAAAGGAATTATTAGAAGTCCCCTTAAGCATTAACAAGTTAATCGTTGGATGATTTTCGATGGGCTGCTTTTCTATAAACCAGTCCAATAATAATCAAAATGATGGTTACCGCTATGGATATCCAAACAGAAACAGTAAAGAATTGCCGGGCTGATGGGGTAGACTCAATTTTTGCACGGTTAACACCATTTAGATATAGAATGTAAGCTTCTATACTCGCAATTTGCTGCTGGGTTAAAGCACGGGAGTCCCCATAGTTAATCATTTTTAAAGCGGGGTTAGGTCCGGCAGGCACCGACCCGTGTTGGATAAACCGGTCGATATTATTGGCAAATTTTTGAGGCTTATTACTGAATAGCATCTTACTTATAGGATTTAATCCAGGAACTCTTCCGAGGAAAGACCCGGGATTTCCAATGCCTCCCCTTCCATCAACTCCGTGACAGGACTCACAATTATTTCTAAATAATTTACTTCCGAGCTCGACATTTCCGATAATTGAAGCTGCTTTTCCGGGTTGTCCCAGTTTTTCCAATGCTTTTGCTATACTGGCTTGCCCGGACTCTTTATTTTTGTTTTGAGATTGAGATTGTGTTTTTGCCTGCCCCTTTTTGTTCTGTGAAAGATTTGGGGGAAGGGAATCAATTTTATTAGGAGGAGGAGGAAGTGACTTCGGATGCGGACTTGATAAATAAGCTATCAATTCACTTAATTGAGTCTTGGAAAGGTTATTCAAGCTGGGCATTATTGAATTCTTATTATGGGCTTTTGGATCTGTAATTTGTGTAATTAGCCACTTTCTGGAGCGTCCCCTTTTATACTCGTTGGTCAAGTCAGGGCCTATTTTACCGCCAACACCGCTAATGGTATGGCAAGCGAGACCACCATTGGTTTCAAATATTTTTTGTCCCAAAATTGCTTCGGGAGATAATTTTATGATCTTATTTTCCTCTTCCTTTTTATTTTTCTTTTTGGCGGTAACCGAAGCCTGTTTGGGGGTGGCTTTACCTTTAGTCACCGATAATGGTTGACTATAGTATCCTATTAAGGTATAAGTGAAAATAAAAGCCACCAGGATAAAGCCGCCAATCATCATTCCCAATCGTTTGGCCGGATTGAATGTTTTTTTCCGATCAACAAAAGGCGCCAGAACAATAAGTAATAAGATAAGAGAAGGGATACCTACAGTACCAATTATTTCTGTTGACCCTGCAAAAACTTTTAATAATTGATATAAAAACAAAAAGTTCCATTCCGGCTTCGGTAGAAAAGCTGAATCACCAGGGTCAGCGGGACCGGTAAAAGGGGTGGGAAAATAAGCCGAAAGCCCTATTAATATTAAAAGGATTAATCCGCTTACCATCAGATCCTTGGCAACCTGGCCGGGCCAAAAATTTTCTATCTTTGTTCGCTTTGATTCATTCCAGGGGCCTACACTGCCAAACTTCCTGAAAGCCATAAGATGGAATGCAACAAGTAAAAGGGTAATCCCGGGAAGAATGGCAACATGGAATGCGAAAAATCTGGAAAGGGTTAATTGGCCCATTGCACTTCCGCCTCTTAAGAAATTAACCAGAAAATGGCCGATAAAAGGTATTGTACCCGCCAGACCGGTGCCCACTTCGGCCGCCCAATATCCTCTCTCATCCCAAGGCAATGTTGCGCCGGTAAAAATTAAACCGACTGTTAATAATAGTAACACAATCCCAATAAGCCAGGTGAGTTCACGGGGTTTTTTATAAGCTCCCCATATAAAAACACGAATCATATGTAATGCTATCAATATGGCCATAAGGTTAGCTCCCCAATAATGAATACCTTGTATCAACCATCCATAAGGAACAAATATGCGGAGATAACTTAAACTATCATAAGCATGATCTACGGTAGGCACATAATAAAATAGCTGCCACACCCCTGTAATTACCTGTAATGCGAATACAAATAATGTAGCGCTTCCCAGCGTGAAAAAAAAGCTGGATCCTCCGGGAATTTTTTCGTCAAAAGCAGAATTCATCATGCCTTCGAGAGAGATTCTGTCATTTATCCAATTGTAAATTTTAGATTTCATTTTGTTAATTTCAAATATTTATTTAATATCCAATTATTATCTTTTGAGGTATTCCCACTTCAAACCGTTCGTATAATACGTATAACATATCATCACTTTCGACTTTAGTGGGCAAGGTATCCAACCCTCTTAGCGCCGGACCGGAGACATACTTTCCTTCAATCGTAAAAATGCTGTTATGACAGGGGCAAATAAATAATTTCTTTTCCTGATCCCAGTTGTACCGGCAGCCCAGGTGGGGGCAGATGGGAGAAAAGGTAGTTAACTTATCATTCGATTTTTTTACCACCCATACATCTTCCTGTTTATTGGTTTTAATATATGCATCCTGTTCCACCTTTGTAAAATTAAATCTAGATGGTCTTTTAACCGGGACGAAAGAATCAGGAATGTTTTTGACCGATACCAGCCTTGAGTATGTCTTATTGACAAAAACTTTCCCTGTACTCACTATAGAATTAATTAAAGGATATCCTAACAAAAATGTAATGGCGGTTCCGATACCAACAGTGGCCGCTTTAAAAAAATTACGCCTCGAAAGCTCTTTATCATTATTATTGTTCTTTTCCATGATAAAAATTAATTATTTATTGAAAATTATTAGTCTGATTTTTATTTTCTTATCGAAATATAATTTAAAGATATTTTGCCTTTATGGGTCTATATGTGACAAAAGTCACATAAGGTCTTTTATAATTGAAAGAATATCGTATTAAATGAGTGGTCTAAAGTTAAATAAAGACTTGTTTATAATTTTTCTAAATTAATCTGCTATTATTATAACAATAAACCCTAAGTAATTGTAAATAAGCGAAAAAGATTAAAAAGGATATTTTTAACAAACCTTTATGACAAATTTTAAAGAAATTTATTAGGAGGTTTCACGTGAAGGTATAAATATTTTTATGCGATTTTATCAATAATTAATGGCACTCTTTCTGCTTGTTTAAAAATATTCTTACATTTTGTTTGAAATTAATAAGTATCTTAACGACATGTGAATTATATCAATTTTAATTGAAAAGAAGTCTGTATCTCTATATTTATTGGTATAAAGAGTAAAAAGAAAGACTCCTGTTTAGAGAAGAAACTTTCGTAATCTCCTGTACTTTATACGGCTTGCATAAATATTAAAAAGAAATTTAAAAAAAATAAATAGGGAAACTCATTGAAGACAGTTACAGGTTTTGGAAAGATCTTTTTACTTTTACTCTTATACCTGCAATCACAATAAGTTAAGCCACAGAACTGTTCCGGCTCCCTACTAAAGGCAGGAAGCGGAAATTCCCGCTAAACAATCCCGGAAAATACCATCCGGTATTCTGTCTGACAAAAATGATACTTTGGACGGCTGTTTCTCTCCCACTGCCCCACACAAACCACACCGGACTATCGCTCCTATCCTCGTATAAAATAAATTTCATTGTCTTTTTAAGTTAAAAATAAAAATATCTTTAACCGGAAGAAAAAATAATTCAGAATAAAACAGAAATTATCTTATTTTTGTGAAATGATTCACATGGACAAATACAAACAAAATGATTAAAAAACTTGACGACTTATTTACCGTGCTAAAAGCGCGGAAAAGCAAAAGACTGGTGGTGGCTTTTGCCAATGACATACACAGCATAAGTGCGGTAAGTAAAGCGGTAGATATGGGTATTGTTGAAGCTACTTTAGTAGGAAACAGGGAACTGATAAAAACAGTTTGTTCCAAAGAAAATATTAATATTCGAAAATTTGAGATTGTACATGAAGAAGAAGAAATGGCTGCAGCCCGCAAAGCGGTATCTTTAATAAACGAAGGCAAAGGCGAGATGCTGATGAAAGGCCTGGTGAGTACTGACAAATATATGCGGGCCATTCTGAACAAGGAAAGCGGACTGATGGTCCCCGGTTCTATTTTGAGTCATGTAACGGTAATGGAAACTCCCAACTATCACAAATTATTGATTATGGGAGATGTAGCCATTATTCCATTACCCGAATTAAAGGAAAAAATCGCTATTACAAATTATCTTATTGAAGTATCGCACGCACTGGGAAACAAACGACCCAAGGTAGCCGTGCTGGCGGCTACCGAACAGGTTATGCCCAAAATGCCTGCCTGTGTGGATGCTGCCCTGCTTTCAAAAATGGCTGACCGTGGTCAAATTGAAAAAGCGCTGGTAGAAGGTCCGCTGGCATTAGATGTGGCTATTGATAAAGAAAGTGCGGAAATTAAAAATTTGAAAAATGAAGTAGCAGGCGATGCCGATTGTTTGGTATTTCCCAATATTGAATCAGGCAATATTTTTTACAAAGCCAATACCAAACTGGCTAACAGCGAACAGGGAGCCATCGTTGTCGGCGCCAAAGTGCCGGCGGTACTTTCTTCACGTGGCGACAGCATAAAAACTAAATTGTATTCCATTGCTTTGGCTGCCATTTCAGCAAAATAATTGTATTTTTGCCGCCCGAAATAAAGCACGCTAACTCTCCGGCTTATGAATGAAGAAATCAGGATATTGGCCATTAATCCGGGATCAACCACCACAAAAATTGCGGTGTATATCGGGACCAGTCCTGTTTTTATCCAAACCATTCGCCTCGCCTCAGGCGAGGCTGAAAAGCTGGCTCCTTTCAAAATTATCACAGAGCAATTTAAATTCCGTAAGCAGTTGATTCTCGACGAACTGAAATCCGCCGATATCCGCCTGGATTTAATCAGAGTAGTTATGGGCCGGGGGGGATTGCTCAAGCCGGTGGAATCGGGTGTTTTTGAGGTAAATCAAAAAATGCTGAATGACCTGCGCTCGTGCAAATACGGCGAACATGCCAGCAACCTCGGCGGACTGATTGCTTTTGACATTGCCCGTTCGCTCCCCAATGCAAAATCGTACATCACAAATCCTGTAGTGGTGGACGAGCTAAATGATCTGGCACGTTTTTCAGGACATCCGTTGTTACCAAGACGATCCGTTTTTCATGCCTTAAATCAAAAGGCTGTTGCGCGCCAGCATGCCAAATCGATCATGCGTAAATATGATGACTTAAACCTTATAGTCGTTCATTTGGGCGGAGGTATTACCGTGGGGGCACATAAAAAAGGCCGGGTAGTAGATGTAAATCAGGGGCTGGATGGCGATGGCCCCTTTTCTCCGGAACGTACAGGCAGCTTACCGGTAGGCGATCTAACCCGGCTATGCTTTAGCGGGAAATACACACTGCCACAGGTGGAGAAGATGATTAAAGGCAAAGGTGGCCTGGTGGCTTATTTAGGAACCAATAGTGCGTACGAGGTAGAGCAACGGGCATCCAAAGGAGATGTGAAAGCAAAAATGACCTATGATGCCATGGCCTACCAGGTAGCTAAAGAAGTGGGAGCAATGGGGGCTGTTCTGAAATATGAAATTGATGGAATTTTAATTACCGGTGGCATTGCCAATGACAAATATTTTGTCGATCAGATCATATCCTATGTTCACCGGATAGCTCCGGTTCATGTTTATCCCGGAGAAGATGAGATGAAAGCCCTGGCCATGAACGGTTTGCGTGTAGCAACAGGAGCAGTTCACCCAAAAACCTATCAATAAAAACACCTTCCGGGAAGGTTGCCTTGATGGCCACCAACTTCCATACCAGTAACACCAAGCTTTTTACTTTTGCCATTAGCCTTGTAAATTCTATCTTTGCAAAAATTTATAAACAGAAAATCAATGCAGCAGTTGAGCGAACAGGAGCTTGTCAGGCGCAACGCTTTGGACGAATTGAAGAAGTTAGGCATCAACCCTTACCCGCAGGCAGCGTATAAGGTTAATGCCTATGCAAAAGATGTTTTGGAGCAGTTTCCAAAAGACAACAGCCTTTTCCGGGAGGTGAGTATGGCAGGCCGCATTATGAGCCGGCGGATTATGGGAGCAGCCTCTTTTGCCGGGCTTATGGACTCGACCGGGCGTATTCAGCTCTATTTTAAACGCGATGACGTCTGCCCGGGTGAGGACAAAACCATGTACAATACCGTATTCAAACGGCTGCTGGATATTGGCGATTTTATCGGGGTGAAAGGTTTTGTCTTCACTACAAAAATGGGCGAAATCACGGTGCATGTTACCGAATTTACAGTGCTGGCCAAGTCGCTGCGCCCACTGCCCATTGTAAAAGAAAAAGATGGCAAAGTTTTCGATGCTTTTACTGACCCCGACCAGCGTTATCGTCAGCGCTATGTGGATTTGGTTGTTAATGAGCGGGTGCGCGACATTTTTGTGAAACGGGCGCAGGTGCTTCGTTCCATGCGCGAATTTCTGAACGGAAAGGGTTATCTCGAAGTAGAAACGCCTGTTCTTCAGCCCATTCCTGGTGGTGCAGCCGCACGTCCGTTTATTACGCATCACAATGCGCTGGACATTCCGTTGTATTTGCGTGTTGCCAATGAACTTTATCTGAAACGGCTGATTGTAGGCGGATACGAAGGGGTTTTTGAATTTGCCAAAGACTTCCGTAACGAGGGGATGGATCGTTTCCACAATCCGGAGTTTACACAGATGGAGGTGTATGTGGCTTACAAAGATTATCTGTGGATGATGGAGACGACGGAAACCATGGTGGAGAAAATTGTCCGCGACCTGCACGGTACTACCAGCTTTCAGGTTGGCGAAAACATCATCGACTTCAAAGCGCCTTTCAAACGCATTAGCATCCTCGATGCCATTAAAGAAAACACGGGCATCGATGTAAGCGGCATGAATGAAACGGAGTTACACATAGTGTGCAAAAAATTAGATATCGAAACTGATCCCTCCATGGGAAAAGGCAAATTAATCGATGAAATTTTCGGCGAAAAATGCGAACCCAATTATATTCAGCCCGTTTTTATTACCGATTATCCGGTGGAGATGTCGCCGTTGTGCAAAAGACATCGCGACAATCCGGAGCTGACGGAGCGTTTTGAGCTGATGGTTAACGGCAAAGAGCTGGCCAACGCTTACACCGAGCTGAACGACCCTATTGACCAGCGGTTGCGTTTTGAGGAACAGGCGCGTCTCGCTGAGAAAGGTGACAACGAAGCCATGTATATCGATTACGATTTCCTGCGGGCGCTGGAATACGGCATGCCGCCTACCTCGGGCATGGGCATCGGCATCGACCGGCTGGTAATGCTTTTGACCAACCAGCCTTCCATTCAGGAGGTGTTGCTCTTTCCGCAAATGCGGCCTGAAAAACCGGTCAAAACATACGGGCCCGAAGATTTTGTGGCTGCAGGGGTTGATGTTGACTGGGCAGAACATATAATCAAAGCCGGATTTTCCAAACCCGAAGACCTAACCGGCATGAAAGCCACCGCTATTCAGCAAAAGCTCAACGGTTACCGCAAAAAAAACAAGCTTAACATTCCAGCCGTTCAGGTGGAAAAAATTGAACAATGGCTTGAGAAGCTGTAGGATGTGGGGATGTGGGATATGAGATGTTAGTCCGGCAGAAAAGGGGAAAACAAGAATAAGCATTGAAAATCAGTATTTATCCCTGTGGCTATCGGGAATATCAGAATACATTGGCTTTTTACATATAAATCAGGATTAGTTTAACTATAAACCATTTCGGTAGTAAAAATTTTTAATAAACGGTTTTTCTTTCTCTTTGCGTTTCTTCTTTTGAAAGAAAAAAATGAGAAAATCAAATAACAATTCATTGTTAATATCTTCTCAACCGGGCAATTTCTGTACCCTCTTTATTTTTTTATTTTTAAACTTCCGTTGTACCAGAGCTATTTTTTCAAATAATGAAGGCTATGATTATGAAAAACAGATACCGCTGCAAACTTTTTTTACTAATCGTTATATTGTTTCCGGTTATCTCTTTACAGGCACAAGAAATAGTCCCTAAAGGTTTTACCCCTTACTGGCAAGTCAGCATTAATAGCGGAACCAGTCTTTTTTTTGGCGATATCAAAGAAAACCCCATTGTACCACTGAACAAGAACAACAACGAGTGGCGACTCGGGGGCGGACTAATTGTCGATTATCAGTTTACACCGGTTTTCGGCTTACGCGGACAGGCACTATACGGACAGTTGGCTGGCACCAAACGATCATTAGATCGTTATTTTGAAGGTGATTATATTGAATTCAATCTGAACACCACCATCGATTTGAATAATCTGTTTGGCAAAAAGCGGTTGGATCGTCTTGTCAATGCCTACCTGCTGGTTGGTGTAGGCATTACAAATTATAATTCGACTTTTTACAACCTCTCCACAGGGACAAAAATCGGATATATCGGTTTCGGAAGCGGATCAGGAATAAAAGGGCGTACACTCGAAGGTATTCTTACGGGCGGCATTGGAGTAAACTTCCGGCTTAGCAACCGATTGATCATTAATTTTGAAACGGCCAACCGCATTATGAATTCGGATGAAATGGATGGATGGGTAAAGAATTTTAAATATGATGTTTACAACTACACTTCTCTGGGTCTGTCCTATAAATTCGGAAGAAGAAAGATAAAATCTGTTCGGGGAACTCCTGCTACGCATCAAAATATACGAGAGGTCTCCCCCGCAAGACAGAAATCGGGAAAATCTAAAAAACCCGTTACGGTTGAAATGCAGCCGCTGATGCCTCCGGCAACATCAAACGCTGCAAAAACGGAGGTGCGGACAGAAAAGCAGTTGGCACCGGTACAGAAACCACAGAAACAAATTTCTCAAACACATGCAACAACGCCACCCCCAAGGCCCATTCTCGAATACAGGGTACAAATCCGGGCGAAATACGGACATCCCGTTTCCATCGCCTTGCTTAGCAGAAAATACGGCTTATCGCAAAACGAAATCAGGGGAGATAAGCACAATGGGTATTATATCTATACCATTGGTTCTTACCAGACTTATGAACAGGCACGTACCCGCCGCGATATATTACGAAGTCGTTTCGGGGTAAGCGATGCTTTTGTGGTAGCATTCAAAAACGGATACCGTTTGGATAAATTACCGTAATTTGCACTAAAATTTTTATTAAATGTGGCAAAGCAACTGGAATTATAATCCGGAGAAAGACAAGATATCAAGAAGCATCACCATAATTATTGTGGTTGCCTCCATAGCAGCAGCGGTTTATCTTTCTTTCGTTTTGGTTTAAAAAGATCCCCAAAAGGAATCATACAAACTTTTAACTCTTGTTTGCTATAAATAATGGCTTAATAACAAATTATTATTCTTCCGCAGAAAGGATGTTTTGCGTACTTTTGTCCTTTGGAAAAATAAAATAACAAGACTATCATGAACACATTTTTTTTACAGCAGGCAGGATGGATCGGCACACCGGAAATTATTCTCATTGTTTTGGCTATTGTTCTTCTTTTTGGCGGACGGAAGATTCCCGAATTGATGCGAGGTATCGGTAAAGGAGTAAAAGAATTTAAAGAGGGCATCAACGAAGATCCCGCTCAAAAGGATGATAAAACCGAAAAAACCTCCGAAGAGAACAAATAAAGTCTTAGGGGTTTGGGGGTAGAAATGGTATAACGAATATATACCGCAGG
>BTTE01000026.1:0-33782 GCA_036244975.1 bacterium | reverse complement strand
TATATAAGAAGAATAGTAGATGACGAAAGAGAAAAAACATTAAAAGACTTTTTACCAAGAGTTGGATCTAATGAAGATGAGTCATTCAAAAATGTTAATATTAATAATTTGTTTAGTGATGGATGGGGATCAAATGAGGATGGCGCGCAAGAATTGAGGAATCTATTTGATAATGAATTACTTCTTGAATACCCAAAACCTAAAAAACTATTAATTAAGCTATTTGCATCTTTACGAGATGAAGAGTTAATCGTATTGGATTTCTTTGCAGGATCAGGAACAACGGGTCAAGCAGTAACCGAACTCAACCAAAAAGATGGCGGAAACAGAAAATACATTCTCGTGCAATTACCCGAAACCACAGACGAAAAAAGCGAAGCCTGCAAAGCAGGCTACAAAAAAATAAGCGATATCACCATTGAACGCAACAAACGGGTAATTGAAAAAATACAAAAAGAGATACGAGCAAAGGAAGATAGGAAAAAAGAAGAATTGCCTTTTGATATGGTAGCTGAACAATCCCAAAAATACGGAAAGAGTGGTTTGGGTTTCAAGGTTTTTAAACTGGTAAAATCTAACTTTCCAAGAGTAGAGTTTGCCCCCGACCCGGAAAAAACAGAAGAAGAAAATATCGAATTGCTCAAAAAATATATCAAAGACAAAGAAGCTCAGTTGGTTTCCGCTTTCAACCGCGATGAACTGATTACCGAAATTTTAATCAAAAACGGTTTTAAACTCAATTACACTTTAACCAAACAAGAAGAATTTAAAAAGAACGAAATCCTGTTTGCCACAGACGGAGACAAAGAAACTTTAATCTGTTTGGACGTCATTATAGCAGATGAAACCGTAGAGTATTTCAAGACCAATACAGACCAAAAATTAATTGTACTTGAACGTGCTTTAGACACCACCAAAAAATGGAATCTAAAACACTATATGGGCGATAAGTTTAAAGCATTTTAGTAATGGGAAAAGAAGTAGATATTCCGGGCATATTGTGCCACTGAAAACAGGTGTAATTTCAAAGCCAGTTTTGCCATTTGGTGTACATAGCACAGGCAGGTGGGTTTTTAATTGATGCCGTTACTTTCCCCTCCAATTGGAGGGGAACTCAATCCGGCAATGATATTTCAATACTTTTTCAGCGATAAAGATTCCGTCTTAATATGAGAAGATAATCATCCCAACATCTCAAAATATTATTTAGCTGAAATCCAAATATTTTGTAACAAGCACGGGAATAATACGTAACTTCGCTCATATCAGATTAATTTAAAGTTTAAAATGAGCTTATACATAAATACTATGAGTTGGCTGGGCTACCTCCCGAAATAGAGGTTTAGTTCAACAAACTATAAAACCATTTCATAATTTTTTCACATTCTCCCAATATCTTATAATTCTCTAAACTTCAAATATATATCCATTTACAACCGACTACAAACGAATGTTAAACGGAAGTAACCGGTTATTAACCGAATAGCCCGCCCTACCCGATATACTTTTGCCCTGTCGTTCTTAAACATCCTGTCGCAAACAGCAAAGAAGAAATTCTTTCGGCACATGCAGGCAGAGACAAATTAACTTATTTATTTATCATTTAAATTTTTACTATCATGACAACTTTAAGAAATTCAGTAAACCTGATCGGACACCTCGGCAACGACCCTGAAATGAAAACTTTTGGTGAAAACCGCCGCATGGCTCGTTTCTCCCTCGCTACTAACGATTATTACAACGACAGCGAAGGCAAACGCGTAACCGAAACCCAATGGCATAACATCGTGGCCTGGGGAAAAACCGCCGAACTCGCAGAAAAGCTCCTGAACAAAGGCAAAGAAGCCGCCATCCAGGGGAAACTGGTAAACCGCTCGTACGATGACAAAGAGGGCAACAAACATTATATCACCGAAGTGGTGGCCAATGAAATTCTGGTTTTCGGAAACGGTAAAGACAAATAACCCTTTGCTATTTCGAAAGAAACGAGCGCCAAAGGCCTGTGTGTCTTTGGCGCTCTCGTCTTTTGAGAATTATTTTGTAAATAATGAACTACCCCGCTGCAAGCAGTCGGGGTATCCCTAAGGAATAAGTTTTTAACTCGCAGCAAGCTGCGGGGAACTAACCCCAAAGAGATTAGAAACGACGCTCAATCCCCGCCTGGCCGGGGATTATTAACGTGGGTGTTGTTCAAATACGTTTTACAATTTCTTCAAGAGGTTTCCGCTTTTTATTCCTGTGTTTTTGGAAGTCTTTGGGTGGATAACCCAACGGGGTGATGCAATAAACCACTTCGTTTTCGTTTAGCCCGATAGCTTTTGCAAGCTTCTGATAATCGAAAGCCGCAATCCAGCAGGTGGCTACTCCTTCATTTTCAGCAGCAAGTATCATGTGGTCCATGGCAATGGCCAGGTCGGTTTCTATGGAATTATATCCATCGTAAGGTCTAATCCAAGATTTGGTTTTGTCGCCGACGACCGCCAAAATGTGAGGTGCATTCCGGAGCCACTCACGCGGATAACTTGCCTTAACTTCTTTCAGTTTATTTTCGGATGACACCAAAACAAACATCCAGGGCTGGCGGTTGGCGGCTGAAGGGGCTATCCTGCCTGCTTCGAGAATCCGGTTTAAAACATCTTCATCAATTTTTCTGTCCGGGTCGTAACTTCTGATGGTTTCGCGGGTTTGAATGAGTTTGTAAAATTCCATAGCGTTTTGTTTCTGACAAAGATAATCGAACCTGAGAAAAGTGTTAAAAGGCTAAAAACTTCCGGTAGTCAGTTGCCCTGCGGGCGTCAAACTGTTGTTATCAACGGTGCTCCAATGTTTTTTCACTCTTCATTTTTCACTTTGGATTTTAGCCTTTTTCTAAAATGTAATCTGCAATCCGGTCGCCAACATCGGAAGTAGAACGGGGATTTGCCGGGTCAATATCTTCGGTAACAAAATTCCCCGTCAGGGATTTCTCCACTGCTTCCCGAATCAAACCGGCTTCATCCATTAATTTAAAGGCATATTCAAACATCATGGCTGCCGAAAGGATGGTTCCCACCGGATTAGCAATATTTTTTCCTTTGGCCTGCGGATAGGAACCGTGGATAGGTTCAAAAACAGAAGTTAATTGTCCGATGGAAGCCGAAGGCAGCAGCCCCAGCGATCCGGTAATCACACTGGCTTCATCGGTAAGGATATCGCCAAACATATTTTCCGTAACTATCACATCAAACTTTCGCGGCCATTGAATCAACTGCATGGCAGCATTGTCCACAAAAAGAAAATCCATTTTCACGTCGGGAAACTCAAGCGCAATTTCGCCTGCCACTTCGCGCCACAACCTGGAGGTGGCAAGTACGTTGGCCTTATCAACAACGGTTACTCTTTTGTCTCGTTGCATGGCATAATCACAGGCAAGGCGCACAATGCGTTCAATTTCATAACGATGGTAAACAGAAGAGTCGTAGGCGGTGTTCCCGTCTTCGGAGCGTCCCTGAGGTTTGCCAAAATAGATACCCCCGGTGAGTTCGCGCACCACCACAAAATCAACCCCTTCCACCAAATCACGCCGAATGGGAGATTTGTCTATCAGAGAGGGAAATGTGGTTACCGGTCGTACATTGGCAAACAGTCCCAACCTCTTTCGCATAGCGAGTAAACCCTGCTCAGGCCTGACTTTAGCTTTCGGATCATTGTCATATTTCGGATCGCCGATGGCGCCAAAAAGCACTGCATCAGCACTTTTACACAGCTCAAAAGTCTCGTCAGGGAAAGGATTCCCCCCTTCATCAATAGCGGAAGCGCCCACCAGGCCATAGTTGAATTCTAACTTATGATGAAATTTTTCACCGATGGCGCGGCAAACTTTGATTCCCTGTTCTATAATTTCCGGGCCGATTCCATCGCCCGGTAAAACTGCAATTTTCATTTTCATTTCACTTCAATTTTATTTCCTGATTTGTTCCGTAAATCGTTATGCCTGCTCAGATATTTGTTCTTTCAGTTCAATAATATTCAACATCTTCTCGGTAGCTTTTATAGCTGCTACTGTTTGATCCACATCCAATCCCTTTGTAGTAAAAGATTGGTTTTTAAAATGCCAGGTGATAATGGTTTCTACCAAAGCATCGGTTTTTCCCCCCGGAGGGATGGCCACCCGGTAATCAGTTAATACCGGCTTTTCTTTTCCAATGCTATCGTATATTTTCCACAACGCTTTCATAAAAGCTTCATACTGACCGCCTCCAATGGAAGAGCCCTCATACAATTTATTATCAATCTCTACCTGAATGCTGGCAACAGGCTGCATTCCCTGAGAAAGAGACAGCGCGTAGTTATTAATGAAAATACGATTATTAACCGGGCCTTTGTCCAGCACATCGGCAATGATATAAGGAAGGTCGTCCAGGGTTATGCTTTCTTTTTTATCCCCCAGTTCAATAATTTTTTTTGTAACCTGTTTTAAGGATTCCAAATCCAGATGAAATCCCAGTGTTTCAAGATTTTTTTTAATACTGGCCTTCCCCGACAATTTTCCCAGTGCATATTTCCTTACACGACCAAAACGTACCGGAAGCAAGTCGTTATAATATAGATTATCCTTGCTGTCGCCATCGGCATGAATACCGGAAGTCTGGGTAAAAACATTTTCTCCTACGATGGGCTTGTTCACGGGCGTCCTAATACCTGAAAATCGTTCTACAAGCTGGCTGGCTTTATTTATACCTGTCTCCACAATATTGGTTTTTATCTTTAAATGATCGTGGAGGATTCCGACAACGCTGGACAACGGGGCATTTCCGGCTCTTTCGCCCAGGCCGTTTACGGTTGTATGAATACCTTTTACTCCCGCCTTAACGGCAGCAAGCACATTGGCAATCGCCAGGTCATAGTCGTTATGTGCATGAAAATCAAAATGTAGTTTCGGATAGGCATCGATCATTTTTTTGCAAAGCAGATAGGTTTGATCCGGGTTTAATATACCGAGCGTGTCGGGAAGCATAAACCTTTTAATATTTTCATCCTTTAGTGCAGTAATCATAAAATAGACATAATCGGGGGAAAGTAGCATGCCGTTTGACCAGTCTTCGAGATATAAGTTAACCGAGATACCCGTTTTCCCGGCCAGTGCCACCTCTCTTTTAATTTCTTCGGCATGCTGTTCGGGACTTTTCCGAAGTTGCTTTTCCAAATGCCGGAGAGAACCTTTGCTTAAGAGGTTTACCACTTTCAGTCCGGCATCCTGAATCCAGCGGAGAGAATCACCACCGTCAATTAGCCCCAACACTTCAATTTTACTTAAAGCCTCATTTTCTCCGGCCCACCGGGCAATTATCCTGGCAGCCTCAAATTCACCTTCTGAAACCCTGGCAGAAGCCATTTCAACCCGATCAACACCCAATTCGGTCAGCAAAAATTTAGTTAATTGCAGTTTTTCTTTTGGAGAGAAAGATATCCCCTGAGTTTGTTCCCCGTCGCGCAGGGTAGTATCCATTATTTCAATTTTCATAACCGTTGGTTTTGTTCGTATGCAACGATGTTTTCCTTTTGGCTCAACAGGAAATCAATATCATCATAGCCGTTGAGCAGGCATGACTTTTTATAGGGATTAATGTCAAATCGTTGGGTTTCACCGGTGATCAATATTTTAATTTCCTGTTTTTCCAGATTTACCTGCACTTTAGCAGTAGCCTCTTTTTCAATTTCTTTAAAAATATTTCTCAAAAAGGATTCGGAGACCTGTACAGGAAGCAATCCGTTGTTCATGGCATTGTTTTTAAAAATATCAGCAAAAAAGCTGGAAACTATTACCCGGAAGCCATAATCAAAAAGAGCCCAGGCAGCGTGTTCGCGACTGGATCCGCTCCCGAAATTTTTTCCGGCTACCAGTATCTTCCCCGAATATTCCGGGTTGTTCAGGACAAAGTCTTTCACCGGACTGTTGTCTTTATGAAAACGCCAGTCGCGGAAAAGGTTTTCTCCAAAGCCCTCACGGGAAGTGGCTTTTAAAAACCGGGCAGGAATAATCTGGTCAGTATCTATATTTTCTCCCGGAAGGGGGATGCAGGAGGATTCCGGTATGTGAAATTTTTCGATAGACATAATGTTTAAATTTTAGTTAAAAAACGTTACAATAGATCGGCCGGATTTGTAATCCTTCCGGTAATGGCTGCCGCAGCAGCGGTAAGCGGCCCGGCAAGCAGAGTGCGGGCTCCGGGGCCCTGCCGGCCTTCAAAATTCCGGTTGGATGTGGAAACAGCATATTTTCCTGCCGGGATTTTGTCATCGTTCATGGCAAGGCATGCCGAACATCCCGGCTGCCTCAGCTCAAACCCGGCCTCTTCCAAAACAGCAGCCAACCCTTCTTCGCGCACCTGTTGCTCCACCTGCCTTGAACCGGGGACAATCCAGGCCGTAACATTTTCCGCTTTCTTCTTCCCTTTTACCAGCGATGCAAAAGCTCTGATGTCTTCAATGCGCCCGTTGGTACAACTTCCCAGAAAAACATAATCAACGGGATGTCCTTCCAACTTTGTTCCAGGCTCAAAATCCATATATCTTAGCGCTTTTGTAAAAGATTCCTGTTGCTCCGCCGGAATCTCGTCCAGTTGTGGTACGCAACTATCAATGGGGGCGCCCATCCCCGGGTTTGTACCGTAGGTTATCATTGGCTTGATGTCTTCGGCACGAAAAGACAACACTTTATCGAAGATTGCATCGGGATCACTTTTCAATATTTGCCATTTTCCCATCGCCCGGGTCCAGTCGGCTCCTTTTGGTGCAAACTCACGTCCTTTTAAATAGTCAAAAGTAGTTTTGTCGGGAGCAATGAGTCCCCCGCGTGCGCCCATTTCGATACTCATATTGCAAACGGTCATGCGTGCTTCCATGCTCAGGCTGCGGATGGTGCTGCCGGCAAACTCCACAAAATAGCCAGTTGCACCGCTGGCAGAAATCTGTGATATAATATAAAGAATGATATCTTTGGAAGAAACAGCTTTGTTTAAGCCACCGTCAACGTTGATACGCATCTTTTTGGGTTTGGGCTGCAGAACGCACTGACTGGCAAAAACCATCTCCACCTCGCTGGTACCGATACCAAAAGCAATACTGCCAAAAGCGCCATGCGTTGATGTATGGCTGTCGCCACAAACAATGGTCATGCCCGGCTGTGTAATTCCAAGTTCGGCTCCAATTACATGGACTATTCCATTGTAAGGATGATTTAGTCCGTAAAGCTGCACACCGAATTCGTTACAATTTTCGGTGAGCGTTTGCACCTGTATCCGCGAAAGCTCCTCACGGATAGGCAGTTCCTGATGAAGCGTAGGAATGTTATGATCGGCTGTAGCCAGCGTTTTCTCCGGCCTGAAAAGAGGAATCCCTCTATTCCTTAAGCCTGTAAAAGCCTGTGGGCTGGTTACCTCATGAATATATTGCCGGTCGATATAGAGCACGTCCGGCCCATCGTTAATGGAATCAACCACATGGCTGTCCCAGATTTTATCAAATAATGTCTTTACTTTCATAAAACAACAGTATTGTTAAATTATTTTTGAAATGGCATCCACAAAAGCCTCTACGGCTCCCGTGATAATATCGGTGCTGGCAGAAAATCCATAGTATAATCTACCCCGGTTTTCGACCTGAACATGCACTTTCCCAAGGTCATCGCTTCCGCGTGTAATCGCCTGAATAAGAAACTCCTCCAGGTTAACTTTTCTTTTAACAAGCTGTTTTACAGCGGTAAACGCTGCATCAATGGGGCCGTTACCCGAAGCGGTAGCCGAATGAATTTCATTGTTTATTTTCAGCCGTACCGTAGCCATAGGAACAGTAGATTTACCGCAAACCACCTGTAAAAGTTCCAGTTTTATCGCCCGGTCTTCGCGGGAAGTTTTTCCCACCAAAGCTCTTAAATCATCATCTTTGATGTCTTTCTTTTTATCGGCGAGAGCCAGAAAACGGTCATAAATTTTATCAATCTCTTTTTTTGCAAAATCATAACCAAGGATATTCAGCCGGTGTTTCAGGGCCGCACGGCCGCTCCGTGCCGTCAGCTGGATGCTCGACTCTTTAATTCCAACATCTTTAGGATTAATGATTTCGTAATTTTCGCGGTTTTTCAATACGCCATCCTGATGAATCCCCGATGAATGGGCAAAAGCATTGCGTCCCACAATAGCTTTGTTGGGTTGAATGGGCATATTCATAAGGGAAGAAACCAACCGGCTTGTTTTGTGAATTTGCCTGCTGTTAATATCGGTATAAACCGGAAGGTCTTTGTGGCTTTTCAAAATCATAACCACCTCTTCGAGCGAAGTATTTCCGGCCCGTTCACCGATACCATTCATGGTTACTTCCACCTGCCGGGCGCCGTTGAGTACGCCTTCGATGGTATTGGCAGTAGCCATACCCAGATCGTTATGGCAGTGCGTCGAAAGAATGGCTTTGTGCATATTGGGGACATTTTCCATCAGGTAACGGATTTTTTCTCCGAATTCGTCCGGCAGGCAGTAGCCGGTAGTATCCGGAATATTCACCACCGTGGCGCCGGCAGCAATGACAGCTTCGACTACTCTTGCCAGATATTCGTTATCGCTGCGGCCGGCATCTTCGGCATAAAACTCCACATCTTCCACAAACTTTTTGGCATATTTTACAGCTGCCACCGCCCGTTCCACAATTTTATCAGGAGTAGAATTCAGCTTATATTTGATGTGATAAGGAGAAGTGCCGATACCTGTGTGAATGCGTTTTCGTTTGGCATACTGAAGCGCTTCGGCGGCCACGTCAATATCTTTTTCCACAGCACGGGTAAGTCCGCAAATCACCGGTTTTGTAACGGCTTTTGAAATTTCGACCACCGAATGAAAGTCGCCGGGACTGGAGATGGGAAACCCGGCCTCAATCACATCGACCCCCAATAATTCAAGGGCTCTGGCCACCTCGATTTTTTCCACGGTATTCAGCTGACAACCGGGGACCTGTTCACCATCCCGAAGGGTGGTGTCAAAAACAATAATCTTATCACTCATAATAGTTTCCTTTGAATTCTATACCTCTTTTTCCTTTTTCTATACGCAAAAAAAACTTCCCGTTTTTGGCGGGAAGTCTGTATAGTATAACAACATTTTACAAAAATCCCTGTCAATCCCTATTCAAAATAAGTATCGAAAGAATAAACCACCAAATGTTGCTGCGACTGTCCATAATCATGGGGACAAATGTAAAA
Source organism: bacterium (assembly GCA_036244975.1). Taxonomy (GTDB): domain Bacteria; phylum Bacteroidota; class Bacteroidia; order Bacteroidales; family F082; genus Sulfidibacterium. Next base: position 24,553 of record BTTE01000026.1, on the reverse strand, counting down.
GTTTTTTGTAACTGACAAATGTTTAGGAATATTTTTTCAGGATAGTTTTCCCGAAGTTATACAAACACGCTGAATATCAATAGAAAAGCATTGTTTTTAAATGATTCTTGCCTCATCCGGAAAAAATGGTAATAATATTGCCTTTCTCTGCCTTTTGGATGGTCTCAATGGCGGTTACTCTGACGATAGTTGGGAAGAAACCTACATCAGCCCTAACTCCAGTTTGGCCACATCCGAAATCATATCCTGATCCCAGGGCGGGTCGAAAGTAATCTCCACCTCTACATTTTTCACACCGGTGAGATAAGAAATCTCCTCTTTCACCTGCTGGGGCATCACATCGGCCACGGGGCAGTTGGGAGCCGTGAGGGTCATGACCACTTTCACATTTCCATCATCATCCACTTTATGCTCATAAATCAGTCCGAGCTCATAAATACTGACCGGAATTTCCGGATCGTAAATATTTTTTAGAACATTGACAATTTTCTCTTCCAGCACTCTTTTTTCTTCAGTCGTCATTTCTCGATTTTTATTGGTTCATCTTTATCTGAAAAGCCCTTGCATACAGCATCATCTGTTTCACCATAGACGAAAGGCCGTTGGCACGGGTAGGCGACAAATGTTCTTTCAAACCGATTTGTTCAAGAAAATCCAGTTTGGCTTCCAGTATCTCTTTGGGAGGGTGTCCCGACAAAACACGAATGAGCAAGCTGATAATGCCTTTTGTAATCACGGCATCGCTGTCGGCAGTAAAGAATATCTTATGCTCTTTCAACTCGGCATGAAGCCATACCCGGCTTTGGCAATCGGAAATTACATACTGGTTTGTCTTGTATTTTTCATCAATAAGCGGAAGTTCTTTCCCCAGCTCAATGAGATAAGAATATTTGTCCATCCAGTCTTCAAACAGGGAAAACTCTTCAATGACTGTTTGTTCCTTTTCTGCAATACTCATATTTCTATTATTTAAAGCCTTTTGTCATAATTTGTTAACGTAACATGCTCACGGCTTTTTCAACCGCTTCTGCAAAAATATCGATTTCTTCTTTTGTGTTATACAATCCGAAAGAAGCTCTTACCGTTCCGGGGATACAGTAAAAATCCATGAGCGGCTGTGCGCAATGATGACCGGTTCGAACAGCAATTCCCATTTGATCCAGCAACGTTCCCAAATCAAAAGGATGAACGCCATGAATTAGAAAAGAGATGACGGCTGCCTTGTCTTTGGCCTGGCCAATAATACGCATGCCATCAATATTCTCCAGTTTCTTCGTAGCGTAGTGTAACAGGGCGTCTTCGTGCTTTAGAATGTTTTCCAATCCGGTTTCATTCACATAACGCAAAGCGGCTTCCAGTCCCAAAGCACCGGCAACGTTGGGTGTTCCGGCTTCGTATTTGTAAGGCAGTTCGTTGAAAGTGGTCTTCTCGAAACTCACCTGATCAATCATCTCACCACCAAACTGATAGGGAGGTAATCTCCGGAGCCAGGCAGAGCGTCCGTATAATACGCCAATGCCCATGGGCGCATAAATTTTATGTCCGGAAAACGCATAGAAATCAACCCCCAAATCCTGTACATCCACCTGAGTATGCGCAATGCCCTGGGCGCCATCCAGCAGTACCGGCACCCCTTTTTCGTGGGCAATACGTACAATTTCTTTTACCGGATTAACGGTTCCCAACACATTGGAGAGATGGGTAACCGCCAGCAATTTAACTTGTGGCGTCAACAGTTCCTTCAGAGCATCCAAATTGAGCGTGCCAATCGGAGCTACCGGAAGAACTTTTAACCGCGCTTTGTTTTTCTCACACAGCTGCTGCCAGGGAACCATATTGGAATGATGTTCCATGCCCGAAACCACAATTTCATCACCGGCCTGGAGAAAAGGAATAAAAACGGTAGCAAGCAGATTGATGGATTCGGTGGTGCCACGCGTAAAAATAATCTCTTTGCTCTCTTCCGCATGGATAAAATCAGCAACAAAACGGCGGGCATTTTCGTAGGCCTCCGTAGCCACCTGGCTAAGGTGATGTACCCCGCGATGGACGTTGCTGTTCTCCTTTAGATAATAATCTGAAATTCTTTGAATAACAGCGAGCGGTTTCTGAGTAGTTGCCGCATTGTCAAGATAAACCAATGGGTTCCCATTGACTTTTTGGTTAAGAATAGGAAAATCTTTTCTTATTTTGTTAATATCCATGATGTTAAATTTTGCTTAAATCGATGTCAAATATAACGGGTGTTTCAGGGTTGCTGCAATGCAGCACACACCGGTCGCAGATAGACAAATTGCCCCGCAAACGGCGTTTTACCATATCTTCAATGCTGATACGCAGCGCTTCGATAGAAATATCTTTGATGATGGCATCGGCGAAAGCATATAAAAGCAACATGCGGGCATCGTCAAAGGGAATGCCGCGCTGCATGAGGTAAAACAAAGCTTCATTATCTAATTGCCCTACCGAAGCCCCATGACTACACTTCACATCATCGGCATAAATTTCCAAATGCGGCATGGTATCCACATGGGCTGTTTTGGTCAGCAAAATATTGCTGTTTCTCTGGAAAGCATTGGTTTGCTGCGCACCTCTCGCCACATAAATATAGCCGTTGAAAACACCCGTAGCTTCATTATCCAAAATCCCTTTAAAAAGTTGATTGCTGTCGCAATGCGGCATATTGTGGTAAACAAAAACCTGGTTGTCAATATGTTGCTTCTGATCCATAAGGTATAACCCGCGAATATCAGACCATGCCTCTTCGCCGTTCATCAGGTCGGTAATTTCATTTCGAATCAGTCCGCCGTTGAGTGAGAGCACATTGACTTTCAGCCGGCTGTTGGCAGACTGATGGATGGCAGTCTGGTTCAGCAGGGCCGTTTCGTCATTCATATTCTGAAGTTGATAAAGTTCCAGCTCAGCATTTTCGTCAAGATAAATCTCACTCACTTTGTTGATAAATCCGGCATGATGGTTTACCGAATCATCGCAATGCAAAAAAGTAAGTTTAGCGTTTTTACCTAACACAATCAGGTTACGGACATGAATCACGAGATTGGGCTGATTTAAAATATTTATCAGCTGAATGGTGTTCTTTACTTCAACATTGTCAGGCACATAGATAAAAACGCCATCAGATGCCAAGGCGGTATTTAAAGCCTTAAGACCATCTTCCTGCTGCATAACTTCGCCGTAATACTTTTCAATAAGTTCGGGATATTCCTGCTGTGCTTTGGCCAGACTGCCTACAATTACGCCGTCTTCGTCAACGGTTAGTTTCAATTCTTCGGGGCTGTAAAAATTGCCGTTCAGTACCGAGAGAACACGGGTCTCGAAACCATGTACTTCGCAAAGAAAAATTTCGCTCAATACTTTCTCAAAGGGAATTTCCCGGTCAAAAACCGCCAGTTCTTCTTCATAAATTCCTTCCATATCCGTATTACGCCACTTTTCCATCTTGTTTTGGGGAAAGCCGTTTTGCTTAAAAAAGTCCATGGCTTCCCTGCGCATCCGGGTTACCTTTGGAATATCGTAGCGACTTAACCTTTCAAAATGGTCTGAGAAATGCCGGACAAGAATTTCCTCCAGCGGATAGACTGTTCTTTTTATTTTTTCCATAACATCCCGGCTTAATTGTCACATTGCTCTTTAATCCATTCGTAGCCCCGCTCTTCCAATTCAAGCGCCAGTCCTTTTCCTCCCGATTTCACAATCTGCCCATCATACATAACATGCACAAAATCAGGAACGATATATTCCAGCAAACGCTGGTAATGGGTAATAACAATAAAAGCGTTTTCGTCGGATTTCAATTGGTTTACACCATTGGCCACCACCTTTAACGCATCAATGTCAAGACCTGAGTCGGTTTCATCAAGGATAGCCAGTTCCGGTTCGAGCATGGCCATTTGGAAGATTTCATTCTTTTTCTTTTCGCCACCGGAAAAACCTTCATTCACCGAGCGATTAGTGAGTTTTGACTGAATTTGTACCAGTTTTTTTTTCTCTTCCATTTTTTTCAGAAATTCTCCGGCAGAGATAAGCGGGTGACCAAGGTACTCCCGTCTGGCGTTTAATGCCGTACGCATGAAATTGGCCATGCTGACACCGGGAATTTCAATGGGATACTGGAAACTCAGGAAAACGCCTTCGTTGGCTCTTTTGTCAGGGGACCAGTCGTTAATAACCTGCCCTTTAAAAATAATTTCACCCTGTGTTATCTCATAGCCTTCACGTCCGGTGATAGCGGCAGCCAGCGTACTTTTTCCGGTACCGTTAGGCCCCATGATAGCATGAATCTCTCCTTTGTTGACACTAAAATTTAAACCTTTGATAATTTCTTTTCCATCAATGGAAACATGTAAATTTTTTATATTGAGTAACATTTATTCTTTTTTTTCCGGCGACCCGGGTTAATAACTAAGTTTGAAGTGCCAAAAGTACTTCCTCTATCCCACACTGCCTTCCAGCGTAACGGCCAGCAACTTCTGTGCTTCCACGGCAAACTCCATGGGCAGTTTATTCAAAACCTGCTTGGCATAGCCATTAACGATTAATCCGATAGCCTTTTCCTTGTTGATACCCCGCTGTTGGCAATAAAACAGCTGGTCGTCGGAGATTTTAGATGTGGTGGCTTCATGTTCGACAACAGCCGTATCATTTCCCGTTTTTATGTAAGGGAAAGTGTGTGCTCCGCATTTGTCACCGAGCAACAGCGAGTCGCATTGCGAATAATTCCGGGCATTGTCGGCATTTTTCGAAACCCTTACCAGACCACGATAGCTGTTGTTGCTCCTCCCGGCGGAAATACCTTTGGAAATGATGGTACTTTTGGTGTTTTTCCCCAAATGTATCATTTTGGTACCGGTATCTGCCTGCTGGTAATTATTGGTTACGGCAACAGAATAAAACTCTCCTACCGAATTATCACCCAATAAGATACAGCTTGGATATTTCCAGGTGATAGCAGAGCCGGTCTCCACCTGCGTCCAGCTGATTTTGGAGTTCCGGCCTTTGCACAGACCGCGTTTGGTAACAAAATTATAAATACCGCCTTTGCCTTCTTTACTGCCGGGATACCAGTTTTGCACGGTGGAATATTTCACTTCGGCATCATCGTAGGTAACAATCTCAACGATAGCTGCATGCAGCTGATTTTCGTCGCGCATGGGAGCTGTACATCCTTCAAGATAACTCACATAAGCGCCCTCGTCGGCAATAAGCAGTGTGCGCTCAAACTGCCCGGTGTTGGCTGCATTAATTCTGAAATAGGTGGAAAGCTCGATGGGACAACGAACGCCTTTGGGAATATAACAAAAGGAACCGTCACTGAAAACGGCAGAATTTAATGCCGCAAAATAGTTGTCGGTATAGGGCACCACGGAGCCAAGATACTTCTTAACCATATCCGGATGATTTTGAACAGCATCGCTGATGGAGCAAAAGATAATGTCGTGTTTGGCCAGCGTGTCCTGAAAAGTGGTTTTCACCGAAACACTGTCGATGACTGCATCCACAGCCACCCCGCTCAGGCGTTTTTGCTCTTCCAGCGAAATACCCAGCTTATTGAAAGTATCGAGAAGTTCCGGGTCAATCTCATCCAGGTTCTCAAGCTCCTTTTTGGGCCTGGGAGCCGAATAATAAATAATATCCTGATAATCGATGGGGGGATGATGCAATAGAGCCCAGTCGGGCTCTTCCAGCGTGAGCCAGTGCCGGTAAGCTTTCAGGCGGAATTCGAGCAGCCACTCCGGCTCGTTTTTCTTTTTTGAAATGAAACGAATGGTATCCTCGGTAAGACCTCTCGCAGCCTGATCCGATTCGATATCCGTAACAAAACCGTATTTATATTCGCCGGTAGTAACATCCTCCAAAACATCCTTGTTTTTCTTTTCGTCACGCATGGCCTATCTATTTAGATTAAATTTAAATTAATGCGCAAAATTACAAAAATAATGTGCGCTCAGGTGATAAACCATCTATAAATTAATCGTAAAAAAACAAAAGAGAGATTAAAGCAGGGTCCGTTCTTTCCGGAGTATTTCAAGTTCATTCTCCATTTTCAGATGCAACAGGGAAGACATTGCGTCAATGTCAGCGAATGTTGCATTATCCCCGGCCATCCGCTCCATTTGCTCCAGTATTTCGGATACCTCGTTCAGGCCAAAAAATCTTACGGATGATTTCATACGGTGAGCCGACTTTTGGATATTTATAAAATCATATTTCCGGCAAAATGTTGTTAATTCTGCCAGGTCAGCAGGAATATTATCAAGGAATAGTGTCAGCATCTCTTTGACTTGCTGCATGTCGTTGTCGAGATAAGCCTTAAGCAGCGCAAATTTATCTTCTTGTCCGGGCATTTTAAATATTTTTGTTTTTCAGCATCCGGTAGATGGTTGACTTACCAATACCCAGTTTTTCTGCCGTAAGAAATACATTATTATCAAACTTATCGAGGAAATAGCGGATAATCTTTTTATTATAGCCTGCCAGCGTAGTCTCTTCTGATAAAAAGTCGGAGGGAACACCAGCCGAATTAAAGCTGATATGCTGCTCGTCAATATATTTTCCGTCAGACATAACTGCAGCCAGCTCAACCACTGCACATAGTTCACGGACATTACCGGGATAGCTGTAACTCACCAGTTTATCTCTGGCGGCTTTGGTAAACGTTTTTTGTTCCAACCCGTTTTCTTTACAATATAATTGCGCAAAATATTTGGCCAGCAACAGAACATCAACCCCTCTTTGCCTGAGGGGAGGTAATTCGATGGGTAATCCCAGCAGTCGGTAATAGAGGTCTTGCCTAAAATTCCCCTTATGAACCTCTTCGGCCAGATTACGATGAGTTGCTACAATAAGCCTGGCATCTGTTTTCACCACATCATGGCCTCCCACCCGGGTAAGTTCTTTTTCCTGAATTACCCGCAGGAGTTTGGTTTGCATGTTGGCATCCATTTCGGCCACCTCATCCAAAAACAATGTACCGCCTTCCGCCAACTCAAATTTCCCGATTTTCCGGGTATTGGCTCCCGTAAAAGCACCTTTCTCATATCCAAACAATTCACTCTCTATCAATTCATTAGGTATTGCCGAAACATTAATGGGAATAAAAGGTTTTTTTGCCCGCGGGGAGTTATAATGAATGGCTTTTGCCACCAGTTCTTTGCCCGTTCCGGTTTCGCCGGAAATAGAAACCGTAATATTGGAACGAATGGCCTTATCCATCAAAGCAAACACTTTTTTCAGCGAAGGGCTGCTTCCTTTAATAATATTCCTGAAAGCATATTTCTGCTCAATTTCATCCTTTAGTTCATCCAGTTCCACACGCAGGCTTTTGTGTTGCCTGATCTTGTTCACCGCATTCCAAAGCCGGTCTTTGGTATCCTCATCTTTCACAAAATAGTCGTAAGCGCCACCTCTGAGCAAGCTGACAGCAGTTTTAATATCTTCCTGCCCGGAAACAATAATTACCGGAAGTTCGGGATAATCCACTTTAATTTTCTTCAACACCTTATCGCCGGGGATATCAGGCAATCCATAATCAAGCGAAATCACATCCGGTTTCAGGTAAAGTTTTTCGAGACACTCCTTTCCCGTTTTGAAAAGATGGACTTCGTTGTCGGGATTAAGTGATAAATGACGCTTTAAGAGCTCTCCGTAAAAAAGATCGTCTTCAATCACAAAAATTCTTAAAGGATGTTTCATATTAAGAATATTTAGTTTCCTTTATAAGGTCTACTCATTTTTTCAATAAAAGTTTCCAAAATATGGAAATTTCCCAGAATGAGAATTGTTTTTCTTGTTTTCCCTTTGTGCAAATATTTTATTTCAATAAAAAAGTTTAACAAGTTATATGCCCTTTTTGCTAACGATTTGTGTTTCACTACATTATATCAAGGGAGGGGAAACGAATCGGCTTTTCCCATTATGAGAACAGTTCCCAAATATATAAATTTTCCAATTTTGGATAAAAATATTCCGAATTTGTAACTGAATTTGTGGTAATTAGCGATTTAAAGATTATAACTCACGGTGGGTATTATCGCAAAACGGACCCTCTTTGCTGTGGCGACACATACACCATTTTATCCGTTGCGGTTCATCGAGTACCACTTTAACAGGACGAAAAGTTGTCCCTCTGTGCGAACCATCGCAAAAAGGCTGGTTTTTGGTACGCCCGCATGCGCACCAGAAATAAGTCCCGGCCTCCATATCCATTTTTAAGGAATGCTTCTGTACAATAATCGGTTTGTCCATGATTTATCCGGGTGAAGAAAAAATTTGCTGACCATCAGCTTGCTTTATGCAAAAGTAAAAAACTATCCGGAATGATTCTAAACAAATTGTATCTTTGTGCTTTCTCAGCAACACAAACGGGGAAAATCCATGCGAAAACTTTTTTTTCTGATTATTTTTCTAATGTTAAAAGCAACCAGACCATGAAAAAAACAATCTTTATCACCGGCGCTTCTTCCGGTATCGGTCGGGCTGCCGTTGAACTTTTTGCCCAAAAGGGTTGGCAGGTGGCTGCCACCATGCGCTCCCCCGAAAAGGAGCAATCCTTACAAAAACATGACAATGTCCGGCTTTTCCGGCTGGATGTTACCCAACCCGAAACCATTGCCAAAGCATTAGAAAGCGCTTTGAAGGCCTTTGGCGACATCGATGTGTTGGTCAACAATGCCGGTTATGGCACAGTGGGAATATTTGAAAAATCCGAACCCGCGCAGATTCAAAAGCAGTTCGACACCAACCTGTTCGGACTGATGAATGTAACCCGCGCTTTTCTGCCCCATTTCAGAAAACGGAAAGCAGGACGGATCATCAACATTTCATCGGTGGGCGGCCGGATTACATTCCCTGTTTACAGCGTTTATCATGCTACCAAATGGGCGGTGGAAGGCTTTTCCGAATCACTGCAATTTGAATTACGACCATTCAACATAGAGGTGAAGCTGGTGGAACCGGCAGCCATAAAAACGGATTTCTACTCCCGCTCGAAAGATGTTTTTCAAAAAGAGGGTTTTTCAGATTATGATACTTATGAGAAAGTTACCCTGGCCAACACAGGTAAATTCGGTGCAGATGCCCCCGGCCCGGAAGTGGTGGCCAAAACCATCTGGAAAGCCGCCACAAGACACTGCAAGAAAATGCGTTATCCTTCCAGCACACAGGGAAAAATGCTGCTGTTCATAAGAAAAATTATCCCGGCAAGATGGTTTTTGTTTATCATTCGCGCCACAGTGGAAAAAGGTTTTAGACAAGCGCGATAACCAGATTTTTTCTACCTTTCGCCGAAAATTAATCCATGAAAGTAGCGGTCAGCGGGGCCGGCGGGCATGTGGGTGCTTGTTTGGTAAGACTTTTACTGAAAAGAAACCATGAAGTATGTGTGCTGGTGCATACCGACAGCCGGGCATTGCAGGGTTTAGATGTGGAAACAGCAAAAGGCAGCCTGGAAGATGTCACTGTACTGCAACGGCTTTGCCACAACCGTGAGGTGGTTTTCCATTTGGCGGCGAAAATTTCTATCGGCGGCGAAAGTTATGACGAAGTTTACAAAGTAAATATGGAGGGCACCAAAAATCTGGCTGCCGCTGCCCGGAATGCCGGCGTCAAACGCTTTATCCATTTCAGCTCTGTCCACGCATTGGAACAAAATCCTCAGGGTAAACCGGTGGATGAAACCCGTCCGCTTGAAGAGAGCGTTACCGACACGCTCGAATGGTTTAAAAAACATCAATACCTTTAGGGGACTTCTATCGAATAAAAAACTTCTACAAATGATACGCCAAAGCAATACCACCCGTATTGGAAATTCCCAATGTCAGATTTGTATGTCCTTCCATGATATGGTAAACAGTTTTTCCCACGGCGAAGCCCAGGGCTGCCCCGATAAAAACATCGGAAGCCCAGTGTTTATCATCGTTAAGCCGCGACAGCGCAACACCGGTAGCAATTCCGTAAGAAAGAACGCCAACCCAGGGCTTGTCTTTATAAACAGAAGCAAATACGGTTGCCACCGAAAAAGCCACCGTAGTATGGCCTGAAGGCATGGAATTATAGTCTAACGAACCAAAAGGGCCTGTCCAAATTTTGGAGTTGGGTAGAACATCCTGATAGGGCCGGTGTCTGCCAAACAAAACTTTCAACACCTCCACGCTAATACCGCCCATAATAAAGGCCTGTGTTCCGGCCATGGCTACCTGCCGGGCCTTTATGTTTTTTGCAGAAAGACCGTAAAGATAAAAACCACCGAGCAAAGGAAGAGTGTAAATACCACTTCCCCAAGGTTCAAAACCGTATTTTGATATTTTATCCGTTCCGGGAGTACGGTGTGCCTGGAAAAAATTTCTGATTTGCCCATCGTAAATATAAAGCACCGTTCCGCCTATAACAACGCCGCCGAAGGTCATCCACTCCTTTTTCCCCCAGCGGGCAGGTCCGGTAGCTGTTTTTTTAATCGCTGTCCAATACGATTTATAATATTCCTTATTGGGTCTATATGAATATTGGGGGAAAGCTTGCGTTAAATTAGGCTGTTGTCCAAACATTTGGACAGAAAAAATCAAGATAAAGGAAATGGTAATAATAGATTTATTGATTCTCATGAGGGAGTATTTAATCTTCTGCTTTGAAATTTCAAATATACGCAAATCCGGTAAATCCCGGCTTTATTCTTCTCCCTCTTTGGCCCTGTTCCAGTATGCATCCATTTCTTCGAGGGTCATATCCGTCAGATGGTTCCCTTCTTTGGCCGATTGTGTTTCAATGTACTGAAACCGGCGGATAAATTTACGGTTGGTACGTTCCAGCGCATCATCCGGATTGATACCCACATAGCGGGCATAATTAACAAGAGCAAACAGCAGGTCACCGAATTCCTCTTCAATTTTATCTTTTGAGGTATTTTGTTCCACTTCGGTTTTCAGTTCGTTCATCTCCTCTTCCACTTTTTCCCAAACCTGTGCACGTTCTTTCCACTCGAAGCCGACCCCTTTTACCTTTTCCTGCATGCGGTAAGCTTTCAACAATGGAGGCAGCGATGGGGGCACACCCGAAAGCACCGATTCCTTTCCTTCTTTCAGTTTAAGTTTTTCCCAATTGTCCGCCACCTCGTCAGCATCTGCCACCTCCACGCCGCCATAAATATGCGGATGACGATAAACCAGTTTATCGGAGATGCCTTCAAGAATATCCCACACGTCGAAAGCCTTTTTCTCTTCTCCGATTTTGGCATAAAACAGCAAATGCATCATCAAATCGCCCAGCTCTTCCCTGATTTCATCCATGTTTTTATCCAAAATGGCATCAGAGAGTTCGTAAACTTCTTCCAAAGTCAAATGCCGGAGACTTTCCAGCGTTTGCTCTTTATCCCACGGACAGTCTGCACGCAGCTCATCCATAATATTGAGTAGTCGCTCAAAGGCTTTCAGCTTTTCCTGTTTGGTGGCTCCAAAGTTTTGATTTTTCACGTTCATAAATTTTGGGTAAAAATACTGACTAAATCCGATTTTGCAGAAAAACCGGGCAGCAACAAAAAAAAGTCCGAAAACAGGCTCTTATTAAATGCAGTTAATTGATAACCATTATTAATATGCTCTCGCGAAAACCACGCGTCTTTCGGAAGGGTTTCCTGAATAAATACAACTTCCGGATTCTTTTTTATCATCAACAGGAATCAGGCGAATGGTGGCTTTGGTCTCTTCTTTAATTTTTTGTTCTGTTTCGGGTGTTCCGTCCCAGTGCGCCCAAACAAAGCCGCCTTTTTCAATCTGAGCTTTAAAATCTTCCCAGTTATCAACTGTAAAGGTGTTGGCATTTCTGAAATCCAACGCTTTTTGATAGATGTTTTTTTGAATCAATTCCAGCAGGTTTTCTATTTTGTCTTCAATGTTTTCCATACGCAATACCTCTTTTTCCATAGTATCGCGACGTGCCATTTCTACCGTTCCGTTTTCCATATCGCGCGGGCCAATGGCCAGACGGACGGGAACTCCTTTCAACTCCCATTCGGCAAATTTAAAGCCGGGTTTCTGTGTGTCCCGGTCATCAAATTTCACCGAAATACCTTTTGCTTTCAGCGCTTTCATTATTTCCGCCGCTTTCCCGGAAATAGCTTCCAGCTGGTGGGCTTTTCTGAAAATAGGGACAATCACCACCTGAATGGGTGCCAGCTTAGGCGGCAGAACCAGCCCGTTATCATCGGAATGTGCCATGATAAGCGCGCCAATGAGCCGGGTGGAAACACCCCACGAGGTTGCCCACACATACTCCTGCCTGTTATCTTTGGTGAGATATTTTACATCGAAAGCTTTGGCAAAATTCTGTCCGAGGAAATGAGATGTCCCGGCCTGTAAAGCTTTTCCATCCTGCATCAGTGTTTCGATGCAATAAGTTTCCACAGCGCCTGCAAACCGTTCGCCGGCCGATTTCACACCCTGCAGAACCGGTACGCCCATATAATTCTCCACAAAACCGGCATAGATTTTCAAAATAGTTTCGGCTTCCTGCACGGCTTCTTCGCGGGTGGCATGTGCCGTATGGCCTTCCTGCCACAGAAACTCAGACGTACGCAAAAACAGACGGGTACGCATTTCCCAGCGCACCACATTGGCCCACTGGTTGATAAGCAATGGCAAATCGCGATACGACTGTACCCATTTGCGGTAAGTGTCCCAAATAATCGTTTCGGAGGTTGGTCTGACAATGAGTTCTTCTTCCAATTTGGCATCAGGGTCAACCATCACACCGCCTTTTCCATCGCTTTTCAGGCGATAGTGAGTAACCACGGCACACTCCTTGGCAAAACCTTCTACATGGGAAGCCTCTTTACTAAAAAAAGATTTGGGAATAAAAAGCGGAAAATAGGCGTTTTCGTGCCCGGTTTCTTTAAATTTATCATCCAGAATCCTTTGCATTTTCTCCCAAATAGCATAGCCATAAGGTTTTATCACCATAGAACCCCGAACCGCCGAGTTCTCGGCAAGACCGGCTTTTACTACCAGATCATTGTACCACTGAGAATAATTTTCACTTCTGCTTGTAAGTTCTTTTGCCATTTTGATATTTTGGTATAGTCTTTGCAACTTTTTAATGAACGGCAAAAATAAACAATGTTTATTGAAGCACAATATCAATCGCCATGAAGAAGATAAAATACATACTATTTACCGCTGTAATTCTCAGTTTCTTTTTTATTACAGCCTGCAGCACTACTCAAAGTGTTCCTCAGGATGATGTTTACTACTCTACAACTCCACACAACAATGTAACCATCACAACTACAACTGCCGCTGCTTCCTCCGCCACACATCAGCAGGAAGCAAAACAGACAGACAAAGCAGCTTACCGGCAGGGTAAAATTGAAAACATCAGTCAGGCAACAGGACAAACAGCTTCCGATGGCCAATACGATGTGAATTATTCAGCCCATCTGAAAAAGTCTCACCAGTCCGGCGACACTTCCTTAGATTACTACGACAATAATTCGGATACGACTGTCCGAAGTAACAACCAACAGAACAACAACATCACGATTGTTACACCGGGTTATTCCTCAAATCTTGACTTTGGGAACCCCTATTTCGGTTCCAGTTGGTCGTTTGGGTTTGGTTCCTATTATGGTTTGGGTTACGGTGGTTACGGATGGGGCTATCCTGGTTACGGATGGGGTGGCGGCTATTATGGTTTGGGTTATGGTGGTTACGGATGGGGCTATCCTGGTTTCGGTTGGGGTGGCGGCTATTATGGTTTGGGTTATGGTGGTTACGGATGGGGCTATCCTGGTTTCGGTTGGGGTGGCGGTTATTATGGTTTAGGTTATGGCGGTTACGGATGGGGCGGAGGCTATTATTCTCCTTATTACTCAGGATATACTGATTACGGACACGGGGGTTTTGTTTACCGGCCAAGAATACACCGTGGAGGTGGATCTTCTATTCCCCGCAGTACTGCTATCGGAGGCTCAGGTATTTACACACGCCCTAATGCCAAATCTGCTCGTCGTGCTACCAGCTCGATTTCTCGTAAAAGAGTTCCTGTCAACCCCGAAGGCCGCAATGGTAAGCTGATGAAACCCGGCAGCATCAACGGGCGTCCGGCAGGCTCCATGCGTTTCAGCCCTGAACTGGCCAAAAAACGTTCGGAAGGGATGCGTACTCAGGGAAAACTAAACAAACCCGGCGGAAAAGGCGTTGGAAACAAAAATACTAACTTTGGTATTTCCGAAGCAAGAAATAACAGGAAGACGGGGTTTCGCAGAGCTCCTGCTTACAGACAGGAAGGGACCATGCCCAGACCAAGGTTTCAAAAACCAAAGCAATACCAAAGTCTGGAATCACGTTCCCCACGCAGCAGCAAGGAATTTTACCGTGCTCCGACACGTCCGGAAAATCGAAATACCGGGAGAGTTAGTCCGAGAAACAGCAGACAGCGTCCGCAAACCGTGCGCAGACAAAACATTTATCGTCGTCCTGCCGGCTTCAGAAATTTGATTTACCGGGGCAGTAGCAGAAGACGTTCAGGCGTTAAAGTTTACAATGCTCCCACCCGTTCTTTCTCTTCACCCAACATTTTTCGTGCTCCGGCCAGAAGAAACTCTTTTGGTTCAAGGCCCACAAGAAGTTTTTCAGCACCACCCACAAGAAGTTTTTCGGCACCGGTCAGGACAGGTTCTTCGTCAGGTTCGGGAGGCGGAGGCATCAGAAGAAGTTCCGGTTCGGGAGGAATAAGGCGATAAAATCCCGGAATATTTTTAAACAGGTAAGGTAATAAACACTTTGTAATTATGAAAAAAATATTTGCCATAATAGTTTTCGTATTATTCACATTTTCGCTTTATGCTCAAACAGCAGACGATGCACTGCTTTTTTCACAAAATTTTTATGAAGGGACCGCCCGCAGTATGGCCATGGGAGGTGCGTTTGGCGCTTTGGGCGCCGACTTCTCCACGGCGTCCACCAATCCCGCCGGGATGGGTCTTTTCAGATCAAGTTATTACTCCTTTAGCCCGGAAATGAATATCCGTGATATCAGTTCCATGTATAATTCTACCCCATCATCGGATAACAGTACCATTTTTAACCTCAGCAACCTGGGGTATGTAAGCGCCATCCGGTTAGGTCCGGAAAGTGGAAAAGGATGGAAATTCATGCAGTTTTCTTTTGGGATGAATCGACTGAATAATTTTAACTCCAACCTGAATATGCAGGGCCCCAACACAAAAAACTCCAGACTGGATGTCTATCTTGAAAATGCCAACGGTGTAAATTATGATAATATTGCAAATGACAAAAACAATAACTATTCGTTTGATTTAAATCCGGCCTGGCAACTTTACCTCATCGATACCATCCCCGGTTATCCGGATTGGTATTACAGCCCTGTTCCTTACGGAGGAACTTACCAGCGCGAGCAACTGCAAACAAGAGGGTCGGTAAATGAATGGTTTTTTTCTTTCTCTGCCAATTACAACAATGTGCTTTATCTCGGCGCCACCATCGGCATTGATGCTTTACGATACTCCAGTACCTCCTCCTACTCCGAACGTGATGTAGCGGATACAATTCCTTACTTCAACAGCTGGAAATTTAACCAGACCTTAGAAACGAAAGGAACAGGCTTAAACGTTAAAATCGGTCTTATTGTTCAACCTGTAAAGTGGTTGCGCGTAGGAGTGGCTTATCATTCTCCCACCTGGTATTTCAACCTGCGTGATACGTGGTATACCACCACTTTTGCCGATTTGGAGTGGACAAGTCCCGCTTCGGTTTCCTCTCCTACGGGAACCTACAAGTATCGGCTGAACACACCCAAGAAATTTCTTGCTGATGCGGGTATTCTTATTGGCGACAGAGGAAACGTCTCCCTTGAATACGAATACCTCGACTATGCAAATGCAAAATTCAACTCAACCGATTACAACTATAATGCTGAGAATGGGAATATTAAAAATTATTTCCGTTCGACAAATAACATCCGGGTAGGAACCGAATGGCGTTTTGGCATTACAGATATCCGGGCCGGTTATGCTGTTTATGGCAGCCCGTATGCCCGTAATTTGAATGATGGCATGCGGCAGTCTTATTCGGGAGGCCTGGGATTTAATTTTAATAACCTTTCTATTGATTTGGCCTATGTCTATTCCAAAATGAATAAGGATTATTACTTTTACGGAACAAAGGATATTGTGGTCAATCCGGTTAAAAACACTTACCAAAACCATTCTATTGTTCTCAGCCTTAACTATCGGTTGTAAAATATTGCTATTTCTCCCGAATCCTGGATAAAGACTCTTTGGCTTTACCGCGGATGCTGTTTTCATACTCATCGAAATTCATGTTGAGGCTTTCTTCATAAAAAAATTTCGCCAGCGTAAGGCTGTCTTCCGATTCGTAAATCTCACCTAATTTTAATGCGGCATTGGCAGCAAAATATCCCGGAGAATGCCGTCCTAACGCAATTGTTTTGCGATATTCCGATTTTGCCAGAGGAATCTGCTTCTGCCGGTGTGCAATTCGTGCATAACGATAGAGTCGTTCTGTCTGTTCGTCTTTGGTCAGCCGGTTGACGTTCATGGTATCCAGAACGGCTTGGGCACGAGCATAATAACCACCATCGAACAGTAATCGTGCCCGTATTAAATTGGTATTGGGAATGGTGCCGGATGCAGCCTCTGTCAGCGCCTCTTTGTCGGCGCCGACTTCGGCAGCGCCATAAACGATTACAGAATCCATAAGCTGCCGGTACTTCTTCGGATTGTTTTGCAACAAAGCAGCCCATGCCCGCTTGCGCCAGGCATCCTTTATATAATTTATTCCTTTGAAATGTTTTAAAAAGTAGCGGAAGGATGCTGTCGCAGAATCCGGCTCCAGTTTTCTCAAATAGCACGCTCCTTTTAAATAATTGAGGTAGTAAAACGGAAAATAATCCGGACTCTGTGGGAGGTTGTTCAACTGTTGTAGCGCCACATCATTTTGGCCGTAACGCATGTGAATATCCACTTTCAAAAAATCCAGCAACAGATTCTCTTTTTTCGTTTGGTTCAGGTAAACCATAAGCCTGTCAAGGGCTTTTCGATCGGGCGAGAGGTTGAGTTCAATAAATCCGAGATAAAACAGGGCTTCATCGCGCAGATAAGCATTTGCAGGATTTTTTAAAGTACTATCGAGCACACTGTAAATTTCAGCTTTCCCCTGCTCTACACTACCTTTCATGGAAATAATTTTCAGCATCCATCCGTATTTATCCGGAACCAGGCCAATCATTACGTGCAAAACACCCATGGCAATGTAATTGGGAACAAAACCGGGGAAACGGTCCACATTATCGGTCAGCATACGGTAGGCACGGTTCAGCTCCCAGGCGGCAGAGAAATACTGCCCGAATTTCAGCCGGGCAAAAGCCCATTGCATGTTCATATTGGCGAGCAACAAATTTTTATAGCGACTGGTATCAGGCAACTGTTTTACACGGTTATAGCGGATTCCAAAGCTTTCGTCCACATCCTGGAACACGACCGGGTTTTCGCCAATAAAAACGCGTAAGAAATCAATATAATTTTCAAGATAATCCACATAAACATTTTCCGGATAGATTTGTTTTTCTGCTTTCAGCAGTTTCCGGGCCGGGGCAAATCTGAGCGACAAAATCTGCCCGTAAGCTTGCCGGCAGAGGCTGTCAATCCTCACTTGCTGTGCAAACAGAAGCTGAATAAAAAAAATAAAAAAAATGAGAAAAAATATCTTTTTCATGGTTCAACATTTTCAACAGCAACCAACAGCAAAAAGCAAGTGCTACCCCTTTTCATAATTTTCACATAAAACCGTCGCAAAAGCTTGTAATACCGCTATTCTGGATGGCCACAGAATTAGCTACCGCAATTTTGACTGTGGCCGTTAAAACAAACTTGCGCTAAAATATTGTTTTTTAACCTACATTTGCAGCAAAACAAGTCCATTTTGCATGAAAATAGTCATTTTTGGTAAACAGTTTGACCTGAAACAGGCGCCTTATGTTCAGCAGCTTTTTGATGAATTGCACCATAGAGGAGCACAGATTCGCGTATATAAAAGCTATTACGACCTGATAAAAGAGCATATAAAGTTTGCAGCAAAACCGGGGGTCTTCAGCCAATCGAAAGACATCGAAAATCTGGATTTCCTGTTCTCCATTGGTGGCGATGGAACACTGCTTGATGCCATCCCTTACGTACATGATTTGGGCGTACCTATTCTCGGCATCAACCTCGGGCGACTGGGCTTTCTGTCAAGCGTTTCCAGACCTGAGATGAAAAAAGCCATCGAACATATCTACACCGGAAATTACAGCCTCAACCAGCGAACACTTTTAACGCTTGAAAAGCCCGGAGAACTTTTTGGCAAATTAAACTTTGCCTTAAATGATTTGACCATTTATCGCAACAACAACACTTCGCTGGTAACCATCCATGTTTACGTGAACGGCCTTTTTTTAAACACTTATTGGGGCGATGGGCTGATTATTGCTACGCCCACAGGTTCCACAGCTTATTCGATGAGTGTGGGGGGCCCCATCTTAACACCCGGGTCGGAGAATTTTGTTATAGCACCCATTGCCTCGCACAATTTAACCGTACGCCCCATCGTTATCCAGGATAGCAGTGAAGTGCGCATAAAAATAGAGGGGAGAGAAGAAAAATATTTATTATCGCTGGACTCGCGCCAGAGGCCTGTTAACAAATCAGAAGAGATAATTATAAAAAAATGTAATTTTAGAATCAACCTGGTTCAGATGCCGGAACAAAACTTTTTTTCTACTATTCGCGAAAAATTACTTTGGGGCGTTGACAGCCGGAATTAAGCTGCCGGCAATTGTAAAAAAATGATAAATTTGCCGCTCAGAACCAGGAACAAACATATAAATGAGAGAACCTATACTCATAACTTTTAAACAGATTCTTTTCCTGTTTTTGACGGGGATGATGTTTCCATTGGCCTTACAGGCCCAGCATTCTTTGGAAGCAGGCCTTTCCGGAGGAGTGGCATATTACAATGGCGATATTGTTCCGTGGACACCGTTTGTTATGCCCAAGCCGGCTTACGGTGCAGTGGTCAGATATAATTTTGGCGACCGGTGGGCAGCAAAAATCACTTATACCCACGGAAAAGTGGCCGGTAATGATACCAAAACACATGCAGTTGAAAACAGAAGTCTGAATTTTATCACTACAATAGATGATATTTCGGCAACGGGAGAGTTTAACTTTATGAAATACTCAATCGGTAGCAAAAGACATAATTTTAGCCCTTACATTACAGCCGGAGCAGGTTTTTTCCTGTTCAAACCACAAACAAAATACAATGGGAAAATATATGATTTAAGGAGTTTAGGTACGGAAGGCCAAAATATTGGATATCGTGGTCGGCAACCTTATAAAAAATATAACTTTGCCGTTATTTTTGGGTTAGGATTCAAATACAGCCTAAGCAAAAGATTTGGACTGTCAGCAGAATGGCAAATGCACAAAACATTTACAGATTATCTGGACGATGTGAGTACGACGTACTATAAGTACGACTCTAAGAAGACGACGTTACTGGAAAAATATTTTTCCGATCCGACATTTACTCACAAGCCGGGAGAACAGCGGGGAAACCGTGGAACCAAAGATTGGTTTGGCGTTGCCAATATCAGCCTGACCTATAAAATTGAGTTTAACAATAACCGGAGTTGTAAAAACCTGCGGTGGTAGAGAATATGGATATTTTAGAGCACATAGATTTAGAGAAACTTCCGGTTCATGTTGCCATCATTATGGATGGAAACGGAAGGTGGGCCAAAAAACAGGGGTGTGATCGGGCTTTTGGGCATCACAAAGGAGTAGATGCCGTGCGTGAGATCTCGGAAGCTGCTGCAGAAATTGGTATCCGGTTTCTGACACTCTATACTTTCTCTACCGAAAACTGGAGCCGTCCCAAAGGGGAAGTGGAAGCCCTGATGCATCTGTTTGTTGAAACCATCGAGAAGGAAATACCAACGCTGAATAAAAATGATATCCGGCTCAATGCCATTGGTAATCTGGAAGGCCTCCCGAAGATAAACAGGGAGAAGTTGAAAAGCGCCATGGAACAAACCCGAAATAATCGGAAAATGGTACTTACTCTGGCCATGAATTATAGTGGGCGATGGGAAATATTAGAGGCTGTCAAAAAAATGATAAAAGATCAACAGAGTGGAAAGCTTCGTATGGAAACGATAAGTGAGAAGACCGTATCAGGATATCTGAACACCTCTCAAATGCCTGACCCCGAACTACTTATCCGCACCAGTGGAGAGCAGCGTATCAGTAATTTTCTTTTGTGGCAGGTAGCTTATTCCGAGTTGTACTTTTCATCGAAATTATGGCCCGACTTCAGAAAAGAAGATTTTTATGAAGCCATCCATGAATATCAAAGCAGAGAAAGAAGATTTGGTTTAACAAGAGAGCAATTAAAATTTAGAGAACAGGATGAAGATGTATAAGAACGGCTGGTTTTGGCTTTTATTGGTTTTTGTTGGTTTAATTTTTGTACCCTTTTTGGCAAATGCTCAATCGAAAGAGGGAAACCTTCTTTCCGGGATTAGCTACGACCATCCCCGGAAATTTATTATCGGGGGGATCGATGTTTCAGGGAAAAATTATTTAGATAAATCGGTAGTTGTCATGTTGTCGGACCTTGAAGAGGGAGAAAAAATAAATGTCCCCGGCGATAAGATAACCAGTGCCATCCGAAACCTGTGGAACCAGGGACTTTTTGATGATGTCCGCATCCTTGCTACCAAAGTTACAGGTGACACAATCTATCTTAACATTTATCTCCATGAAAAGCCCAAGCTGAACAAATACTCTTTTACAGGGATTAAAAAAAGCACACAGGATGACCTGAAAGATAAGATAAACCTGACCAGTGACGATGTTGTAAGCAGCCATTTGATTATTCGAACAGAAAACATTATTAAAAATTATTTTCGCGATAAAGGGTATTTGAACACACAGGTAAATATTACCGAAAAAGCAGCCGGACCGCGAAAAAGCCAGAAAGAATTTGTGGATATCACCATCAATGTAAAGAAAAACAAAAAAGTAAAAATTGGTGTTATTAACATTTACGGGAATCATGCTTTCTCGGCAGAAAAAGTGAGAAGCGCCATGAAAGACACCCGGGAAAAGGGATATTTTAATCCTTTAAATCCATTGGGCACTCTCATGGTTGACCTCACCGCAGATGCTGCCACCCTGCGTTTTAAGAAATTCGGAAACGACCTTATTGATTATGCTTTAAAAAATTATCGCTTACAAATCTTCAAAAGTTCCAAGTTTATCAAGTCTAAATTCCAGGATGATTTGCATAAAATTGTAGCAGAATATAATAGTGCCGGTTACCGTGATGCACAGGTGATTAAAGACTCCATTTTTAAAATTAACAAGACAAATATCGGCATTGACATATACCTGAAAGAAGGAGACAAATATTATTACAAAAAAATCTCATGGGTTGGAAACACTATCTATACTTCAAAATTTCTGAGTGCAGTGCTGGGCATACATCCCGGAGACGTTTATAATAAAAAGTTGCTGGAAACCAACCTGAATTACAATGATAAAGGCTACGATGTCAGCAGTCTGTACATGGACAACGGATACCTGTTTTTCTCGGCGACACCTGTTGAAACATACGTAAACAACGACTCCATTGACCTTGAAATCAGGTTACGTGAGGGGAAACAGGCGCGTATTAATAAGGTAACCGTAAGTGGAAATACAAAAACAAATGACCATGTGGTTATCCGGGAGCTCCGTACAAAACCGGGACAACTTTTCAACCGTTCTGATGTTATCCGAAGTGTTCGGGAACTGGCTAACCTGAAATATTTTAATGCACAAAATCTCAAACCGGACATCAAGCCAAATCCGGCCAACGGGACGGTGGACATTAACTATGCCGTGGAAGAAACCTCTGCCGACCAGATTGAACTTTCCGGCGGCTGGGGTTATGGAAGAATTATCGGAACCGTAGCGTTGAGTTTTAACAATTTCTCGTTAAGAAATTTCTTTAAGGCAAAGGCGTGGAAACCGGTTCCTTCGGGTGATGGCCAAAAGCTTTCACTCCGTTTCCAGACTTATGGAATGGGATATATGAGCTGGGGTATTTCTTTTACCGAACCCTGGCTCGGTGGCAAAAAACCTAATGCACTGACTGTTTCTTATTATTACTCCATCTATTCCATAAAATCTCCGCTAACGAGGTACAGCCCCGGCTCCGTTTCGTCTTCTTTTGGAAACAGAAAGTTTGCGAGCCATGCCATCACCGTAGGTCTGGGGAGACGCCTTAACTGGCCTGACAATTATTTTACGCTTTACCAGGCTTTGAACGTTCAACTTTACAGTTTGGAAAACTATGCTGCCATTTTTTCCGTTGGAAACGGAAACGGAAATTATAATAATATAAATTACAATGTGGTTTTTGGAAGAAACTCGGTTGACGCACCCATTTATCCCCGTTCGGGTTCTAACTTCTCCCTGTCACTGACGCTCACGCCTCCCTACTCTCTGTTTTCCAATAAAGACTACGCAAAGCTCAGTGATGCCGAGAAGTATAAATGGATTGAATACTATAAGTGGAAATTTAAAGCCTATTTGTATTTTGAACTTATGAACAAACTGGTGCTGGTAACCAAGGCAAGATTTGGATATCTTGGATCCTACAATAAGAATTTGAACATTACTCCGTTTGAAAGATTTTATCTTGGTGGCGATGGCTTGTCAGGCTACAATAATTATGATGGGCGTGAAATAATCGGTATGCGGGGATATGGCAACGAAACCATTACCCCTGATTATTATAAAGACCGAAACCTGGGGGGGACCATTTACTCCCGTTACACCCTGGAATTACGCTATCCCGTTTCGCTGGCGCCAACTTCTACCATCTATATTGAAGCTTTCTTTGAAGCCGGAAATTCGTGGCTGGGGCAAAGAAATCTCGACCCCTTCAACCTAAAGCGTTCTGCCGGTATCGGGGCAAGAATTTATCTTCCCATGTTCGGTTTACTTGGTCTTGACTGGGGCTATGGTTTCGATCCTATTCCGGGCCTGCCCTCGGCTTCCGGAAGCCATTTCCACTTCTCTATGAATGGTTCTTTAGACTAATTATGGCAAACTTATTGTGGCTTTTTATTAAAGATAAAAATATTGCATTATGAAAAAGACAAAATCCCAACTTCTCCCGGCAGCTCTTTTCACACTGCTCATAATGGCTTTTATTCCACAGCTTCATGCACAGAAAAATGCTTTTGTAAATACGCAGTACATCCTAAATAATATTCCTGAATACACTGATGCCCAAGATGTCTTAAACAACCTGTCGGAGAAATGGCAAAAAGAAATAGCCGAAAAGCACAAAGAAGTCAGTGAAATGTATAAAAAATATCAGGCGGAAGCTGTTTTGCTACCTTCTGATGTGAAAAAGAAACGGGAAGATGAAATTGTAGAAAAAGACAATGAAGTAAAAGCACTACAGAAAAAATATTTTGGCCCGGGAGGTGAATTATTTAAAAAACGGGAGGAATTGATAAAACCTATTCAGGAAAAAGTTTACAATGCTATCGAAACCATTGCAACAACCGAACATATTGCTTTTGTTTTTGACAAGGCGGGGAGCCCTACCCTATTATATGGTAATCCGAAATATGATATTAGCGATGCCGTACTTGACGAATTGGGTAAGGTTATGCAAACGAGTAGCCCCGGAACACGTAAATAATCAAACACAAAAGATAAATCTTAGAATTATTTTGCATTTAACGAATTTTATGACCCGCATTGATTAAAATTTTTTACATTTGCCCTTCGATATTTAAGTTAAATATTTACTCATCACAATATTCATTCAATGAAAACAATTAAGAAAGGAATTTTACTTTTAGCCGCCGCACTATTTATTTCCGGCTTTGGCTTTGCCCAAAGTACATTAAAAATAGGCTACATTAATTCCAGTAAGCTTATGGGTACGATGCCGGCAGCCGACTCCGCCCAAACTCAGGTTAAAATTTATGCTACCGGATTGCAAAAACAAATGCAATCTATGGCCCAGGAATACCAAAGTAAAGTCCAGAGCTACCAAAGCAATGTCGGTACTATGTCCGATTTAATCAGACAAACCAAAGAAAAAGAAATTTCTGATCTGCAACAACGTATTCAGGCTTTCCAGGCCTCTGCTGACAAAGATGTCCAGAAAAAACAACAGGAGCTGTTCCAACCTATCATCGCTAAAGTGAAAGCAGCTATTGATGCCGTTGGAAAAGAATACGGTTATACCTACATTCTTGATGTTTCGCAGGGAGTTGTTCTTTATTATGCCGCTGGCAACGATGTTACTCCGTTGGTGAAAAAGAAATTACATTTGAAGTAAGGGAAAACTTCTCATAAAAAAACCTGCTGAAAAACAGCAGGTTTTTTTATATCTCATTTTCATCATTCCGCCATTCATCATTCTATCATTCATCATTCTATCATTCATCATTC
>BTTE01000025.1:0-34063 GCA_036244975.1 bacterium | reverse complement strand
TGCTAATCATTATGCGGTTATCAGGTCGGTAATTGACACAAGCCTGAAAAATTCTCAAAACGTTTTTGATACGCTATCGTGTTTGGCTAATCAAAACTTAATCGCTGCTGAGTAGTAACTGCAAATGTGATTTTTTTTTGAATTCCCTGGATAATATACTTATATTTGCATTTTATGCCGCTATTGGCAGTAGAATAATATGTTAGGCCATGTAAAAACAGGAGGTAAAAATGAAAGCCGAGTTTACTGCAATTATTGAAGAGGCCCCGGAAGGGGGATATTGGGCAATATGTCCGGAGATACCTGGGGCCAATGGTCAAGGTGAGACAATAGAAGAAGCGAAGAATAGTCTTAAAGAGGCTATTGAATTAATTTTGGAAGATCGGAGAGAGGATGTTCTTCGTGGTTTGCCCGAAGATGTGATTCGTGACAAGGTGCAGGTTGCATGAAACGTTTGGATCTGGAACGAAAGCTCAGAATTGCCGGGTGCTATTTAAAAAGGGAAGGTGGATCGCACTCGCTTTGGATAAACCCGAAGAATGGAGTTGTTGAGGCAGTCCCGCGGCATAAAGAAATAAAAGAGCCATTGGCAAGGAAAATTCTGAAGAATCTGAATGCTGAATAAAAGGCCTAACAATGCGCTGCACCTGACCGCTTTTTCGCTGCGCTTAAAAGCGCCAGGTGAGCTTGGTCGTTAGATAATTTTACAATTTATTTTTATTTCAGATTATAGAAATTAGGCACAACTGAGGATATCTTTTTATAAGTAAAGGAACAGGCCGGTCATAACCAGAACCCCCAACAGATAGCCACTGTAAATTTCAAAAGGTGTATGCGATGCTGTTTTCAGCCTGGCGAAACCCATTATTCCGGATACCATGATGATGCCGAAAAGCCAAAAATAGAACGGCGAATGCAACGATAATCCCAAAGCTATCAGGGCACCCGTAAGTCCTCCCCAGGCAATCATGTGTTGGCTTATTTTGTAAAAATAATTGAATCCCAATCCCAATACTACAAGCATCGTTGACCCAAGCATAAAAATAGTTACAGCCTGGAAAACAGATAGTTGTTTCAATAAATAAAAAGTAATATAAAAAAAGACAGCGATAGCAATCATGGGAAACGTTCGTTCATGCCGCTGGCGCATTTCCAGATTTTCTATCAGTTTAAGAAACCACATACCTGTTGCTGCCAAAGCAGGAAGAACAAAAGTCATAACAAAAACAAAAAACAGCACCATGGCATTGATTTTAGTCGGAAAGTTCAGGTGTGTATAAAATGGTAATTTGAACAGTATCAGTAAAAACCAGGTAGGAACCAACAAAGGATGAAAGATTATCGAAAGTACGCGGGCGAATATTTTTTCCATTAAAATAATTTTTTTAAGTGTAATTTTTGCAATAATTTTATGGGTCAGACACGAAGTTCTTTGCGTAGCCGGGCCACGGGAATACCGAGTTGTTCGCGATATTTGGCAACGGTACGCCGGGCAATGGCATATCCTTTTTCTTTAAGCGCCTGCATAAGCTGTTCATCGGTAAGCGGTTTTTTTTTATCCTCTGATACAATCAGATCTTTCAGAATGGTTTTTACTTCGCGTGTTGAGACTTCTTCACCGTCTTCCTTCTGCATCGATTCGCTGAAAAAGCTTTTCAGAAGGAACGTGCCAAATGGTGTTTGTACATATTTGCTGTTCGCAACGCGCGAAACGGTGGAGATATCCATCCCTACAATATCGGCAATATTTTTCAAAATCATTGGGTGCAGATTGGTTTCATCGCCGGTGAGGAAATACTTGCGCTGGTAATCCATAATAGCTTTCATGGTGATATAGAGTGTATTTTGTCGTTGTTTCACTGCCTCGATAAACCATTTTGCCGAATCCATTTTCTTTTTAATGAAACTAAAGGCTTCTTTCTCCGCCTTTCCCCGTTTGCCGTTAGCCAGATCCTGAAGCATGTGGGAATAAGTATGGCTCACCCTGAGTTCCGGGGTATTCCAGGTATTCAGCGTTAGTTCCAATTCGCCATTGTTGTTGTTGATGGTAAAATCGGGGATGATGTAGTGATTGTTACGGGAAGTCTCGACCAATGAATTCCCAGGCTTGGGATTTAGTGTCAGGATAATATCTATGGCTGCTTTTAGCTGACTCTCCGATATATCAGCCCGTTTCATAATTTTCTGATAATGTTTTTTGGTAAATTCGTTAAAGTATCGTTTGAGAATTTTGTGAGCTAATTCGAATGTTTCGGAATTTTGTGTTTTCTTCTTATGCTCTATCTGGATAAGCAGACACTCCTGCAGGTTCCGCGCACCCACACCGGGGGGGTCAAAATCCTGAATTATGGCCAGCACTTCTTCCACATCTTCTTTTTTTGCATTAATATTATGCATGAAAGCAAGATCATCAATTATGGCATCGGCAGAACGATGCAGGTAGCCCGAATCATCAATGTTTCCGATAATATAGATACCAATACGCAATTTATACTCGTCCAGATGCTGCATACCGAGTTGTTGCTTCAGCAGCTCGTGAAAGCTAATGCCTGTGGAGAAGGGAATCTCCCTGTATTCTTCATCGCGGCTGTAGTTGTTAGCTTGTAGCTTGTATTCGGGAATTTCATCTTCGCCTTTATAGTAATCTTCCATGTCGAAATCTTCTTGACTTTCCGCCTCACTGTTCTCCTGAATTTCGGGTTCATTATTATTATCAGTATCTTCCGGCTGGGAATATTCCTCTTCATGGCTATCAATATTGTCTGCTTCAAGCGCAGGATTTTCTTCAATTTCCTGTTTTATCCGTTGTTCAAGTTCAGTGGTGGGGACCTGCAACAATTTCATTAGCAAAATTTGCTGTGGCGAAAGTTTCTGTAATAATTTCTGCTGCAGGCGTTGCCTTAACATAAGTAAGATATTTAGTTTTTTATTTCTAACATATTACAAATGTAAAAAGATTTTCAAACTGGCATGAATTTTGGTGGCAAATCTTTTTTAATTGGTGTCTAACGTGTTTAAGATAGGAGTTACTTTAAAGCTACATGGGATTTTGGAGAGGAACACATTGACTTTGACGGCGTTATGCTCAGCATATTTTTTCCCGGTGGGTTTTTAAATGTTGTATATCTCTATATCTGTAAGCTTCTCTTTCCCGTACTTTAAAATTCAGGCAGTATCATTTGTTTTTGAGTATTTGGCGACTGGAATTTCCCCCTTCCTGCCGGCAGGCAAGCAGCTGGCAAAGCTGCTTCATAGCCTCCCCGGCTCCCATTTTTATAAAGAGATCGGTATAATGTTCTGTAAACGGGGATTCGTTCAGGTTAATTTCAATAATGGCGGCTCCTCTCTCCTTTGCGAGCCGGGGCATGGTGTTAGCCGGATAAACTTCTGCACGCGTTCCGATAACCAAAAAAACATCTGCCTTTTGAACTTCTTCAAAAGCTTTACGCTTGACAACGGGCGAGAGTTCCTCATTAAAGAATACAAAATCGGGTTTTAATACTCCGCGGCAGACAAAGCAGGTAGGAGGGAGATAGTTCAAATCGGTAAAACTGTAGTCGTATTCCGTTGAACATTTGGTACAAACCAACCGGCGGTAAGTACCATGTAATTCAATTACCTTTTGGTATCCGGCTTCCTGATGCAAATGGTCAATGTTTTGGGTGATAATAGTCTGAATAATACCGTGTTGACCCATGACAGACAAGATATGATGGGCTATGTTGGGTTTTACATTCGTCAGCGGATCGTAAAAGACCTTTTTGATGATCTCCCAGGTAAGCCGTGGTTTTTTATGAAAAAAATCAATATTGAAATAGTTAGGATTCACTTCTTTCCAAATGCCGCCTTCTCCGCGGAAAGTGGGAAGACCACTTTCAACCGAAATGCCTGCTCCGGTAAAAACAACAGTATATTTTGCCTGCCGGAGAATTAAGGCCGCTTTTTTGATATTTTTGGTCGTTGTCAATACAATTCCTTTTAACTATTTGTAATTATTTACTCTCCTATCCCGTAAAAGCCGGAGAATTGGCTTCCTAAACCACGCCCATTCCAACACCTCCGGTTTGAGGTATTTTCCAATTTTAAGTTTTCGGATAATACTCCCGGTAAAAAATTTTTGTCTTACATTTTTCATCCCTTAAAATCCTTATCATTTGCCTTTAAATAAACAGAGGCCCTTTAATCACTAATTGATTTAATTTCTTTTGATATTGTTACGGTGGTATCCTGGTTAAAAATAAGCGTGAATCCTAACTTTTTAAACAGGTTCAGCATGGCTTTGTTGTCAAGAGTGGTTTCCGCCGCCACTCTTTTAACACCGATAACCCGGGCAATCCGGAGGCAATATTCCGTCAGCAGAAAACCCAGGTCTTTTTTCTGCCACCGGTCGGCCACCAGCACGGCATATTCTGCCATTTCAAGGTCAGGGTCGGCAATGAGACGGCCCTCGCCAATTAGCAGCCTTTTGCCATTTTCCTCCACCTCGGCAACAATAGCCATTTCGCGGTCGTAATCGATGTAACAAAACTCGGTAGCTATTTCGTGTGATTTGTAATGAAAATCGTAGCGAAACCGGTGGTAAATGGAATTTTTGGAACAGGTTCCCAGCATCTCCAGCCAAAGCGGCTCATCTTCAGGTTTAATGGGACGAAGGATAACTTCCTTTCCATCACGCAGCTTAGCGGTTTTTACCAGTCTTTCGGGATAGGGACGTATGAGCAAATGACGGTAGTCGATGATCTCCTTCCCCAGTTCGCCCGGATCAATAACAATACGTGCATCAAGGGCGATGACATCTTTCGGCGTAACAAGGAGAGGGTTGATATCCAACTCGTCAATTTCGGGATAATCGGCGGCGAGATAAGAGAGGCGAATCAATACCTCCACCAGCTTGTCGATATTTTTTGGCGGACTGCCCCGATAGCCCTGAAGCAACGGATAAATTTTTAACGACTCTATCATTTGCCGGGCCAGTCGTTCGTTAAGCGGGGGAAATTCCAGCCGCTGGTCTTTAAAAAGTTCCGCCGTGATACCTCCCATCCCCACAAGCATAACCGTTCCGAACAATTCTTCTTTTTTGAAACCGACAATTAGCTCCACGGCGTTTTGGGTGTCGGCCATTTTTTGCACGGTTACTCCGTCAATATGTGCCGAAGGCTGATGGTGATGAATATTTTCGATCAGCTGGCGGTAGCCGACCCGCAGCATATCATCGCTGGCAATGTTCAGAAAAACACCTCCCACATCTGATTTGTGGGTGATATCGGGCGATTGTATTTTTAAAACGACAGGATAGCTTTTTTCACGGGCAATATTGATGGCCTCTTCCTCATCTCTTGCCAGCCGGGGATGTGTTACGGGAATCCCGTAATCGGCAATGAGCATTTTGGAGTCATTTTCCGAAAGGATACGGTTTTTAGGAAAGATATTTTTAACATACTTCTTTCGCAGGTTGTCGCGATCGTAACTAAAGGAAACCGGAATCTCTTTGGGGGTTTCAAAGAGCATATCCAGATTTTTCGAGTAGTGTATCAGTGTCATATAAGCCTGTATAGCTTGTTCGGGAGTAGCATAAGCCGGGAGCTGTGCTTCACTTAATATGGTGTTGCTGTTGTGCATGCTCAGACCGCCCATCCAGGAGGTCATAATCAGTTTGGTAGTTTTCGATGCAATATTGATGAGCGTACGGGCGGTAGCTTCGGGCTTAGTCATGGCCTGTGGTGTAATAATGACCAAAACAGCATTGATTTGTTCATCTTCCAGAACAGTTTCCACGGCTTTTCCAATACGTGTGGGAGAGGCATCTCCCAAAACATCCACCGGATTGTTGTGCGACCAATAGGGAGGCAGCAATTTGTCCAGTTTTTGTAAAACGCTTTCCGAAAGTTTTACGAGCTGACCACCCTGGGCAATGAGAGCATCGGTAGCCATGACCCCCGGACCCCCTGCATTGGTGATGATGGCAAGGCCGGAGCCTTTGGGAATTTTTTTCCTGCCCACCAAATCGCTGAAATCAAAAATATTTCCCATGTTATAGACGCGCGCAAGGCCTGCACGACGAAGCAAAGCATCGCAAACATTGTCTTTGGAAGCCATGGCACCTGTATGGGAAGAAGCCGCTTGTGCAGATTCGGGAAACCGGCCGGATTTATAGACAATAATGGGCTTTTTCCGGGCAAAAGCACGGGCTGCGGACAGAAAACGACGTGCATTACCCAGTGTTTCCACATAAAGAATGATAGAGTAAGTGTTGACGTCCTGTCCGAAATAATCGATAAGATCTCCAAAAGTAACATCCATGGCGTTACCAATGGAAACAAAAAAGGAGAACCCCACTTTTGTTTCCTTTGCCCAGTCAAGCAGCGTAGCTCCGAGCGCTCCCGATTGCGAGATGAAAGCCATGTGTCCCTTTTTGGGCGTGCTGCTGACAAAACTGACGTTCAGGTTCAGGCCGGGTACAATGACGCCCATACTATTAGGACCCAAAACCCGCATATCCGGGTATTTTTTTGTCCTGCGTTTTAATTCCTCTTCCAGCGCTTTCCCTCGTTCGCCCGTTTCCTTAAAACCGTCCGACATAATAATGATACCGTTGATGCCTGCCTTCCCGCATTGGTCAATCATGTCGGGGACTTCACGTGCCGGCGACATAATAACGGCGAGATCAGGCTTTTTGGGGAGGCTGTCAACCCGTGGATAGCACGGAATGCCGAGAACCGCTTCGCGTTTGACATTGACGGGATAAATGACTCCGGAAAAACCACTCTCTATTAAATTGCGCAGTGTAATACCGCCTATACTTTTCGGGTCGTGGTTAACGCCAATGAGGGCTATGTGCTCTGGTCTGAAAATATTATCAAGTTTTCGGACAGACATAGAGCATCGTTTTAAAAGTTATCAAATAAAGTAAAATGAGGAACCATCTGTTCCGGATTTTAACAAAAATAAACAAAAAAACAGCAGCATAGTTGCATGATAAAAAAAGTCCCGGAAGAAGAGACCCCGACCAGTGAATGAGCCGGGTTTTTCGGAAATCCGGCTCCTTTTCCCAAACAGAATTAAACCAACGAGTGTAAACCGGAAAAAACTATGGAAGGCAAAGCGGCAGTTCCGAAAGTATTACCTTTCTTAAATTCCATTATTCCGGTAATAACCTGAGTCGGGCCGCAAAATAAAATAAGTTTAACGTTTGACTTCGACTTTAGCCCCTTCAATAATTTCTTCTACAACGTTGGGATCAAGCAGCGTGGAGGTATCGCCGAGATTTGTCGCATCGCCTTCTCCGATTTTACGCAGAATACGCCGCATAATTTTTCCGGAACGTGTCTTAGGTAAACCATTGACAATCTGTATCATATCGGGTTTTGCAATGGCCCCGATAAATTTATTGACGGTAGCCTTGATTTCAGCTTCAATAGTTTCTCTTTCGGCATCGGACAATTCGGGACAGATGACATAAGCGTAAATACCCGAACCTTTGATTTTGTGCGGATAACCTACCACGGCAGATTCAATCACTTTGGGATGCTGGTTTATAGCATCTTCCACTTCGGCGGTTCCGATACGGTGTCCCGAGACGTTTATTACGTCGTCAATACGTCCGATGATGCGATAGTATCCCTCTTCGTCGCGTTTAGCTCCGTCACCGGTAAGGTATAACCCGGGGAAAGTGGAGAAATAAGTTTGGTGGCAACGTTCGTGATCACCATAAAGGGTACGAATCATTCCGGGCCACGGATATTTAATGCATAAAATTCCTTCCACGCCATTCCCTTTTAGCTCATTCCCTTCGGGGTCTACAAGAACAGGCTGGATACCGGGAAATGGTAATGTTGCCAGGGACGGTTTTGTGGGGGTAAGTCCGGCCAAAGGAGTTATCAGTATGCCTCCTGTTTCGGTTTGCCACCAGGTGTCAACAATGGGGCAACGCCCTTTGCCTACCATATCGTGGTACCACCGCCAGGCTTCTTCATTGATGGGCTCTCCTACGGTTCCCAGCACTTTCAGTGAGCTTAAATCGTGTTTGGTTACCCATTCATCTCCCTGGGCAATCAAAGCACGAATAGCTGTAGGAGCCGTGTAAATTTGATTTACTTTGTATTTATCCACAATGTCCCAAAAACGCCCTGCATTGGGAAAAGTGGGTATTCCTTCAAACATAATGGAGGTGGCTCCTGCCAGTAAAGGACCGTAAACAATGTAAGAGTGACCGGTTACCCAGCCGATATCGGCAGTACACCAGTACATGTCTCCTTCATTATACTGGAAAACATTTTTAAAAGTATATTCCGCATAGACCATATAACCGGCAGTGGTATGTACCACGCCTTTAGGTTTGCCTGTTGACCCTGAGGTATAAAGAATGAAAAGGGTGTCTTCGGCATCCATTACTTCGGCTTTGTTATCCGTGCCTACACCATCAATGGCATCGCTCCACCAGATATCCCGCCCTTTAACCATATTTATTTCTTCACCTGTCCGTTTCAGAACAACGGCATGCTTTATACCCGGACATCTTTCAAGGGCTTCATCCGTAATGGCTTTCAAAGGAATGGTCTTGGTGCCGCGGAAACCGCCATCGGAGGTGATGACCATTTTTGCGGAAGCATCAATAATCCGGTCGGCCAGAGCGGTAGCGGAAAAACCGGCAAAAATAATAGAATGAATGGCCCCAATCCGTGCACAAGCCATCATAGCGATAGCCAATTCGGGAACCATGGGGAGGTAAAGTGCTATCCGGTCGCCTTTACGGATACCGAGCTTAAGCAACGCGTTGGCAAATTCTTTTACCTTATCGAAAAGTTCTCCGTAGGTAAGCCTGATCTCCGTTTCGTCGGGATCGTTGGGCTCCCAGATAAGGGCTGCCTGATTTTTACGCATGAACATGTTTCGCTCAAAAATATTCTCGGTAATATTGAGCTTCCCGTTTACAAACCATTTAACATCAGGAGCAGCAGGGCCGTCAAATTTCCAGTCAACTACCCTGTCCCATTTCTTGTGCCAGAAATGAGCCTCGGCAATACCTGCCCAAAACTCTTCCGGATCGGCAACACTTTCTTTGTACTTTTGATAGTACTCTGCCAAACTTGTAATCTTGTTTACCATAACATTTAAAATTTGTAAATCAGTGCGCAAATTAGCAATAATTTCCAAAGAGTTTAAAAACACCCTGATTATTTTCATCGACGGGATTGGTAACAGAATGCAAGACTGAAAATCTTGATGCGAAGTAATTATTAGAAGTCCCCTAAAGTCCTCCCGCCTCAGGCGTTACCTGAAGTTACAAACCCGTCCCGGCGATGATCACCGGGTTAGCATGTGTGATGCTGAAGCTTAGGCTTTCAATGGTGAAGAAGCAATCTCTGCAACTCACCGACTACCCCCGAACTTTATTCATTATTCGTCATTTGATATTCCTTTCTCTTTCCCATGGTTATTTTTACCTTTGCACGGATATTTAATTGACATGAAAACAACTCCGCAAAAAGAAAAATGGTACCGAAAACTCCGGAACAAATACCGGCTGGTCCTTTTCAACGAAACAACTTTTGAAGAACGCATTAGCTTTCGGCTAAGCCGGATACAGGTGTTTATCTTTTTGCTGAGCATGGCCATTACCTTCATTGCCTTTACTTTTTTTGTGATTGCTTACACACCGCTGAAAGAATATATTCCCGGATATCCCGATGTTCAACAAAAAGATGATCTTTATCACTTGAACAAAATAGCCGACTCGCTGATGGCCGACGCGCAACAAAAAAATCTTTATATCCAAAATATTAAAAGAGTTATTGAAAACAAAGAAATTATCGAAACGCCACCCGAACCGGTAGGACAGTCTAAAAATTACGATACCATTACTGATCGTAAATCTCAGCAGGACAGTGCATTAAGGATTTCTTTTGAAAATCAGACAAAATTTAACCTGTTCCCTCGCAATGAAATTATGCCGGACATGGCGGGGAATGGCCAAATTTACAATCAGAATTTTTTCAAACCGCTCAACGGCATCATTACCGCTAAATATGCCCCGTTAGAAAAGCATTACGGTATCGACATTGTCGCCCCGCACAACGCCGCTGTCAAATCTGTGCTGGACGGAACCGTTATCATGGCTGTCTGGACGCTGGAAACAGGTTACGTCATCGTGATTCAGCATGCCGGTAACCTTATTTCGGTTTACAAACACAACGCTGTTTTGCTGAAACAAGAGGGCGATTTTGTGAAAGCCGGCGAACCTATTGCCATTGCCGGAAACTCCGGCGAAATATCCACTGGTCCGCATTTGCATTTTGAGCTTTGGTATAACGGCAATCCGGTGAACCCAACCAATTACATTAATTTTAATTAGAGAAAAGGGCAGCTGTTTTATGATAAAAAAGATAGCCATACTGGGGTCAACCGGCTCCATCGGACGGCAAACGCTGGAGGTAATAGCAGCACAAAAGGAGTATTTCCGGGTGGAGGTGCTGACAGCCAACCGGAATGCTGCTTTGCTGATACAACAGGCAAAAAAATTTCAGCCCAACGTGGTGGTTATTGGTGATGAAAGCCGCTATACCGAGGTTGCCGATGCCTTGCAGAATGAGGGCATAAAAGTATATGCCGGCACAGCAGCTGTTGCTCAGGTAACCGAAATGGACAGCATCGACCTTGTGGTAATGGCTATTCTTGGTTTCGAAGCGTTAAAACCCGTTCTTGCGGTGCTGAATAATAAAAAACCCCTGGCCCTTGCCAACAAAGAGGCGCTCGTAGTGGCCGGCGACTTAATTATGCAGACGGCTATTAAAAACCGGGTTCCCGTCATTCCTGTTGATTCTGAACATTCGGCTGTCTTTCAATGTCTTATGGGGGAGTTCGACAACCCTGTGGAAAAAGTGGTACTGACCGCTTCGGGCGGACCGTTTTTGGAACGACGTCGCGAAACTTTATCGGAAATTACTCCCGAAGAGGCGCTTCATCATCCCATCTGGAAAATGGGCGCCAAAACCACCATCGATTCGGCCACATTAATGAACAAAGGGCTGGAGGCCATCGAAGCCAGGTGGCTTTTCGGACTGGAAACGTCACAGATAGAGATACTTATTCACCCCCGGTCGATTATTCATTCGCTGGTTTATTTTGCCGACGGGTCGGTAAAAGCACTACTGGCCGCTACCGACATGCACATTCCCATCCAGTTTGCCATGAGCTATCCCCGGCGGCTTGAAAATACCTATCCCCGGCTCGACCTGGCAACCATGGGGAGCCTTTCTTTCGGGAAACCTGATATTAAAAAATTTCGTAATCTTGCACTCGCTTTTGAAGCAATGGGAAAAGGTGGAAACATGCCTTGTATCCTCAACGCAGCCAACGAAATAGCTGTAGAGGCTTTTCTTCAAAAACAAATTGGATTTTTAAAGATTCCGTCGTTGGTTGAAAAATGTATGGAAACCTTTCCTTTTGTCCGGCAGCCTGATTTGGAAGATTATGTTGAAACTGACAGGCTTTGCAGAATAAAAGCGAAAGAATTCATAAAAAACAGTTGAAAAAAATATGGTCATTTTAATAAAAGTGTTGCAGTTGTTGCTGAGTTTGTCCATTTTGGTGATTATTCACGAATTTGGCCATTTTGCCGCTGCCAAGATATTCAAAACCAAAGTAGAGAAATTTTATCTCTTTTTTAACCCCTGGTTTTCCATTTTCAAATTTAAATACAAGGAAACCGAGTACGGCATGGGATGGCTGCCGCTGGGCGGTTATGTTAAAATCGCCGGTATGATCGACGAGTCCATGGACAAAGAGCAGATGAAAAAGCCACCGCAGCCATGGGAGTTTCGTTCGAAACCTGCCTGGCAACGGTTGATTATCATGCTCGGTGGCGTTACCATGAATGTGGTACTCGCCATAGTGATTTACATCGGCTTGCTGGCTTATTTCGGTGAAGAGTATCTGCCGACACAGGAGGTGAACAGGTATGGTGTTGTAACCGACAGTCTTGCGCATAACATGGGTTTCCGGAACGGAGATAAAATTCTGAGCATTGGTGGAAAACAGGTTAAAAACTTTCAGAAAATTACCATCGAAATTGTGTTGAACGAAGTGCAAACAGCCACAGTGCTACGCGATGGCCAAAAGATAGTCATTCATTTCCCGGAAGGGAGTCTGAGTAAACTTATCAAACAAAAACCCTCTTCTTTCCTTTCGCCACGTATTCCGTTTGTTGCCGGAAAGTTTGCCAAAAATTCTGCGGCCGAAAAAGCCGGTCTGCATGTGGGCGATACTATTCTCGGTATTAACGGGAAGTATCTGCTTTACTTCAGCGCTTTCCGCGAGGCGGTACAAGAACATAAAAATCAGGAAATTACCCTCATTGCCAAACGGAGAAACGATACGCTGAGGTTGCCTGTTCTCCTCGGTAGCGATGGTCTTATCGGTGTTTATCCGCAAGCCAGCCTCAATAAGTTTTTCCGCCTGAGCCAAAAAAGGTATACTTTTTTCCAGGCTATTCCTGCCGGTTTTAAACGTACATGGTCAGGTATTGGAAACTACCTGAAACAGCTCAAACTGATTTTCTCACCCAAAGTGAAGGCTTATAAAAATGTAGGCGGATTTATTGCCATTGGCAATATTTTCCCTGCGGTGTGGAATTGGGAAAGTTTCTGGCGGCTGACGGCTTTTCTTTCAATAATGCTGGCCATTTTGAACGTTTTACCCATTCCCGCACTGGACGGTGGCCATGTGCTGTTTCTGCTTTACGAAATTATTGCCCGCCGTAAACCCAGTGATAAGTTTTTAGAGAACGCTCAGATTGTAGGAATGATCATTCTTTTCAGCCTGCTGATTCTGGCCAATGGAAACGATATTCTGAAACTTTTCAAACATTAAAAACATGTGGACGCTTAATATCGTCGGATGGAAACAGTTGAGAATCAAGCATTTGGTTTTTGATTACAATGGTACGTTGTCGGTTGATGGGAAGTTGCTCCCCGGAATTGCCGAAAAACTTATTCTGTTAGCGGAGCAGTTTTCATTGCACGTGGTAACTGCCGATACTTTTGGGATGGCAGCGCAGGAGTTGGAAAATATTCCCTGCATGTTGACGATTTTACCGAAAGAAAAACAAGCGGAGGCCAAGCGCGAATATGTTAAAAAACTGGGGGCGGAACAGACCGCTGTTTTGGGCAATGGTTGCAACGACAGGCTGATGCTGACCGAAGCGGCTTTGGGTATTGTGTTGTTGCAAGCGGAAGGAGCAGCCGTAGCTACCTTTAACAATGCCGACGTGGTGTGCAAACAAGCCGCCGATGCGCTTGATCTTTTTCTTCATCCCAAAAGGCTGGCGGCTACCCTGCGGGGATAAAGGAATGAAGAATGGCGAATGAAGAATGAACCGGCGCGAGCATCCGTTCGCGCCAAAACCTATTGTTTCTTAGCCGGCTTTTTCCAGTGAAAAGTTTTGATAAGATGACGAATATCATCTTTTATGAATTGAATTACGGGTTCCAGCGAGTCGTTGTTGGGAACCACATAAAAATAGAGTGCGCCACGCAAAAAGTTACGGCTGCTGTCGGTAAGGATAAACTGATACGGCGATGCCACTCCGGTTCCTTCGATGTCGTAAGTCATGCCATAAAGATTCCGCTGCGGATCGATAATAAGGCTGTCGTTGATGGCATTGGCTTTCGGAATATGTCTTACTACCATTTTGCGCGAATCTTCCAGGTATTTCCTGAGGTTGTGGTTGACAACTTTATAACTGATATGCAGGGTGGCTTTGAACTGAGGATAACGAATGTCAATCCAATATTTTTGTTGAGGAGAGTTGCGATCGTCGGTGATACGGGCATACGTGGGATAATCAAACCGGTAGGGGAAAGTACTGTCGAACCGGCGATATTGGTGTTGCGGCAGGTCAATACGAAAATAGCCGCGCGGTTTGGGAGTGTACCGGCTGCTACAGGAGGAAACAAGAAAAAGCAGGGGCAGCAGGACAAAAGTCCAAAAAATCTTTTTATTCATTTTTTTCTTCCGGATTGAGAATGATTTTTATCTTATTAATTTTTCGTACATCGGCATCTACAATCTCAAACGTAAACTGCCGGTACTCTATTTTCTCTCCTTTTTCGGGAATTTTACCTTCCAACTCCAAAACCAGTCCACCCAGCGAATCCGATTCTCCACGGGCGTTATCAAAAGTATCGTCATCAATTTCCAGGATCTTACACAGGTCGTTCAGCAGTGTTTTGGCATCGAAAAGGTAGGCGTAAGCATTCAATTTCTTGTAATGAAAAGCCTTATCTTCCACATCAAACTCATCGCTTATTTCCCCCACAATCTCTTCCAAAACATCCTCCAGTGTAATGATTCCGGAGGTGCCGCCATACTCATCCACCACAATGGCCATGTGGATTTTCTTTTCGCGGAACTCCTGCAACAAATCGTTGATTTTCTTGTTTTCAGGCACAAAAAAGGCGGGCCGCACCAGCGGTTTCCAGTCCGGCTCTTTCTGCTTTTCAATCAGTGGCAGCAGGTCTTTAACATACAACAACCCTTCCACATAGTCCAGATTTTCTTTGTAAACCGGAATACGTGAGTACCCCGATTCGATTACAATTTGTATCACTTCGTGGAAAAGCATTTCGGTGTCAATAGCCGTAACATTCACCCGCGATCGCATCACTTCGCTGGCTTCCTTTTCGCCAAAAGTGGCAATCCCTTTCAAAATCTTTTTCTCTTCTTCCGGGGTGGAGTCATCTACGGTCATGTCGATGGCATCGGAGAGTTCGCTCATGCTTACAAGGATTTTCTTCGCCACCAGCCGGTTGTCGATAACAGCGGTAGATTTAACAAGAATCAGGCTCAGCGGGTTAAAAAACCACATCAAAACGGCAATGGTATCTACTATGAAAAGCGAAAAGACAACCGGTTTTTTGTTGGCGTAAATCTTGGGGAGAATTTCGCCGAAAATCAGCAGAAGTGAGGTAACAGTTACAATTTGTACCAGAAAAGTAAGCACGGGATGACTCGTCAGGTTAAACATCAATGTAGTGAGGTAGGTGGAGATAATCACAATACCCACATTGATAAAATTATTGGAAATCAGTATAGTAGCCAGCAATTCTTTGGGTTTGTTACGCAGCGAAATTACCTTTTTGCCTCTTTTCCCATGATTTTTCTTTAGTTTGTTCAGGTCAGCCGGCTGAAACGAAAAAAATGCTGTCTCCGAGCCGGAAATCAGTCCTGAAACTATAAGCATAACGATAAGTATGACTATGGTAATGACCGCTTCGGGCGGGAAACCCTTATAAAAGTTACTGAGCATTACATGCAACAGGTGAGGGTCAGGATCTAAAGCAATCTCTTCCAAAACAACGGATTTCGTTCAACAATATGCAGCAAAAGTAAAAAGAATTGTATTACAAATGTCTAACTCCCAAAAAGCGACAAAATATTGCCTGCGGTATAATTAATTTTAACAGGACATGGTGTAAGGTTTCTTT
This sequence comes from bacterium, assembly GCA_036244975.1. Taxonomy (GTDB): domain Bacteria; phylum Bacteroidota; class Bacteroidia; order Bacteroidales; family F082; genus Sulfidibacterium. Next base: position 18,581 of record BTTE01000025.1, on the reverse strand, counting down.
GCTTCCATACCTTTAAAAAGATTTTTTGCAAAGCAGAAGAATTTTTCCCCGGTATCTCAAAATATAATTTAGCCAATACAAGCCAATAAAATTTATATAATTATATTTATTAGTGGACATAACATTTTCAAGGTAAAATAAAACGAAGGACTTGTGGTTTTTAATAAAACGCATAAAAAGGCTTAATACAAGAGGGCAGTATAAAATCTTTTGTAAAAATAAAGCATATTTAATGTTTTTTCTTATGAAACGTGTTTTTTTTAAATATGTTTTCTTAAAATTTAGTGAATTTAATTGTATAGTTTCAATTGTAGTCTCGGCCGCATATACTCCGGAAAGCAATGCGTAGTATAAACCTTCTCCGGTTATCGGGTCTGTATAGCCTGCTGCATCTCCTACAACTAATGTATTGTTATTGAATTTTTCGTAATTGAATAAGCGACCTGATGGAATAAACGCACCTTTAATATTGGATATACTTCCGGAACTAATCTTTTCAAAGAATAGTTCAGCTTGTTTTTTTAATGATTTGTTACTATTGTCTCCCCCTATTCCAACTGAGTAATAATCCTTTTTTGGAAAATACCATCCGTAGCCATTTTTTACACGCCCAAAATAAATACTAAATTCTTTTTCTTCAATATTTTCCTTTTTCAGCTCCCCTTCGAGGCAGAAAGAGTCAAAACGTTTAATTTGTTTCTTTTTTGTCAAAATACTATTGCATCCATCTGCGCCAATTAGCACTTTATAGTTAAATGTTTCGGTATCAATTTGTATAGTATTGTTCTCAAGGTCAATATTATCCTTTCTGATTCTTTTGTTTTCAAATAATGTTCCTCCCAGCCTTTTGTAATTTTGAATTAACAAAAAATCAAAAATTTTTCTTTCTGTGAATGAATAGGACATGTCAGTTTTAAAAGTAGTCACTTTTTGTCCTTTATGGTAAAAGTCAACTTTGTGTGTGTTTTCAACAATGAAGTCCTCATGTTTAATATCAGGGCAGTATTTTTTTATTAAATCAACAGATTTTTGGGTTAATAGTCCTCCGCATAATTTTTCTCTTGGAAAGGTAGATTTATCAATTATGCATGTTTTAATTCCCCTTTTTTGAAGTTCAATACCGCTCATTGCGCCAGATGGCCCTCCTCCGATAATTATGACATCAAATTTCCACATTTCTCCTCAATTTATTATTGCGGCCCACTCCGGATAACCCCAAATTAAAAGCAAGTTCAATCATCAACCCCATACCGGACAGCTTTTTGAATTTCAGACCCGGAGATAATTTGTAATTTGGCTCTTGCATTCTGATATCCGCGTATCGGCTTCCTTTTCCCGTACAGACTAAGGAAAAGCTTTTCAACCGCTAAAACGGCAAATCATCTTCTGCTGTGCCGGCAGTTTCGGGCGGGTCTTCAACGGAGTTCTGCTCCTGTGCCGGCGGCGGAGCCGTGCTTTCGCTTTCGTAAGAACTGCTATCGGCAGATTTTCGCAGCAGGATATTGATTTTGTCCGCTATAATTTCGGTGATATAGCGTTCGTTCTGTTCTTTATCGGTATATTTCCGGGTTTTAATTTTCCCCTCCACATATACCAGATCGCCTTTGGCAAATGTTTTTTCAGCAAGATAGCGGTAACCGGCAATGTTGTGCCATTCGGTTTGTTCAATCCATTCGTTTTTGTCTCTGTCGCGGTAACTTTCGGTAGTTGCCAGCGAAAAACTGATTTTTTTATTTCCGTTATCAAAAACATAAGTATCGGGGTCTTTCCCAATGCGTCCGATAAGCATTACTTTGTTTAATCCAGCCATGATATTTTATTTAATGATGTTTTTATCCTGTAAATAGCGGGCAATGAGCCGCGGAACAGGAAAGTTTGTTAATTGTTTTTGGCGAACCAAAGATAGTGATTTTTTTGCCCCGTTGTTTAAAGATTCCTTTAAAAAAACAGGAATAAAGCAGGCAGAAACTTTTAAATGCGTGAGTTGTTGGCGATAAACATTCCCTTCTACAGCCGGATATTTCTTACCAAAAGCGAGCGAAGCAATAGCTGCTGCCGTATAATCACCAATTCCGGGAAGGGTTTTCAGCGTTTCAAAATCTTCCGGAAATTTCCCGTTGTATTGCCCGGCAATAATTTTTGCTGTTTTCATCAGGTTGCCGGCACGGTTGTAATAGCCCAGTCCCTGCCAAAGGTTATACACCTCAACTTCGGAAGCTTTGGCCAGCGAAAAAACATCGGGCCAGGCTTCAACAAACCGGTGATAGTAGGCCATTCCCTGATTTACACGGGTTTGCTGTAAAATAATTTCGGACAACCATATTTTGTATGGGTTACGAATGTTTCGCCAGGGCAAATGTCGCTTGTTTTGGGCATACCAGGTCGTTAATTTTTCTCCAAAATCCCTGTTCATAAACCGAAATGTGTTAAAAAAGAACTCATTAGAATAAAATTTTTTGATTTTTTAATACAATTGAACCAAATTCTTCTTATTTTTGTCGCCCAAATTAGTAAACTAATTTTAAACATTTTAAAAACATACAGAAATGACAAAAGCAGAAATTGTAGCAGACATTGCTAACAAAACAGGAATTGAGAAAGTAGCCGTACAGGCTGTAGTGGAATCTTTCATGGATAGTCTGAAAGAAACCATGGTAAATGGTGAAAACGTATATTTAAGAGGCTTTGGCAGCTTTATCATCAAAGAGAGAGCAGAAAAAACCGGTCGTAACATTTCAAAGAACATCACGATTGTTATTCCCGCCCACAAAATTCCTGCTTTTAAACCTGCAAAATCGTTTGTGAACGAAGTTAAAAGCAACGTAAAATAAATTTATTTAAATTTTTATCACTATGCCAAACGGAAAAAAGAGGAAGAGACATAAGATGGCGACACACAAACGTAAAAAACGTTTGAGGAAGAACAGGCATAAGAAGAAATAATTTTTCTTAATATGAAGTAGCCGGCTTTATGCAGGGTTATAAAGTCGGCTATTGTTTTTTTTATTCCACACCTTAATGCGGCTTAAATTTTCTATTTATCCCTCCAAAATTTAAGCTGCAAGTAAATTTTATAAATATAAGTAAATCAATATTAAAAAGTGAACAAAGAATTAATTATCGATTCAAATGTTACAGAGGTTAATATTGCGCTACTTGAGGATAAACATCTGGTTGAATTACATAAGGAACAAAACAACAATAATTTCTCTGTAGGCGATGTGTTTCTCGGAAAGGTGCATAAAATTATGCCCGGACTGAATGCTGCTTTTGTGAAAGTCGGTTACGAGAAAGATGCCTTTTTGCATTACCTCGATCTGGGACCGCAGATTCGCACCATGAACAACTACACGAAATTGTTGCAGCAGGGAAGAGGAGACAGGATTTCTTATGCAAAGTTTAAACCGGAACCGGATATTGAAAAAAGCGGTAAAATCACCAAAATTCTCAACCCCGGGCAGGAGATACTGGTTCAGATAGCCAAAGAACCTATTTCCACCAAAGGGCCGCGAATTTCCACGGAAATTTCCTTTCCGGGAAGATTTCTGGTGCTACTGCCTTTTTCAAGTAAAATATCCATTTCACAAAAAATCAGAAGTAAAGAAGAGAGAGGAAGGCTGAAACGCCTGATACTGAGTATTAAACCGGAGAATTACGGCGTAATTATCCGCACAGTGGCCGAAAACAAGAAAGTGGCCGAACTGGATACCGACCTCCGCAATCTGGTTGAGAAATGGGAAAGAATATCCACCAAATTACCTAACCTCAAGGCACCGCAGAAAGTTTTAAAAGAACTGGGTCGTACCTCTACAATTTTAAGGGATCTCCTTAATGAATCGTTCAACAACATTTATATCAACGACCCCGTATTGTATGATGAAATAAGAACCTATATTCAACGGATAGCTCCCGACAAAAAAGAAATTATTAAGCTTTATAAAGGACAGGAACCCATATTCGAACATTTTCATGTCGATAAACAGATAAGAAATTCTTTTGGTAAAAATGTTACCATTAAAAGTGGCGTTTATCTCATCATCGAACACACCGAAGCTCTGCATGTTATTGACGTAAACAGCGGACATCGTGTTAACAAAAACAATTCCCAGGAACAAAATGCGCTGGCCACCAACCTGGAGGCGGCTACAGAAATAGCCCGCCAGCTGCGCTTACGTGATATGGGCGGTATTATTGTTATCGATTTTATCGATATGCATGAATCCAAAAACAGGCATACCCTTTTTGAACATCTCAAAACAGAAATGTCCAAAGACAGGGCTAAACATACCATCCTTCCCCCTTCAAAATTTGGACTTATTCAGATTACACGGCAACGTGTACGGCCTGAAATGTCTATTTCCATGGTGGAGAAATGTCCCGTTTGTAATGGTACAGGCCAGATTAAATCCAGCATCAGCGTGATTGACGACATCGAAAACAACCTGGAATATCTGCTCCTTGATCAAAATGAAAAGGGGCTGACGTTGAGTGTACATTCCTATATTTATGCTTATCTCATCCACGGGCTGATTTCAAAACAGCTAAAATGGCTTGTTGAATATAAAAAATGGATTAAAATTAAAGAGATGAAAAATTATCACATGCTTGAATTTCATTTCTTTGATAAAAATGGTGGCGAGTTGAAACAATAATGAAAAAAACCGGCCAAAGGCCGGTTTTTTTTGACGTTATTTACATCAGGTATCCGGCGTCCTCAATGTGCACGCTTAAAACGGGAATGGGAGAATGGTTAACCATCTGCGCCGCATAGGGGCCAAGCCAAAGGTTAACTGTAGTTGTTTCCTGTTCGGTCATTATGGAAATCAGGTTGGCGTTTACTTTTTTGGCATAATCCAATACCGCGTCGGTAATATTACCGGCATCAAGGTAAACAATGCGGTAACGAACCCCGTTTTCTTTCAGATAATCTTCTGTTTGTGCAACATAATTTTTAATGCGGTAGCGGACGTCGTCCTGGGGAGAAGTATATACGCCGAGAACATGAATTTCCGCATCAAAATATTTAGCGAGCAAAGCGGTTATGGGAAGTTTTTGACGGGTTATTTTGGTACTGTCAAGCGGCATAACAATAGTTTTTAGGTCTTTGTTTGAGTCCACCCCAGCCCTGATGGTGATAATGGGAAGTCTGCTGGCCGAAACAATGCGATTGGCGTTACTGCCAATCCAAAACTCCTCAAAACCCGATGAACCGTGGGTTCCAATTATTATAAGAAAGGCATCCACCTCTTTGGCCACATGACAAATCACTTTATAGACTTTGCCCTTTTCCATGCGAAAATCAATGTCGGTGTTGGCTGCTAATTGCGGACGGAATTTTTCAATAAGTTCTTCGAATCGTTTTTGCACTTCAGCGCGAAGATGATCAGGCTCTACGGAAAATATTTCTTTGGAATAGTCCAAATGATTAGCCCAAACCATGGTGATTCCGGCCTGTGCTTTACGCGCAATGATGACGGTATGTTCAAGTGCATTCATAGAGCAATCGGAAAAATCGACCCCAACAACAATTTTTTTACTCATGATACCTAATTTTAAGGTTAGCTATTTTGGAATTTGAATATCATCTTTTATCTCCCAAGCCAGCGGATAGGCTCGTTTTATTTTTGTCAGAAAACGAATAGCATCCAAACGTGTTCTGAAATCGCCCACACGCACCCTGTAATAAGGTTCATTAAAAGTAATGTAGCCGGGGACATTGAATCTTTTCTCGAAATTATCACGAATAGTCAGCGCTTTGTCCAACGCGGTGTTTCCTGATTCTTTGTAAATTTGAATCCGGTATCCGGAAATAACGGGAAATTTTTCATTTTGTAAAACATGTAGTTTTAACAAGGTGTCAATGCGAGCATCTCCTATAAAATCATTACGGACTATTTGCAAACTATCCTGTGCAAAAAGGGTGCCTGTTAACAATAAAAACAGGACTAAAACAAAAATCTTTCTTCTTTCTCTGTCTTCTTTCATTCTTTTCTCTGTTAACTATTCATCATCATAATCCATAGAACGCAGACTCAAAACCGGAATTTTTGCATTGTTGATAAGTTGTTGCGCATAAGGCCCCAGAAAACGGTTTGCCGTGGCGGTTCCCTGCTCGGTCATAATGGCAATTAAATCAATATTTTTTTTCTGAGCATAAGTTAAAATTCCCGAAACCACATTTGTTGCTTCCACTTCTTCGATCTCAAAATTCACCGATCGGTCTTTTAGAAAATCGATGGCTTCTTTTGCAAATTTTTCAATCCGGTTACGAATAACGCTGAGCGGTGTGTTATACATTTTGAGTAATTGTATGGTTGCCCCGAAATCCTGCGCCAGATTCGCTGTAAAAGGCAGTTTCTCATTGGTTTCCAGCGAGCTGTCAAGTGGTAAAAGAATTTGTGAAACAGTTTCCGTAATTTGGTAACTGCTGCTCACGGTAACTACCGGGCATGGTGCTGTGGTGGTGATACGATAGGCATTGCTGCCAATCCAAAACTCTTCGAAACCCGTAACGCCGTGCGTGCCGGTGAAGATAAGCTCGGCTTTCAGACGACGGGCAATTTTGGCAATTTCCTGATAAATTTTTCCTTTTCCAAGGTACATATCAAATGAAATTTCCGGATACCGGGAAACGTAATCACCAATAATATTTTTCAGGTAATTTTTCTTTTCAATACGCAACTCTTCATCGATGGTGTGGATAAGACTCTCGGCGGGCCGGGAGTTGTCAACCCAAACGAGATACACCCTGGCTTCCAGCTTTTTGGCGTAAACCAAAGCATAATCCAAAGCATGGATGGCATTCTTTGAAAAGTCGAAAGCAACAACTAATGTTTTCATCGTTCCTAAACTTTGGTTACCGCACAAAGTTACAACACAATTCCATTGCAAAACGTGTGTGCCTGCCAATTTACTAAAAATTTGCGAATTCACAAGAGCGTAATTCTTGTCTTGGTAGCAGGTTTCCGTTAAATAATTTTAAAATCACTGCTGTTTTGGTGTCCGGATGAAAAAGCGTTGGATAAATCCGCGTATTTTTGCAAGAGAAAATAAAACTAAATTGAAACAGACTTTCACTAAAGAGGAACGGCTTCACGAGAAGAAGTTGATAGAGCGACTTTTTAAAGATGGGAAATCTTTTTTCACCTTTCCTTTCCAGGTGTTTTTTTCCCCTCTCAAAACAACTTCCCGTTATCCGGCCAGGGTGTTGATTTCTGTTCCAAAACGGAATTTTAAAAGAGCCGTTGACCGCAACCGTATCAAGCGACTTGTACGGGAAGCTTACCGGCGCAACAAATATATTCTGTGTCCGCCCGGTAAAAAAGCCGGCTGTACTCATCCGTTACTTATCGGATTGATATATACGGCAAAAGTCCACACGGATTATGTAGAGGTGGAAAGGAAAATAATTCTAATTTTGCAGCAATTATTTGAAAAAAATGAGCAGGTTACTGAGTAAATTTTTCATTTTATTAATCAGGGTTTATCAATACACCTTATCGCCATTCATTGGTCGCTCTTGTCGTTATACGCCAACCTGTTCCGTTTACAGTGTGGAAGCTATCAAAAAATACGGGCCTTTTAAAGGCGGCTGGATGGCATTAAAAAGAGTTTTTTCGTGTAACCCGTGGGGAGGTAGCGGTTACGACCCTGTTCCCTAAAACATTATTGATTATGGTAAAAAAACATATCTTATTATCAGGCCTTTTTTTGCTGGCCGTAGTTGGGCTGAGAGCTCAGGATTACAATAATTTTAAAGTTGCAAAGAGCATTGAGATTTTTTCCAGTGTGCTTAACCAGCTCAATCTTAACTATGTAGATACGATTCATCCCGTACAGCTGACCCAAACAGCTATTGAAGATATGTTGGGAAAGATGGACCCCTACACTGTTTATGTTCCTGAAAAGAATATGTCCGCTTTTAATTTAATGCTTAGCGGTATTTATGGCGGTATTGGCTCCATGATTCAGAAACAGGGAGATTATGTAATTATCACAGAACCTTATCAGGGTTTCCCGGCACAAAAAGCCGGATTAAAAGCCGGAGATAAAATTGTTGCCATTAACGGGAAATCAGCTAAGGACATGCCCTCGTTAGCAGTTAGCAAGCTGTTAAAAGGTGATCCGGGGTCGCACTTTCAACTTACTGTCCGGCATTTTGGTGCGGATAAAGACACAACTTTAACCCTTACCCGCGAACAGATAAAGATTCCCAATGTGCCATACTACGGCGTGGTAGGAGGCGATATCGGTTACATTCGGCTCACCCAGTTTAGTCCTAATGCTGCCAACGATGTGCGTAGCGCTTTCGTTGCGCTGAAAGAAAAACATGACATTAAGGGCGTTATTCTTGATTTGCGCAACAACGGTGGCGGTTTATTGAACGAAGCGGTTAAAATTGCCAATATTTTTGTTAAAAAGGGGCAGACCATCGTTACCACAAAAGGTAAACTTTCGTCGAACAACCGGGTTTATAAAACACCCGGGCCGGCCATTGACCGTAAAATTCCGCTCGCCGTTCTGGTAAACGGAAATACGGCTTCCGCTTCGGAAATTGTTTCGGGTTCCATGCAGGATCTGGACAGAGGAGTTATCATTGGCCAGCGAACATTTGGGAAAGGACTGGTACAAAACACTATTCCCTTGCCTTATGGCGGTAAAATTAAAATTACCATTGCAAAATACTATATCCCCAGCGGGCGATGTATTCAGGCTATCGATTATTTTCACAGGACCAAAAACGGCCGCCCGGAAAGAGTGCCCGATTCGCTGACACACGCATTTAAAACAGCCGATGGACGTACCGTTCGGGATGGTGGCGGAATAAAACCCGATATCGTTATGAAACCTGTCGTGTTTAGTCAGGTATCAGCCGATTTGTATGCACAGAACTATATTTTCGATTTTGCCAATACGTTTTATCTGCATCATAAAACCATTGCTCCGCCCATGAAATTCCGTATCAGCGACTCTACTTTTAATCAGTTTAAGAAATTTGTGTTTGATAAAGGCTTTAGTTACAAAACCGAAACCGGCTCTCTGATTAAACGGCTCCGACAGAGCGCCAAAAGAGAAAACTATTTCAAAACATTGGGACCAACCATCGACAGCCTGCAAAATGATCTTAAAGCCGAAAAGAAAAAAGATATTAACAAACATAAAAAGGAGATAGATGAGATGCTCCGTGTGGAAATAGCTACCCGTTATTATTACCAAAGAGGAAAAACAGCAGCAACTTTAGTAAACGATAACGAAGTGAGCAAAGCCGTAGCCGTTTTAAAGGACAAAACGCTGTACAGGTCCATTTTGGCCGGTAAACAGGAAAAAAAGAAAACAAAATAATACTTATCTTGCACCGCTTGTTTAGGAAGGAGCTTCTATGGCAATCGGTACAAAAGATATTTTCCGACAAATATACCTTTGGACGCTGATTCTTATTGCTGTCGCATTACCGCTTTCAAAATATTTTATGAGCGCAGGCTCTTTTTTTCTGTTGGCTTTGTGGCTTTGGTCTGATTTTCAAATGAGTGTGGCCGTCCGTTTTTTTAAACAAAAAGGTATCCTCAGGGGCTTTTTCATTCTGGTAAAATACTTGTGGACGCTGGCAAAAGAGAGCAGCGTGGAAAAAACAAAAATTTTTCTACACAACAAAGCCGCCATAGTCTTTGCGTCTGTTTTCCTTCTGAGCATAGCAGGGTTGCTGTTCACGGCTAACTTCGACCATGCTACCAATGTCCTGCGTATTAAGCTGCCATTGGTACTGTTTCCGCTGGTTTTTTCCAGCTCCGAAAAAATTGATGCCCGTAGTTTCCGTAAATTAATGCTGTTTTACATTGCTGCCCTGTTGGCGGGGACCCTGATCGGAAGCTATAAACTCGTCACCGGAAACTATCTTAACGTTCGTGAGTTTTCACCTTTTATCTCTCCCGTCAGGTTTGGTTTGAACATCGGTTTCGGCATTTTAAGTCTCGGTTTTTTTGTGTTAAAGGACAGTAGCTTCAGTCGTAAACAGAAGCTTTTTTTAAGTGTGCTGATTGTCTGGTTTGTTTGGTTTCTGATAAAAATGGAATCGGTTACCTCCCTGAGTCTGTTGCTAATTATTGCGTTGGGAATATTAATTTACATGGGATTTCAGACAAAAAAACTTTGGCTGAGAACAGCTATTGTGTTGGTGATTATTCTGATTCCTGCCGGTTTATATTTTTATGTGAAGAAAGAAATTGTGCGCATGACTCATGTCCCTGCCGTTGCTTTGAAAAATCCTGTCCGTCACACCCTTTTGGGAAATACTTATGTTTTCGACTCAATTCACTATGGCATAGAGGATGGCCGTTATGTGGGAGCTTACCTTAGTATTCCCGAGCTCAGGCAGGCCTGGAATAAGCGTAGCAGCATAAAGTTCAGCGGAACGGACAAAAAAGGAAATCCCATAAAATACACGCTGATACGTTACATGACTTCAAAAGATTTGCACAAAGATGCTGCCGGGGTCAGCCGGCTTACCGGAAAAGATATTGAAAATATCGAACAGGGCATTGCCAACTTTCAATATGTAGCGTATCCGGGGCTGCACAGCCGGTTGCTGATGATGGTAAAAGGATGGCAGGTATATCGGAAAACCGGAAATGCCGGAGGCAGTTCCACCTTGCAGCGTTACGAATTTCTGCGTGCTGCCGTGATGCTCATCCGGCGTAATTTCTGGACCGGCGTTGGAACAGGTGATTTAATAGAAACCCTTGGTGAGCAATACCGTTTATTGCATTCGGGAATTGGGAAATATTACGGCTTTATCGCCCATAACGAATACGCAGATACGTTTGTGGCATTCGGCGTTTTCGGATTTCTTTATTTCCTTTTTGCGCTGGTATATCCACCTTTGAAAACGCATAGTTTTAACGATTATTTCTTTATGATTTTTTACGCGATTATGCTCCTTTCCATGTTCTCCGACGACACACTGGAAACCCATGCCGGGGTTACACTTTTTGCGTTTTTTCTCTCCTTACTTATGTTTGGGAAGAAAAAAGATACGCATGGAAAACTTTTGTCTCACAATTTTAAAAAATAGCACTACCCACGGAAAACAAAAAGGTATGGTATAGTTGAATTTTCAAAGAAAGCGAATAAAATGCTTTTTCTAAGTACAGCCTATCATTCAACGTACAGGACATCATTATTTTCCCTATTTTAGCTTTAAACTTTTTTGAGCATGAACATCAAAGAAATAAAAATAAAAATTACGGAGTTTACCGGAATTTCCGAGTTGCCGGAAGAGGAACAGAATTTATTACAACAGGCAGCCAAAAGTACTTCAAGTTCTTATGCCCCTTATTCGGAATTCCACGTCGGAGCTGCCGTTTTACTTGAAAACGGAGATATCATTTGTGGTTCAAACCAGGAAAATGCTGCCTATCCGTCCGGCTTGTGCGCCGAACGGGTGGCCCTGTTCTACGCCAACTCGAAATATCCGGGAGTAAAAGTGAAAACACTGGCAATTTCCGCACATGCCGATCATTTTGTTATTGGTAAACCCATCTCTCCTTGTGGTACCTGCCGTCAGGTTATTGCAGAGACTGAAAACAGACAGAAAAGTAAAATCAGGATTCTCATGCAAGGTGAAACGGGTACTGTCAACATGACGGAAGGAATTGCTAATTTGCTGCCTTTGACCTTTTACGAAGAAAAACTAAAGAAAAAATAATTTCTTTTAACATTGTAAAAATGAAAAAACCACTATTATTTTTAAGTCTTTTGGTTGTTTTTACCGCTTTCAAAAGTGATAAACCCGCTTATCGCCTCTTTAACGCCAAAGGGAAAAAGGTTAAATACCAAAAAATGATTAATGTCGCCAAAAATGCTGATGTGGTTTTTTTTGGAGAACTGCATAATAACCCCATTAGTCATTGGCTTGAGCTTGAAATTACCAAAGACCTTTACAAGGTTCGCAACGGAAATATTATCCAGGGAGCGGAGATGTTTGAGCGCGACAACCAGCTGATAATGAACGAATATCTTAAAGGAGAAATTACGCAGAGAAACTTTAAAGATCAGGCGCGTTTGTGGCACAACTACAAAACCGACTACAAACCGCTGGTGGTATTTGCCAAAGAACATAAAATCCCGTTTATCGCAACAAATGTTCCCCGCAGATATGCCAGCATTGTTTACAAACATGGTTTCGCCGCACTGGATACGCTCACAGCACAAGCCAAATCCTATATGGCGCCACTGCCTGTTCCTTACGACCCCAACCTGAAAAGTTACAAGGATATGCTGGCAGAGATGAAAGCCATTGGACACAACAATCCCAACCTCCCCAAAGCACAGGCATTAAAAGACGCTACCATGGCCGCTTCCATTGCAAAGTACACCGGAAACGGAAAGCTTTTTATCCATTACGAAGGATCCTATCACTCCGATCATTACCAGGGAATTCTGTGGTATCTGAACAAATACAAGCCCGGGTTGAAAATTATTACTATTTCAACCGTGGAGCAAAAAGACATCGATACGCTTGCCAAAGAATTCATTAATCTGGCCAATTTCATCGTAGTTGTTCCCGATGATATGACCACGACCTATTAACAAAGTGATTTATTGGAACAAAGTCAGGGAACCTCATTCAGGCTGCAACATTCTTTCATTCGTTATTCTCTCATTTGTCATTCACCATTCCTCACTCTCCCCAGTTCTCGCGGTCGAGGCTGCGGTACTGGATAGCTTCCGCCAAGTGTTGTGACTGAATGTTCTGACTATTTTCTAAATCGGCAATGGTTCTCGACACCTTGATGATACGGTCGTAAGCGCGTGCCGAAAGGCTTAACCTTTCCATTGCTGTTTTCAAAAGCTGACGGCTTTGCTGGTCCAACCGGCAGAAACGGTTTAAGTTGCTGCGTGTCATCTGGGCATTACCGTGTACCTTTTTGCTGTTTTTAAACCGTTCTTCCTGGATTTCCCTTGCCTGAATAACTCTTTTCCTGATATTAGCGCTGGATTCTCCCGGACGGGCTTCGGCCAAATCTTTAAAGGGTACAGGGACTACCTCAACATGCAAATCAATGCGATCAAACAAAGGTCCTGAAATGCGATTCAGGTATCTTTTAACAGCACCCGGCGAACAAACGCAGGCACGGGTGGGATGGTTGTAATAACCACACGGACAAGGGTTCATAGCTGCCACCAGCATAAAGCCGGCCGGATACTCCACGGTAATTCTGGCCCGTGATATGGTAACTACCCGGTCTTCCATAGGCTGCCGCATCACCTCCAGTACTGTACGTTTAAATTCGGGCAGCTCATCGAGAAATAAAACGCCGTTGTGTGCCAGCGAAATCTCTCCCGGTTGCGGATAGGGGCCTCCTCCTACCAGACCGGCATCACTAATGGTGTGATGCGGCGAGCGAAAAGGCCGCGTGATGATAAGTGAAGTGCTGCTTTTCAAAATTCCCGACACCGAATGAATCTTGGTCGTTTCAATAGCCTCTTCCAGCGACATGGGTGGCAAAATGGATGAAATACGTTTGGCCAACATGGTTTTTCCCGAACCGGGTGGGCCAATCATAATTACATTATGCCCGCCTGCTGCTGCAATTTCCAGTGCACGCTTAATATTCTCCTGCCCTTTCACCTCTGCAAAGTCAAAATCGAAATGGTTAAGGTTTGCCAGAAACTGTTCTTCCCGGTTTCCCTGGAACCTTTGTAGTGGCTTTCGGTCATCCAAAAAATCACAAACCTCCAGCAGATGATGTGCCCCGTACACTTCCACATCGTCCACAATGGCAGCTTCAGGAGCATTTTCGACAGGAACAATAACTCCTTTGAATCCCTGTTGCTTGGCAACCAATGCTATGGGCAACGCCCCTTTTATGGGCTTTATGGTTCCGTCCAGCGACAGTTCGCCCATCACAACATATTCGTGAAGACGCTCGTTGCTGAGCTGTGAAGAGGCTGCCAAAAGCCCAAGCGCAATGGGAAGATCGTAAGCGGAGCCCTCTTTTTTAATGTCGGCAGGAGCCATATTGATGACAACCCTGCGTTTGGGAAACTTCTTCTCCACATTGCTGAGGGCTGCCAAAATCCGTTCGTGGCTCTCTTTTACCGCATTGTCGGGCAATCCCACCAGAAAAAATTTGGAACCTTTTCCTACGTTGACTTCAATAGTAATAATCAGTGCATCAATACCATATATTGCACTACCGTATGTTTTGGCGAGCATTGGGGTTTTCTTTTAAGATCGTTTTCCACAAAGATAAAGAAAATTAAACAATAGTGGAACTGCTGGTCACAGAACTTACGCAGTTTCCCGGCTTCGGCTGATATAGATTATTATTATTCCGCCAATTATAACAGCAAATTCCTCCGGCTTTGTATATTTGCAATGAATAATACTATATCCGTTGTTTGTTAATTTCAGAAATGAGAAAATTCGTTGTTTACATGTTGTTTTTTGCGCTGCTTTTTTCAGGCACTCAAAACCTGGAAGCGCAAAATAAAAACAAGCCGCGCCTCATTAGGCTGGAAGTGTCCAGCGGAACCACGGATAATTTCCATGTGATTCCCACGGGGCAAAACGGACTCCTTATCTTTTACGAAACCAATCAGCTGAATACCAAAGGTAACCGGCTATGGTATTATGCCTTGTTTGATATTCACATGAAACAAAAATGGCTGCGGCCTGTAGCTCTGGAAGATAAGCTGACTTTTGTAAACCATAAACAGGTGGGCAATATTGTCTATCTTGTTTTTAAAAATTCTGAAAAGCTGAGAAAAGGTTCCGGTTACTATGACATTTTGATGTACAACATAAAAAAACAGGCTTTCAGGAACATTAAAGGCAGTATGCCGCTTAAAGCGGAAATTGCCGACTTTGCCGTGCAGGGAAAGGAGCTTTGTTTGGGATTAAATCTGGCAGACCATAAGGCGGATGCGCTGTTTGTAAATACCGAAACCGGTAACATTCGCGTAATCCATCTTAATGATTTGCAGCAGGTTATTGTCGATGGCGTTTTTCACAATACATCTGCCGGAACGGTGGTAGTTGTTGCCACAAGCCTGGATGCCAAATCATCTGTAAGGCATGTCGTTTACAGTTTCAGCCCGGACGCTTCGTTAGTACAAAAAGTTAATGTTACCTACGTCGACCCCATGGCCAGGCTGGGTGATTTTGTTCTGGCTGATGCCACTGGCAATAATTTGAAATTTTTTGGTGCCTATCATTTGATAACCAAAGAAGGCTTCTTTTCCGGAAAAGATGATGAAGACAGCCCGAATACGGAAGGGCTTTTTTATTTGAGCATCGAAAACGGAAAGCAAAAAGATTTGCGGCATTTTAGCTTTTTGGATTTTAAAAATATCCAGGGGACATTCATGCAAAGCGAGTTTCATAAATTCAAAACGAAAAAGAAGAAAGCATCCGGGAAGTATCCGGGAACGGTTTCTCTGCTAAACATTACCCGTCCCGAGATTTTTCACAGCAACAACGGATATGTAGTTGCTACTAATGCTTACGTGGCCTATTACAAGACGGAAAGCCACATGGAATACGGTTTCTATGGAAATCTGTATCCTACGGACTACCAGGTTTTTGCCGGCTATCAGTTTTATGATGAACTTCTTGCCGGCTTTACCGGCGATGGGAAAATAATATGGGATAATGATTTTCCCATGGAAAATATTTTAAGCTACAAAATTGAAAATAAAGCGCTGGTTTATCCGGATTCGGCAGTCATCACCCTGGCTTATGTAAGTGGCGGACAGATTATCACACAAGATATTAGGGGTGGCGAAAAGCTTGATTCGCGCGAGAAAGTCAATATTGCCAGCCGTTACACCCGCGACCGGCCTGTGGGAAGTGGAGAAAGTAAAATGACACACTGGTACAATCATTATTTTTTAGTTTATGGTTACCAGCAGTTAAAAAACAGAGCCATGCAAAACCAACCGCTGCGGACGGTTTTTTACATTAATAAAGTGGCACTCCGGTGACAGAATTTTTACCGGAATGAGGAAAAAGAATTTGAAGAAGAAAAATGATTAAAAATCAGATTTGGTTAACGAAAAGTTATCTAACCTATTTGGCAAAAGCCAAAACAAGATACAAAATACATTCGCCTTTTGTTTTTGACCTGGTGGAGAATGTTTTGAAAGACAAAACGGAGTATCCGGAATACCGGAAAATCGAAACGTACAAAAAGAATATCAGCAAAAGCAAAACGATTATTGAAACGGTAGATTTTGGAACACGGTCTGAAAATAAACACTACACAACCTCCATGGAGAAAGTGGGGAATATTGTGAAGCGTCGTTCGCAGCATAAAAATCAGGCTCGTTTGCTGTACCGCCTCAGCCGTCATTTTCAGCCGGGAAATATGCTGGAATTCGGTACGGCAGCCGGAATCAGTACAGCTTACATCAAGGCGCCGGTGCCGGAAAGTAAAATAATTACCATGGAAGGCTGTGCCAGCCTGGCCAATGTGGCGGCGGGTAATTTGAAAAAGTTGGGAGTAAAAAATGTGAATATCAGTATTGGTAACTTCGATGTAGTACTTCCCAAAGTATTGAAAAAGTTTGATCGGCTCGATTTTGTCTTTTTTGACGGCAACCACCGCCGCAAACCCACGCTGGACTATTTCAACCGCTGTGCGGAGCTGGCACATGAAGATGCCATCTTTATTTTTGATGATATTCACTGGTCACCGGGGATGGCGGACGCCTGGAATATCATAAAAAAAGACGAACGGGTGAGTATTAGTCTGGATGTTTTTTGGCTCGGGCTGGTGTTTTTTCGTAAAGGGATTACCAAACAGGATTTTATCATAAGATACTAATAATCAAATACGAAAAATGAAAAACACACTTTTACTCCTTGCCACCTCCTTGTTTTTGATGACAAGTTGCACGGAAAACAAAGAAGGTCTGGTTTCGCAGATTATAAAAGAAACCAAAGCACATTCTTCCGAACATTTTAAAGTTACCGAAAATATTCTTACTCCAATTCTCCTGACACAGCCGTAACGTCATTTGAGATGTGGGCGCTTCGCGACAAAAAGGACAGCCTGAGAAATGGTTACGTATGGGTGAATGACTATTATCGTCTCTACAACATGATTTATGATACCGGAAATTTCTATCTCGCCATTCCACCGAAAAAAACCACCATTTCCGACACTACGTAGGGCCTGCTGAAAAAGTCCGTAGTGTATCAGATACAAGGCCGCAAGGCGAAGCTGTATACACTAATACTGCGAGCCGCGGCAACGAAGTAGATGATGTGCTACGGGCTAACTAAACAAAAAATGCAAGAAAATGAACACCTTTTAGTCTATTACACCCAATTATATGATTTCCCCAGCTTTCAAAGTCATACATAATAATAGAATTTATAGGTGAACAAATTAAAGTTTCATTTCCGGAATTTCGCCCTCAACCAGTAACGGAGCTTCGGTTTTTTCGATAATCTCTTCTACACTTACGCCGGGAGCCCGTTCTATCAATTTAAAGCCCTGCGGCGTTACATCCACTACGGCGAGGTCGGTAACGATACGTTTTACACAACTTACGCCCGTCAAAGGTAAATCGCATTCATTCAGTAGTTTAGAATTTCCTTTCCGATCGGTATGGGTCATGGCTACAATGATGTTTTTGGCGGAAGCTACCAAGTCCATGGCGCCACCCATGCCTTTTACCATTTTGTCCGGAATTTTCCAGCTCGCAATATCTCCCCTTTTGTTTACCTGAAAAGCGCCCAGCACGGTAAGATCGATGTGGCCGCCGCGAATCATGGCAAAGCTGGTAGCCGAGTCGAAAAAAGCAGCACCTTTAGTATAGGTAACCGTCTGTTTCCCGGCATTAATCAGGTCGGCGTCAACCTTCTCTTTGGTGGGAAAAGGACCGATACCGAGCAGACCGTTTTCCGATTGCAAAACCATTTCCACACCTTCGGGAATGAAATTGGCTACGAGAGTAGGGATACCAATTCCCAGGTTGACGTAATAACCATCTTTCAGTTCCTGCGCAATTCTTTTGGCAATACTGTTTTTATCTAAACTCATAGTATTTTATTTTTATGGTTAATCTCCGTTCAATAACAAATTTATCACTATTTTGGTTCACGCAAAGGTCGCAAAAAGCTACGCAAAAAACGCAAAGATTACAGGTTGTTTACAATTCTGTGAATATTATTTTTCAATATTTTTGCATTAAAGTTAATAAGCAAGCCCAATTTAACACCGGATAATCTGAGATAGGTTAATAACTGTGCATAGTGAACAGGTGCCAGAGCTTCAACAGATTTTACCTCAATGATAACCTTTTTATTAACCAATAAATCAAGCCTGTATCCCACATCTAATTTAACCTCTTTGTAAACAAAAGGCATAGCCACTTGCTGTTGCACATCAAAACCCATTAATTTCAGATCGTATGCTAACGCATTTTCATAAGTAGATTCCAACAATCCCGGACCGACATTTTTATGTACTTCTATAGCTGCTCCAATACATTGGTATGAAATATCATTTTCATGCATTTCTGCGGTCTTTGCGTTTTTATATTTTGCGGCCTCTGCGTGAAACATTTTGTTT
>BTTE01000024.1:0-34113 GCA_036244975.1 bacterium | reverse complement strand
TTATCGGCAATAGCAATTAGACCGGCAAATTTTCCGTCAATTGCTGCATAGATAACTGTTCTGCCGGCGCCCTCAAGTGAGGCTGCTGTTTCTGCAAAACTATCCATAGATATTTGGTTATCCCGCATTAATTTTCTGTTGCCTACCAGTAAAGTTTTTCCATTTACTACCGATTTCATTCCGTGACCCGGTATAGCGTTAAAACCTGTTGTTGCCGTCAAAGTTAAATTCAGTTTCTTTGCCATATCAACAACAGCTTGCGCCAAAGGATGCTCTGAAGATTGTTCGGCTGAAGCAACAAGTTTCAGAAATTCATTATCATTTATAACTTTATCTGCTGTTTTTATCTCAACTACCTGTGGTTTTCCTTCTGTAAGCGTACCGGTTTTATCAAAAATAACAGCCTTAAGCTTTGCTGCTTGTTCAAGTGCAACGGCATTTTTATAAAGAATACCATTCTGAGCACCGAGACCGGTGGCAACCATAATAGCGGTAGGTGTTGCTAAGCCCAAAGCATCGGGACAGGCAATAACAACAACTGTAATTGCCAGGGTAAGTGCCCACATAGTAATATTAGTGTCCGCCGGAATAATAGAACCGCCGAGGTAGAGCCAACCGAAGAAAGTTGCTAATCCAAAAATTATAGCCGCAGCAACCAACCACTGAGCCGCTTTGTCAGCTAACCGTTGAGAAGGTGCTTTGGAATTTTGCGCTGCCTGAACCAGTTTAACAATTTGCGAAAGTGCTGTATCGGCACCCACTTTGGTAGCCTTAAATTTGAAAGTACCTGTTTTATTTATAGTAGCACCAACCACCTTTGAACCCACTACTTTTTTTACAGGCAGGCTTTCGCCTGTGATCATAGATTCATCCACACTGGATTCACCTTCAAATATTACTCCGTCTACAGGAATCTTATTGCCGGGTCGGATAAGTACAATGTCACCTTCAACTACTTCTGATGTTGATATTTCAACTTGCTCTCCGTTGCGAATTACAATAGCTTTCGGAGGAGTCAAATTCATCAAAGCTTGTATCGCATTTGAAGCTCCGGAACGTGCCCGCATTTCCATCCAATGACCAAACAACACGAAAGTAAGTAATAATACCGCTGCTTCATAAAACACTTCGCCTTTAAAGAAAAATGTTGTTGAAACGCTGAACAAATAACCTGCTAAAACAGAAAGAGTAACGAGTACTGCCATGTTCAAAACACCGTTTTTCAAACCCCGCAACGCTCCGGTGTAAAATACCCATCCTCCATATATGACTGCCGGCGTAGCTAAAAGAAAAGATAAAAACTCGTTAGACATTCCAAACGGCAAAGGCAGTTGAATATTGAAATAGTCTGTAAACAGAGGCGAATAAAGAAATACCGGGATAGCCAAAATGAACGTAACCCAAAAGCGGTTACTCATATCTTTTACCATACCTTCCATACTCATACCAGCGCCGTGCCCCATTTCATGTCCCATTTCTACAGTGTCTCCAGCCGTCTCGTGACCGGCATGTTCTCCGGGGGCATGCATATCATGACTATCATGGACATCTGCTTTATTTCCGGATTCCTCGTGTTTATGTATCTTGTGTCCGGGATGGTCTGCAGGCGTTGTCTTTGGTGAGTCTCCGGGTTTGCATATATGTTCAGGTAGAGATTCCCCGGTACAGTGATAACCGCATTTTCCCACAAGTTTTTGGACTTCAGATAGAGAGATGATTGATTCATCATAGTGTATCGTGGCGGTACAATTCAGATAATTTGCATCGACGTGTTGAATGCCCGGATGTCTGAGCATCCTTTTTTCTACGCCTCTGCCGTCGCCCACACACATCATTCCGTGCACGCATAATATAATTTCTTTCATTGAAAAGCCTCCTTTATTTACTAACTGTTTTTCATTTGATTTTTTTATGAACTGTATTCAAGCTGCAAAGTAACTTGTTGTTTGTGTTTTGATTCAACAAATTTATTAAAAAATTCGATGGGAGAAAAAAAGTCCGGTCTTTTTCCTGATCTGTTGTTTAGCTTGTATTGAACATAATCTGTTTGTTTTTGTGTAACGTTTGCAAAATCAGTTCCTTTCGGGAAATATTGTCGGATTAAACCCTGTGTATTTTCATTGGCTCCTCTTTTCAGCCATTTTCCCTTTAGAGCTTGTCCCGGCTTAGACGGGAGGATTAAAGGGTAAAAGTGGCGGAAAATCAAATCAAAACCTTTTTAGACCGGACTCTTACCTGAACTTAGGAACAAAAAAATAATGGCTCTGATCTTTTATTCAATTTTTCAGCCTCAATTTTGTCTATCATTCCGGTAATTTCTGTTTCATATTGCAGGACATGCAAAGTTTTGATATATGAAATTTCAGGAATGTAATTATCCGGAAATTAGTGTGATCTTTAAAATATTTTTTGTTTTGCCGGTAACCCGGAAACGGTTGGAGGAGCGATGACCTGTTATCCAAATAATCTTATTGTCCGAAAGTAACAGCCAAAGGTTCTCCCGTTCAAACCGATTGATTTTTTCATCCGAAAAGAAATCGCTCAACAGTTTGCTGCCACGCATGCCAAAAGGAACAAAACGGTCGCTCGTTTGCCAGTGCCGGAGCTTTAAAGGAAACGTGAGCTTGTCCGCATCAAAGTAAGCAATGGTTTTGTCTGATGCAAATGAAAAGTCCGGATGATTCGGAAACTGTTCAAAAATCAAGTGTAGCGGTTCATTCACAGATTCGGTAAGGTTGTTTATGAAAAATTCTTTTTCAGTGGCAGGTTCATTCTTTTTGATAATCAGCTTGTCGATGGCGTTAAGAAGGGTATAATTTTCCGTATGGAACATCTGGCCTGTTTGCGATGCTTCCTGTGCTTGGCAAAAGTCGTCGATGGCGCTGCGGTTAAAACCGAAATCTTTCAAAAGAAAAAAAAGCCAGGTGGCTTTCGGCTCTAAATGATGAATGGCCGATTTATCAATGCTGATGCCATCATCTGTCCGGTGAAAAAGCTGGTCTTTCTTTTCCTCAAGCATCTGGCGAAAAATGGTTTCCGTCGTTTTCAGTTTTTCCAGACTTTCGACCAGCATTTTTGTTCCGCCCGGAAATTCTTTTTCGTAAAAAGGAAGCAGGTGATGACGGATGCGGTTGCGCAGATAATCGTCCGAAGCGTTTGAAGAATCTTCGCGGAACGACAGATGATGCTCCTTTGCGTAAGTCAGTATTTGTTCGCGGGAAGCAAACAGCAGCGGACGGATAATATTCTCCCGTTTTGCCAGAATACCTTTTAGTCCATCCAATCCCGAACCGCGCAACAATTTGATAAAAAAAGTCTCTGTGTCGTCGTCCTTGTTATGGCCGATGGCAAGTTTCTGAAATTGATGGATTTCCAACAGCTCTGCAAACCAGTTGTAGCGCAACCTGCGGGCAGCCATTTCGATGCTGATTTTTGCTTTTTCAGCATATATCCGTGTGTCGCAGCGTTTTACAAAAATTGGAATTTCGTATTGCCCTGTTAGCTTTCTGACGAAGCGCTCATCATCATCCGATTCTTCGGCCCTCAACTGAAAATTACAGTGCGCTACAGCAAGCCGATAGCCGGAATGATACAGTAAATGAAGCATAACTACAGAGTCCACACCGCCGCTGATCGCCACCAGAATTCTTTCCTGCTTTTGGCAAAGCCCAAGTCGCTCAATATTTTCCCGAAAAGCTTCAATCATGGCACAAAGGTAGAAAAAGCAACGATTTATAACCCGGCCTGAAGTTCAACCTCCATACTGAAGTCCGCCTTTTTACTTCTCAAAGCGTTCGAAAATCTTTTTCCTCGCGGCTTCGTCAAGCAACCTGACCATGTTGGTGCTTCCTTTTACGCCGACATGCGAGCCCATAGTAACAATATACGACTCCTCTTTACCGGCTTTTTGCAAAAACTGATAAAAGATATGGCTTTCGCTAATGTCGCGTTTGATGGTAAAAACCTTTTCCACACCCCAGACAAGCGCCAGACGATGGCTGACTTTTTCGTCAAAAGTAACAGCATACAGCGGTTTGCGGGGTCTGAATTTGGCAATTTGCCGGACGGTGCAGCCGGAGGTGGTGAAGGGGACAATGGCTTTACAGGGTATGTTTCCGGAGATTTCCGCAGCAGCATGGGCAAAGCCTTCTGTTTTGTCAGGCTTAATCTTTTTTATTTTCGACAAATGATGTTGCGTATCCGACAATGTTTTTACCATCACTTCCACCGCTTCCACGGGGAAAGAACCCACGGCCGTTTCGTCGGAAAGCATAACGGCATCGCTGCCATCATAAACGGCGTTGGCAATGTCGGATATTTCGGCACGCGTGGGAGACGAGGCGTGCAGCATCGAAGTCAGCATCTGTGTTGCCGTAATGACCGGCAAAGCGCGTTTGTTCGCTTTTTTTATCATCTTTTTTTGAAGGCCGGGAACAGAAAAAATACCGGCTTCCACGCCCAAATCGCCACGTGCAACCATGAGGCCATCGGCAACATTCAGAATTTCATCTAAATTTTTCATGGCTGATTTCCGCTCAATTTTGGCAATAATCCATGCATCGGAATGGTTTTCGGTGAGAATTTTTCTGGCTTCAAGGACATCCTCTGCGGTTTCTACAAAAGAGACGGCTACAATGTCGATACCGATTTCAGCGGCAAATTTTAAATCGGCTTTGTCTTTTTCAGTCAGCGCCGACATTTTTATGCCCGACCGGGGAATATTAACGCCTTTCCCTTCCCGTAATTGCCCGTGAGACAGGGCTTGAAGCACCAATTTGTCGCCCGATTTTTCCACTACTTTCGATTTTACGGTTCCATCGGCAAAATAGACCTCATCGCCTACGACAAGCTGATCGATAATATAGGGGTAAGTGATGGAAAAGGCTTCTCCTCCAGCCTTTTTCGACATGATAATCTTGTCGCCTTTGTTTATCTCGCGGCTCTCTTTCATCCCCCTGATACGGATTTTCGGACCGCAGATATCCTGCATCACAGCAACTTCTTTTCCCAGTTCCGCCGCATGCTTTCTGATAAGTTGAAAACTTTTGTAATGACTTTCGTGTGTTCCGTAAGAGAAGTTCAACCGGAAGACATTTACTCCGGCTTCTATCAGTTTACAGACACTTTCCCGATTATCAGTTACAGGCCCCAGGGTGGCGACAATTTTTACTTTTCGTCCCATAGTTTACTTTTTCTGCAAAATAAATCATTAATTTCACACGAAATACTTTATCAATATTTTGAAGTCATTATGTTAATAACAAAAAATAATTCACAGTAAATTAGTAAGATAGGCCACGTAAACTGCCGGGTTTTACCGGTTCTCTCCCTCACGGAAACGATTGCATCATCCGGCGCAAAAAATTCTTTGGAAGGCCGGTGCCCGGGTGAGACATACGCAAAACCGGCACACAAGAGTTGAGCTGTTTTTGGGGTGGAAATACTATCAAAACTGAAAAGATAGAAAATGAATAATTGTATTTTTACACCTTAAATGAACTGGTCACAATTTGTGACCGGTTACAAAACCTGAAACATTCATCTGTAAATCCAATGGTTTTTACAGAACAAGGAGTTGCAATGTTATCGTCGGTGTTAAGATCAAAAAAAGCAATTGCAATATTTTGGGGAACCGGGCAAAAAGCAGGGATTGACAATTTTATAAAGCCTGCGATACAACAAAAATGAATTTAGAAATTGAAATGATTTTCCGTTACTGATGAAGCAAAAGATACTGAATATACTTTTCTGGTCAATTATCTCGGCCGCTTTTATCGGCCCGGGGACCATAACGACTGCGGCAAAAGCAGGTGCATCTTTCGGGTATTCTTTGCTCTGGGCACTGCTGTTTTCAACTTTTGCCTGTCTGGTACTTCAGGAGGCTGCGGCACGCCTGAGCATTGTGAGCACTAAAAGCCTTGGCCGGGCCATTGCTGAAAAATACGGGCATAAACCGGGGGGCTGGATTGTTTTTCTCCTCGTCATCGGCGCCATCATCATTGGTTCTGCCGCTTATGAAACCGGTAACCTGCTGGGCGCTGCCGAAGGCATCAGGGTGTTTGCCCCGGTAAATATAAATGTTTGGGTAGCCCTTCTTGCCGTTGTTGCTACGTTTGCACTACTTTTTTCGGGAATACGTATTTTGGCCCGCATCCTCGGCTTTTTGGTTGTGTTGATAGGGATTGCTTTTTTGATTACCGCACTGTTGTTGAAACCGGATATCAACCTGATTTTCAGCGGTTCCCTCATCCCTTCTTCTCCAGCCGGTTCTTCCCTACTGATACTCGGATTGGTGGGAACTACCGTTGTCCCTTATAATCTTTTTCTCGGATCGGGTATTGCCGATAAATCTCAATCGGTAAAAGATATGCGTTTCGGTCTGGCAGTAGCCGTAATATTAGGCGGGATCATTTCAATGGCTGTTCTGATCGTGGGGACATCGGTAACCGGTATATTCTCCTTTGAAGCCATCGGGAAGGCGCTGGCCTCAAAACTGGGTGGCTGGGCCGTCTGGTTTTTCGGGATCGGACTTTTTGCAGCCGGGTTTTCTTCAGCCGTTACCGCCCCACTGGCATCGGCTTTTACAGCAGGGGATCTGTTTCAATCCCGTAATAAAATAAGGTGGTCAGAAAAGGGATTGTACTTTAAACTTACCTGGGGCTTTGTGTTGCTTGCCGGCCTGGTTTTCGGAACCATCGGACTGAAACCGATTCCGGCCATTATCGCTGCACAGGCGCTCAACGGTTTTATCCTGCCTTTTATCACCATTTTCCTGTGGTTTGCCGTTAACGACCTATCCCTGATGGGTAACCGTCACACAAACTCCGGAGTCGGGAATGTGCTTTTTGGTATCGTTGTTTGGGTAACGCTGTTGTTGGGAATACACAACCTCGTTTCAGCTGTCGTGAAAGCCACCGGCACAATTTTTTATGAAACCGAAATTTACTACGTGGGATTGCTGGTTGCCACATTTTTAATTACCCTGTTCGTTTATTTCATCGTGCGCCGGAAAAGAGAAAAGTCATTGGAAAGCAAAAAATGAAAAAAGAACCGAATCCATATCGTTTTTTTGTTGACACGGGCGGGACATTTACCGACCTGATTGGAATTGACCCCGACGGCCGCGTTCATCGCAGAAAAATTTTGAGCAATGGAACCCTCCGGGGGACTGTAACAGAATGGGTCTCATCCCGCACCTTAAAAATTGACCAGAAATGGAAGCTTAAAAAGAATATCCTTAACGGCTTTCGTTTCAGGATAAAAGGGGAAAATGCCCGGTTTGAATCGAAGGTAAAATCTTTTCATCCTACAACAAATATTTTAGAGTTGGTTTCTGATGTTGAAGAACCATTTCGCCGTGAAGGGATTTCTTTTGAATTAAGTTCGGGAGACGAGGCGCCTGTCCTCGCAGTAAGGATGGTTACGGGAACCGGACTGACCGGATTATTCCCGCCGATGCAAATGCGCCTTGGCACCACCAAAGGTACCAATGCCTTACTGGAGCACAAAGGAGCCAGGTCGGTTTTGTTTATTACAAAAGGATTCAGAGATCTGCTGGAGATTGGCGCCCAGCAACGGCCTGACATTTTCTGCCTGGACATTAAAAAAAGGAAACCGCTTCCCACCTTCATCATCGAAGTGGAAGAACGGATAGATGCTACAGGAAAAATATTGAATCCGCTCATTCCGGATGAATACAAAGGTTTAATTGCCGAAATAAAACAAACCGGCATCGAATCGGCAGCCGTGGTTTTTATGAATGCTTACCGCAATCCGCTACATGAAAATCAATTTAAAAACCTGCTGGAAGAATCCGGCATGAAATTTATTTCAGTTTCCACCGGCTTATCACCATTGATCAAGATACTGGAACGCGCCGAAACCACAACTGTAAATGCTTGTTTGTCCCCCGTCATCCATAATTATCTGAATAAAATCACTTCGGTTACCGGCGCCGGACTGCTGGTGATGAACAGCGCAGGGGGACTGATGAAAGCCGGCACTTTCCATCCAAAAGACAGCTTGCTGAGCGGGCCGGCAGGAGGCGTGGTCGGAGCCGCAGCGAAAGGAATCGCTGCAGGTTATGACCAACTGATCACTTTTGACATGGGTGGAACAAGCACCGATGTGTCGCGATACGACAAAGGCTTTGATTACCGCTATGAGCTGGAAGTGGGTGATGCACACATCTTCAGCCCCGCTGTTGCCATTGAAACCGTAGCTGCCGGTGGTGGCTCCGTTTGCGGATTTGACGGGTTTAAACTCACTGTCGGTCCGCAAAGTGCGGGCGCCGACCCGGGCCCTGCCTGTTACGGTATGGGCGGGCCGCTCACCCTGACGGATGTAAACCTGCTGCTGGGCAGAATGGATACGCAATATTTTGGTATCCCGGTTGACACAAAAGCGGCTGAAAAAAGGCTGTACCAGCTTATCGCCAAAATAGAAAAAGCAAAAAGGGGGAAACCTGATCCCAAAACGGTTTTGTCAGGGTTTACAGCTATTGCCAATGAGATTATGGCAGGGGCTATCAAAAAAATATCTACTGCCAAAGGGTTCGACCCGGCCGGTTATGTCCTGATTGCTTTTGGCGGTGCAGGGGGAATGCATGCTACCGGTATCGCACGCCTGTTGAACATGAAACGGGTGATTGTTCCGGCAGATGCCGGACTACTCAGTGCTTACGGAATCGGGAGAGCAACCATCGAGCACTTTGCCGAGATGCAGGTGTTGAAACGGTTGTCGGAAACAACAGTTGACCTGGACCGGCTGTTCACCGAACTTGAACAGCGGGCCATATCGGAACTAACGGGCCGTTTTGAAGAAGGCGAAACCATTGAAACCCGGATGAAAACGGTATTCCTTCGGTTTGAAGGGCAGGATAGCACACTTGCCGTAGAATGGAGGGGAAAAACGGAAAAACTTGTGGCCGGCTTCAGGAAAGTATATACCGGTTTGTTTGGCCATTGGGCTGAAAACAGGGAAATAGAAATTGAATCGCTACGGGTGAAAGTTGCGTTGAACGACAGGCAAAACAGAGAGCAGGCCGGCAAACCTGTTTTTAAGAAAGCAAAGGCTGTCCCTTCTCATTATATCCGGTCGTGGAATGGAAAAATCCGGGTTGAAACACCGGTTTTTCCCAGGTCTGATTTACATTCCGGCCAAACTGTTGACGGCCCGGCAATTGTAGCTGACGATAAAAGTACAACCTTTGTTGATAAAGGGTGGAAAATGGAAATAGATGCGTACGACAACCTGATTCTATCAAACCGGAAATTAAGTGCCAATCATAAAATGGAAAACCAAAAATCCCATGAGACCAGGCTCGAATTGTTCTCCGGCCGGTTTATGTCGGTGGCCGCCAATATGGGTGCGGTTTTACAACGGACGGCTTTGTCGGTGAATATTAAAGAACGGCTCGATTTTTCCTGTGCCCTGCTGGATCGTGAAGGATTTCTTGTGGCCAATGCGCCCCATATTCCGGTTCATCTCGGTGGCCTGGGGATGTGTGTCAGAAATGTGCTTCGGCATTTTGAAATGAATGAAGGCGATACGATTGTGACCAATCATCCATTATACGGCGGGTCTCATTTGCCTGATGTAACGTTGATTACGCCTGTTTTTTCTGTAAAAGCAGAAAGACTGGGTTTTGTTGTCAACCGTGCCCACCATGCAGAGATTGGCGGCATGTCGCCGGGGTCCATGCCTCCTGCTGCCACCCGGCTTTCGGAAGAAGGGGTGGTGATTTCTCCGTTTTATCTTGTCAGAAACGGCAAGGTTGACTGGTCGGGAATGCGCCGTATACTGGAAGATGCCCCCTATCCATCACGCCTGGTCGAAGAAAATCTGGCCGACCTCAACGCAGCGCTGGCAGCCAATCTCGAAGGAAAACGGGCCTTGCTGCAACTAATTAAAAGCTACGGGAAAGAGGAAGTGCAGCAATACATGAAACACCTTGGAGATTACGCAACCCGGAAAATGGAAGCCGTACTGGCAGGTTTTAAAGACGGGATTTATGAGGCGGAAGAATTTCTGGATGATGACACCCCTGTTCGCGTAAAAATCACCATCAAAGGCAGCAGAGCAACTTTTGATTTTACGGGCAGCGGGCCGGTACATCCCAAAAATATGAATGCCACACCGGCTATTGTCAACAGCGTGGTGATTTATGTCATGCGCCTGTTGCTGAAAGAAAATATTCCCCTGAATGACGGCCTGATGGTTCCGGTCAGGATTATTCTTCCCCGGGGATTCCTGAATCCTCCTTTTGACCGTTCTCCCGAAAACTGTCCTGCCGTGGTCGGAGGAAACGTGGAAGTCAGCCAGCGGTTGACCGATACTTTATTGAAAGCTTTCGGCGTGGCAGCCTGCAGCCAGGGGACAATGAACAATGTGTTGTTCGGCAACGAAAAGTTTGGTTATTATGAAACCATTTGCGGAGGTACGGGCGCCACGGAAAAATCCAACGGAGCCTCTGCCGTTCACCAGCACATGACCAATACACGCATCACCGATCCCGAAGTACTTGAACATCGTTTTCCCGTCAGGCTGAACAGATTTGAAGTAAGGAACGACTCGGGTGGTCACGGGAAACTGAACGGTGGCGAAGGGGTAGTCAGGGAATATACTTTTCTGGAAGATATGGAGCTTTCGCTGCTCAGCCAGCACCGAAAATATCAGCCTTACGGGATGAATGGGGGCAACCCGGGAAAAACCGGTGAACAGTTTATCATTAAGACAGATAAAAGTGTTCTTGAATTTCAGGGGGTTGATCACCGGCTCATCAAAAAAGGGGATACCTTTGTACTGAAAACTCCGGGAGGAGGCGGATGGGGAGAGAAATAAAATCGCATGCAAACCAATATCATCCCGTTGAAAGAAAAGAAAAATAAACCATAAACAAACATAACCATGACCAAAAGATTCATCAGCATTGCCGGCTTGCTTTTTCTTATCGTTTTTATACTAACATCCTGCCGGGAAGTTGCCCCTTATCAGGTGGAAAAGGGCGTATCCAAAAGCCTGAACGATTACCGCAAACAAACCATCAGTGCAATCAGGTATCGGCTCTCTTTTAACATACCGGCTGAAAAATCAGCACCCGTTACCGGGAATGAAACCTTGTCTTTCTCACTGTCGGAAAACAAAAAACCGTTGGTCATTGATTTTAAAGAAACAGCAGATAAAATAAAAGCAATGGCTGTCAATGGGAAAGAGGTAAAATACCGTTTTGAAAACGGCCATATCATCATCCCGGAAAAATATCTGAACAGCGGTAAAAATGACATTACTTTCAAATTTATTGCCGGGGACCTTTCCCTGAACCGGAACGATGATTACCTCTATACGCTGTTTGTCCCCGACAGGGCTTCTACTGCATTTCCCTGTTTTGACCAGCCCGACCTGAAAGCTCATTACCTGCTGACGTTGGATGTTCCTGCCGGGTGGACAGCTGTGGCAAACGGGGCGCTGAAAACCATCAAAGAACAAAATAATGACCGGGCTGTTTACTCTTTTTCAGAAACCAAACCCCTCAGCACTTATCTTTTTGCTTTTGCGGCCGGAAAGTTCAAACATTCAACCCGGGAAAAAAACGGAAGAGAAATCACCTTTTATTACCGGGAAACCGATCAAAAAAAGATCGAAAAAAACATTGACCGGATTTTTTATTTACAGTTTGATGCCCTGTCGTGGATGGAAAATTATACCGGCATTAAATATCCTTTCGGTAAATTTGCCTTTGTGGCCATACCCTCTTTCCAGTACAGCGGCATGGAGCATCCTGGTGTGGTGCTTTACCGTGCCGGGAAACTTTTTCTCGATGCCACAGCCACACAGAATCAGATGCTCGACCGGGCCAGCCTCATCTCGCACGAAACGGCCCATCAGTGGTTTGGCGATCTGGTAACCATGGACTGGTTTGACGATGTGTGGCTTAAAGAAGTGTTTGCTAACTTCATGGCCGCCAAAATCGTAAACCCTGCCTTCCCGCAAATTGACCATCAACAGGCCTTTTTGATTGACCATTACCCGAAAGCTTATGCCGTTGACCGGACAGCCGGTGCCAACGCCATCAGGCAAAAGCTGGATAATCTGAACAGAGCCGGTTCTCTGTATGGGGCAATCATTTACAATAAAGCGCCAGTCGTGATGTTGCAGCTTGAAACCCTGCTGGGCCCCGATAAGTTGCAAAAAGGCCTGCGCCAATATTTAAACACCTATTCTTATAGCAACGCCGACTGGGATGACCTGATTGGTATACTTAATCCGATGACGGATAAAGACCTGAAGAGATGGAGTAACATTTGGGTAAAACAACCGGGAATGCCCTATTACAAATACAGTATTAAAAACGACAGTATGTTCATTGTCCAGATGGATCCAAATAAACAGGGAAGATTGTGGCCACAGGCCATGAACATCACAATGTTTTATGGAGATTCCGGTAAGGTTTTCCCGGTCTTTGCCGACAGCAGACAAACCAGGTTGCCTTTACCGGCAGGGACCCCCGATATGACCTTGCTGAATGGCAGCGGACTGGCTTACGGTTATTTTCAATTCACCGGAGCTGACCTGAATTTCCTGGGTTCCAAAAGAATCTTTTCACTCTCTGCCATGCAGCGGGCCATCGCTTATATTTCAGTTTGGGAAAATTTTCAGAACAGGCAGATCGATCCGCAAAAAGCAGCTGCTGACATCGAATTCTATCTTTCGAATGAAAGGAATGAACAAAATATTAACCTGCTCTTAAAATATTACCGAACTCTTTTCTGGAGATTTTCAGGCGATGTTCAGCGGGAAATCCTTTCCAAACGAATGGAAAAACTTCTTTGGGAAAAGATGAAAAATACCCAAATCAAGTCTCTGAAATCGGCTTATTACAAAACCTTTATGAAAACGGCATACAGCCCCAAAGCAACAGCGTCGTTGCTCAAACTATGGAGGGGCACATTAAAAATGAAAGGGCTGGACCTGTCTGAGGACGACATGACCACACTGGCTTATGAACTGGCCGTGCGGCGGGGGATGGAAGGAAACAGTTTTATTCCCGATTCAATTCTCGACATGCAACTTGCCCGGTTATCCAATCCTGACAAACGAAAGAAGATGAAATTTATCATCCCGGCGCTGAGCACTGACGACAGCATCAGGGATGCGTTTTTTGAAAGTCTGAAAAATCCCGCCAACCGTGAACATGAACCCTGGGTGTTAACAGCTTTAACTTATTTGAATCATCCGTTTCGGGCCGTTTATTCTCAAAAGTATATTCTTCCTTCGCTGAATATGCTTGAAGAAATACAGGCAACCGGGGACATTTTCTTCCCGAAAGGATGGCTTGACGCCACTTTAAGCGGACATAATTCCATTCAGGCTGCCAATTATGTTACGTTGTTTCTGAACAACCATCCAAAACTGGACCCCATGCTGAAGCAGAAAGTCCTCCAGTCGGCTGACCCGGTTTTCAGGGCTGCAGGAATGATGAAAAATGATAAGGTGGTTGTTAGTACACAAACAATCAGGGCCTTGACAGTGCTTAAAAATGGCAGAAAAAGAGCAATAGATTGATGTCAGGGCATTAAAATAACATTTAGCCCCGATGTAACCCAAAAATATATAACTCTTTTCCGTAATTCTGTAATGCTCACGGGTTTCAGATAGATTAATTTTGGAAAACATTATTTCGCCAAATGATACTTAGCAAATATGAAACAAAAAAACAACAAACATTTACATGACGCCGGCAAGGCAGATGTGCATCATCACGATGAAGATTATG
This sequence comes from bacterium, assembly GCA_036244975.1. GTDB lineage: Bacteria > Bacteroidota > Bacteroidia > Bacteroidales > F082 > Sulfidibacterium. Next base: position 20,339 of record BTTE01000024.1, on the reverse strand, counting down.
ATTGCTGCAGTCATGATGAAACGGAAACAAAACAGACAACATCTTAATCTTATTTCTGCTCCACGAAATGTGAAGGAGAAAGGGTGATCGTCAGAAAGTATCAACGGGAAACGGGAAATCATTATGAAATGATAAAAAAACATTTGAACTTAAAAATTAACGATCATGGAAAAGACATTAAACATTAAAAAACTTGGTTTGGCCTTAGGGCTGACTGGTGTATTGTTATATATCGGCTGCATGTTGGTCATGCTGATAGCAGGACGCGAAGGAACCATATTTATATTTAACAGCTTCATGCACGGGCTCAACACAGAAACCATTATAAGGATGGACGTCCCATGGCTAGAAACTTTAATCGGCCTGGGGGCCACATTTATCATTGGTTGGCTAAGTGGTGCGTCCATTGCATTCTTTTATAATATAAGCACACGAAATAAAACACAATAATTAACTATTAAATTAAAAAATCATGGAAACAAAAAATCAAGATTCGGGACAAAAAGAAATGAACACGGTTTATCAATGCGCTATGAAGTGTGAAGGTGATAAAGTTTACGACCATCCGGGAAATTGCCCGGTGTGCAATATGAAACTGGTGTCGGGGGATGACAAAAGCTCACACGGACATCATCATCACAAATGCTAAAAAAGAAATCCTGCCTTATAAAACAAAGGGTCGGGAAATGATAACTGCTTAAAAATACCAAGGCCATGTTACTTGTTTTTCGGGACTTACAAATACCGCCATGAATAAAAAGAGCTGAAGTATGCCAGGGAACAAAACCATAAATATAGTTGGGGCCGGTCCGGGTGGTTTTACGGCAGCAATTTCTTTGGCTAAAAATGGTTATAGTGTAAATTTATACGAAAAGAACGTTAATGCGGGTTCCCGGTTTAATGGTGATTTTCAAGGGTTGGAAAATTGGTCTGACGACGAAGATACGTTGAACATCCTTGACGGGCTTGGCATTAAAATAAATTTTTTATGCCACCCTTATTCAGGGAACGACGGCTATTTTATCGGGCCGAATAGAAAAAAGATTCAATTGAAAACCTCTCGTCCCCTGTTTTATCTTATTGAAAGAGGATACGGTGAAAATTCTTTAGATCAGGGATTACGCAGGCAGGCAGAAGAATCAGGTGTAAATATTTTATGGAAGCATAAATTAGATTCACTCGAAGATGGTTACGCGATTGTCGGAACCGGACCAAAAGTGGCTGACGCAATTGCCAAAGGGATAGTGTTTAAAACTTCTTATAAAAATATCTACGTTGGATTTGTTGATAACAGAATTGCCCCTCAATCTTATGCTTATCTGTTAGTTAATAATGGGCGGGCAACATTTGCAACATGTATATTTAAAGATTTTAAAAATGAAAAAATCTATTTTAAAAGAGCCCTGCAGGTTCTGAATTCTTCGATTGATATTGATATTGTTGATGCAAAAGAATTTAGCGGATTTGTTAATTTTTTTACCAAACCAATACTGTCAAAAGATAACAGGATTTTCTATGTTGGCGAGAATGCCGGTTTTCAGGATGCCCTTTGGGGCTTTGGTATTAAGTATGCCATGCTTTCAGGTTATTATGCAGCAAAAAGCATTATTGATAACCAGGACTATACTGAGCTATGCAAGACGCACCTGTACCCGAAATTTAGAACCTCTTTGGCAAACAGATGGCTTTATTCCCATTTATACAACCCCGGTTATAACTATTCATTTAAATATATGGCCAAATTAGATGATGTTATCCCGCTTTTAAGAAAACATTATAACATTTCTTTTTCCAAGAAATTAATATACAAAATTGCTAAGGGGTGGTATCATACAAGATTAAAGGATAAACAATGCCTGCATGTTCATTGCAGTTGTGTATGGTGCAGGCATGGTAAACATGAACACGCATCGGTAGAAAATTGTTAGCAAATAAAAAAGATTATACTTTCTTTTTATCGTAACCTTTTGATTTCGAGAGTGGAGCATATCGGAATCGAACCGATGACCTCTTGACTGCCAGTCAAACGCTCTAGCCAACTGAGCTAATGCCCCAAAAAGAGGGTGCAAATGTAAAAAAATCCACAAATCAAAAGTTGTATTTTTACCAGTGAAAACGAAAATTTTATGAAACGTCTCTTTGTGGCAATAAAAGTAGTGCCGGACGAAAATTTTTTGAAAAGTTACGCAGCGCTCCGCCATGCACTGCAGTTGGAAAAAATCAGTTGGGTAAAACCGGATAATTTTCATCTGACACTGAAATTCCTTGGCAAAACACCCGAAGAGAGATTCTCCACACTCCGTACGGCTTTGCAACAGGTAGCAAAACAAACCACAGTGTTTCCCATGAAAATGGCCGGAACCGGTATTTTCGGCAGCTCCTACAAACCACGAGTCCTCTGGTTTAGCGTGGAAAACGACGATGCGATACACCGGCTGGGAGAAGACGTCCTGAGTGTTTTGGACAATGCCGGTTTTCCGCGTGACAGGCAGAATTTTGTCCCCCATCTCACCATTGGCCGTATTAATAAGATTGAACATAAGAAAATTTTTCAGGATGCTGTTGCTGCCCATCGCCATGATTTTTTGCAGAAATTTACTGTGGACAAAATTATTCTTTACGAAAGTTTACTAAAACCTTCGGGGGTAACTTACCGGGTAGTTATGGAATTTGCATTGGGATAAAGGCACAAGCGGATGTTTCAGCGTGGACGCTGAAACTGGTGGCTATTCATTATTCGTCACCCTGTTTTTCGCGCCACTGTTTGCTAAACGATTTTTTGGCAAATTTAGGAAGCTCGCGCCGTGGCCCCCATACCTTTTCCACAAACATGCCGGCACCGAAATTTTTCGTTTTTCCACCGGTTACATCTAATAATTTCCTGGACATCAGTATTTTGGTGGATATTGTTATACTGGTTTTGTCGAAATATGTATAAAATCCGTTTTTCACGGCATCATCGCGATTCACCAACAACAACTGATGAATAGGAATTTTTACCGGACAGACTTCGGTACATTTACCACAAAGCGAAGAGGCAAAACTCAAATGATTATAGGCTTTTAAATCTTTCATATAAGGTGTAATGACCGCTCCGATAGGACCGCTGTAAGTGGTATCGTAAGTGTGTCCGCCAATGTTTTTATAAACAGGGCAGGCGTTGAGGCAGGCGCCACACCGGATGCACGACAACGCCTGGCGTTGCCGTTCTTTGGCCAGCAGGTTTGTTCGTCCGTTATCCAGCAGAATCACAATCATTTGCTCCGGGCCATCTTTTTCATTTCCTTTTTTCGGCCCACTGATAATGGAGTTGTAAACGGTCATGTTCTGGCCGGTTCCGTGGCTGGCCAGCAGTGGCCAGTAAAGCCCCAGGTCTTCAAGACGCGGAATTAGTTTTTCGATACCTGCAATGGCAATATGAATTTTTGGAAAGGACATGGAAAGCAGGGCATTTCCTTCATTTTCGGTGAGAGCAATGCCGCCCATATCAGCAATGAGGAAATTGGCTCCGCTAACTCCCATGTCGGCATGAATAAACTTCTCGCGCAACAGTTTCCGCGTGTAATGCGTCAGCTCCTCCGGGGTAAGATGTTCATCCGTATTAAATTTTTTATGATACAGTCCGGCAATATCTTCTTTTGACATATGCATAGCCGGCGTAACAATGTGATAGGGTTTTTGTCCGGCTTGCTGCACAATAAACTCACCGAGGTCGGTTTCCACCGATTCAATATTGGCCCGTTTCAAAGATGCGTTAAGTTCAATTTCTTCGGTAGTCATCGATTTGGATTTCACTACCTTTTTGACATGGTTTTTACGGGCAATCTCTAAAACAGCATTTACTGCTTCGATGTCATCGGCAGCCCAAATTACTTTCCCTCCGTTTTTGGTGAAATTATCTTCAAACTCGATGAGATATTTTTCCAACTCGTTAATCACTTTGTATTTGATATAACCGGCCCGGCTTCGTGCTAAATCAAGATTTGAATAAATAGCTTTTCCTTTGGCAACAGCCTTATCGTAACGCGATATATTGAATTTTATCTTTTCGCGATGCACCTTGTCAAAAGCAATTTTTTCGGCCTTTTTAAGAAATATCTTTTTTTCCGTTGAACTTTTCACGGTATGCCCCTCTTATTTAATAATCCGTCCTATTTTTTTCACCCGCCGGTCGTGTCTTCCGCCTTCAAACTCCGTATTTAAAAAGGTTTCCACTATTTTCCAGGCTTCGTCAAAAGTAACAAACTTTCCGGGCAGAGAAAGGATGTTGGCATTGTTGTGCATACGAATCAGCCGGGTCTGTTCCACATCCCAGCATAAACCGGCCCGTACATTAGGATATTTGTTCGCAGTCATTTGCGCTCCGTTTCCACTGCCACACAAAATAATGCCTCTTTCAAATTCACCCTCATTCACAGCATGAGCCAGGGGATGGATATAATCCGGATAATCAACACTTTCACCGGAAAAAGTACCAAAATCATTTACTTCATAACCCGCATCGCGCAGTTTTTGTGAAATAAAATCCTTCATCCAATAACCGCCATGATCAGATGCCAATGCCAAAATTTGCTGTTTTTCACTCATTGTTCATAACATTTTCCAGACAAAATTACGCAAATTTCCCGGCTATGCTAAAGGAGTTGATTACAAACAGATTTAAATGATTAAAAAAAAATTCTTCATTCAAACAAAATACTCATTTTCAATATCTTAAAATTTATTAAACATCATTGTTAATATCTGCGTAAATTTGTTGCATAAAAAATGAAAAAGTACAGGTTATGAACATCGAAAAAGTGCTTGTGGAAAGGTTACACTAAAAACCGGATAGTTTTAAAAATGTTTTACGCGGTTATGCACATTTATTGTTGGTAAAACTCAATAAAATTTATGAAATTTGCAAAATATTAACAGCTTGTTCATAACCTGTATTAAATGTTGATTAAAAATAGATTAAAAGGTTATTAGTTGTAAATTGGATGTTTATAAAGACCTGTTTTTGACAAAACCTAATTTTTGAACGGTTTTTATTCATCAAAGCTAACAGGTATATAATAAATAATAAGATTTTAACTTTAAATTTTTTTAATAAAGAGTAAATTGTCAATAAGAATATCATGGACTACAAAAAAAATATATTGCAGCTGAAAAAAGAAAAAAATGCGCTGATTCTGGCACATTATTATCAAATAGGTGAAATTCAGGATATTGCGGATTATGTGGGGGATAGTTTGGGGCTGGCACAAAAAGCTGCGGATGCAGATGTAGACATCATAGTTTTTGCCGGCGTACATTTTATGGCCGAGGTAGCCAAAATTATCAACCCCGACACCAAAGTTTTGATGCCCGACAGAGAAGCCGGTTGCTCGCTGGCCGACTCGTGCCCATACGATGATTTTGCCGCCTTTAAAGCCCGGTATCCTAATCATATTGTCATTTCTTATATCAACACCACAGCTGCCATTAAAACGCTGTCGGATGTTATTTGCACTTCCGGCAATGCGGTGCAACTTGTGGAATCGTTTCCCAAAGATCAGAAAATAATTTTCGCTCCCGACCGTAACCTTGGCGGTTATGTGAACCGTATTACCGGCCGTAATATGGTGCTTTGGGATGGCAGTTGTGAAGTTCATGATATTCTGACCGTTGAGTCTATCCTTAAGTTAAAAACAGAACATCCCGATGCTAAAATTGTGGCGCATCCGGAATGTAAACCGCAGATTTTGGAAATGGCCGACTTTGTGGGTTCCACTACAGGGTTATTGAAATTTACCAAAAACGACACTTCCAAAAAATTTATTGTAGCTACGGAAACCGGTATTTTACATCAAATGTATCTTCAGTCGCCCGAAAAAGAATTTCTTGTAGTACCTTCTGACGAAACCTGTGCGTGCAACGATTGTCCCTATATGAAGCTTAATTCTATGAAAAAGCTATATTTGGCTTTAAAAAATGAAGAACCTGTCATAACACTGGATGAACAGATTATGGAACAGGCGCGTAAACCGATAGAACGCATGTTAGAAATATCCAAAAAACTAAAAATCATATAATTATGAAAAGGTTTTACGTATTATTATTTGGCTTATCTTTTTTAATACTTATCTCTTCCTGCTCAAAAACCATCTATTTTAGTCAGGATATGCGTAATAATCTGAACAAAAATTTTCTAAGTTTGGATAAGATTCAATTTTATAACTCCAAAAAAATCATCCTCCGGCGTAATTTAAGTTATGCCGATACCAAAGTGGCCCGTGGAGAAATTAAACTCATAAAAGGCCAATATGTTGAAAAAATTATTATTCCGAAAAATACACCGGGTGTGGCCGTTAGCGAAGGTGGCAATTCTATCAGCGTGGCTTTTGAAAATGGTCCCTACCGCTTTTTGAAATTCGTGCTTAACGATGAAAATGAATACCAGATTTCGGCTGATAAATGGAATAACGATTATGGAAAAGTGAAATATGATACACTTGTCTATTATATTGAACCCAGAAGTAGTAGGTCTGTGTTGAAAGTGATAAAAAACGACCGGTATAATTTGCAAAAAAATACCCGGCGCGTAAAAGGAAAAATGATAAGTCGCTAATGAAAAAGACATCGCTGATTTTATTTATTTCTTTTTTCATGATTTTGGCAGCTTTACCAGTGTTTTCGCAGCAAAAGACTAAAATCAATCCCAACGGTTATAATATTTTTTATTACGCTAACGCTAAAATTGCCAGCGAGGGAACTATGCGTGACGGTAAACCCGATGGCTACTGGAAAAATTATTATGAAAACGGACGTTTAAAATCGGAGGGAAACCGGAAAGATTTTTTACTGGACAGCCTTTGGAGATTTTATGATGAAAAAGGGCACCTGACGGTGGAGATAAATTATAAAAGAGGGAAGAAAAATGGTTTCCGCATCACTTATCAGGATGAAAATGTTACCAAAGAAAATTTTGTGAACGACGTAAAGCAGGGCTACACCTACTATCTCTACCCTAACGGTAAAGTGAAAATGAAAATTCCTTTTAAAGATGGTCTTGAAGAAGGCACCGCTTACGAATATGCACAGGATGGCCGGATAATTCAAATCATTACTTACAAAAAAGGATACATTTACAAACGACAGCGCATAAATCGTTACGATGCTAACCATCAGCCCGATGGCAAATGGATATGGTTTTATCCGGATGGAAAAATCCGGATGGTTGGATTTTTTAACCACGGATTGAAAAACGGATTTTTTAAAACGTATGATGAAACCGGCAACCTTTTTTCCACCGAAAAATATACCAACGGCGAAAAAGAGAAAATGGCCGAAGCACTGTCGCAGTTGGAAGTACGTACCGATTACTATCCGGATGGAAAACTGAAAGTTCAGGCTACTTACAACAACAAAGGTCTTCCCGAAGGTATCCGGCGTGAGTACGATGAATCGGGTAAAGTAAAAAGAGCGTTTATTTTCAGAAACGGAAAAATGATTGCTAAAGGTATCTTTACGGATGCCGGCGAACAGGAAGGTTTCTGGAAAGAGTTTTACATTAACGGAAGCCTGAAAGCAGCAGGTTCTTATACCAAAGACCTGAAAACCGGACTGTGGAAATATTACTATTCCGATGGTGAGATGGAAGAGACCGGCAAATATCACGATGGCGACCCGGACAGCGTCTGGCTTTGGTATTATCCTAACGGCAAACTACTGCGTACGGAAAATTTTTACGAAGGACTGGAAGATGGTTCTTATACAGAATACGACATGCAGGGCAACGCGATGACAAAAGGCGAATATGTCGAAGGAAAAAAAGAGGGAAAATGGGTTTTCATAGTGGGTGATACCCGTCAGGAGGTGGAATATGCCGGCGGACAACGTATGGGCTGGAGTCGTTATTACTACCGGGATGGTACGTTGTTTTTCGAAGGAAAATTTATTGACGATTTGCCCAATGGCGAACACAAATGGTACTGGCCCAACGGCAAGCTGAAAGAGTCGGGGAGTTATAGCATGGGGCGTAAGAATGGCGACTGGCAGAAATTTGATAAGGATGGAAACCTCATCATCAGTATTACTTACCAGCATGGGAAAGAGGTAAAATATGACGGTGTGAAGGTGAATTAATGAAAAGACATAAAAGAATTATTTTAAAATTACGTTTACTTTTTATGAAAAGATTTTTTCTTCTTGCTTTTTTAAGCCTTTTATTTTTTTCGCCCGTATTGCAGGCGCAAATTGGCATTGGCCGGTGGCGCTCCCATCTGCCATACAATAAAGTTGTCGATGTGGCGGTTACCCCCGGTCTGATTTATGCCGCCACACCTTACACACTGTTCACTTATCGGCTTCTGGACGATAAAATTTCTATTTTCGACAAAGTGAAAGGTTTGAATGATTCGGGAATCAATAAAATAGAGTACGATAAAAAATCAGGACAACTTTTGGTAGCCTATAGCGATGCTAACATCGATTTGATTGACAACAAAGGAAACGTGGTGAACATACCCGATATTTTCAACAAATACATGCTTGGGATAAAAACCATCAATAACATTTTTTTCAAAGATAATTTTGCTTATCTCTCGTGCAGTTTCGGCATTGTGGTGCTCGACATGAAAAAGCATGAAATTAAGGATACTTACTACATTGGTCCTGATGGCAGCGCTCTGGACGTGCTGGACATGACTGCCAACGACACGGCGTTGTTTGCCGCTACCTCCAAAGGAATTTATTACAGTAATCTGAACGCTACAAACCCGGCCGATTATCAGCAATGGCATTTGGAAGTACGGTTGCCCGTTCCACAGCAAACTTACAACCTTATCACCGCTTTCGGTGGTAAAATTTATGCTAATTATTCTTCCGGTACATGGGATGGTGATACGCTTTATGTTTTTGACGGAAATAAATGGAATTATTACCTCCCTTCAAACCACAGCCATCATTTTCAGCTGAATGCCGATGGAAACGCCCTGTTACTTGTAAACCGTTACTGGATAGATGGGTTTGATAAGTCTGGAAAAAGGGTATTTTATGTTAACAAAGTCAATGACGAAGGTATTGAACCTCTCGCTGCCCGTGGCGATGTGAAAAATGATGTGTGGATAGGAACGAATAATAAAGGCTTGTTAAAGGCGCAGAATCTGAACAACAACGAAGAACTGATTCAACCCAACGGGCCGGAAAATATTCATGTTTTCGATATCGATTCCCGTGGCGAAGATGTGTGGGTGGTTCCGGGCGGTTACCATGCCGACTGGAGCAAAGCTTATATTCATGACGGTGTTTTTCTTTTTCACAACGGACAATGGCAAACTTTCGACAACAGCAATACGCCGGCTTTCGACAGTATCAGCGACCCGGTTTGTGTGAAAGTTGATCCTGCCCATCCGCAAACCGCTTATGTAGGCACTTTTCAGGATGGCATTTTGAAGTTTGAAAACCAGAAACTGACAACGATTTATTCGCGTAACAACAGCAGTTTACAGCCATGGAACAAAAACCCGGACCTGGTTCTGGTAAGCGGCCTTGATTTTGACGATAACCACAATTTGTGGGTGGCCAATTCAGGAGCCACACGGTTGCTGTCTGTGTTGAAAAATGATGGTAGCTGGCAGTCGTTCAATCTCGGTGCCAGCCTTAGCGGTATTGATGTGGGTAGCCTGATGGTGGACAAAAACAACAATATCTGGATAAAAAAGAGAAACAACGGGATGGTGATTGTTTATAATTATAATGGTACGGTGGGCGACCCGTCCGACGACCAGGTGAAGGTGCTTAACGCTTCGCGTGGCAACGGAAACATTCAGGGTAGCACAGTCTATTCGTTTGCCACTGATAATGACGGACAGGTATGGGTTGGTACCGACAAAGGAATTAATGTGTTTTATGCACCGGGAAGCATTTTTGAGCCGGGTGCCGATTTTGATGCGCAGCAAATTCTGGTTCCCCGCAACGATGGCACGGGCCTGGCAGATATCTTGCTTGTTACCGAAACGGTTACGGCCATCGCCGTGGATGGCGGCAACAGGAAATGGGTCGGAACACGTAGAGCCGGGGTTTTTCTGTTCTCGCCCGATGGACTGAAAGAAATTCACCATTTTACCACCAAAAACAGTCCGTTGCTTTCCAATAACATTACCGGGATCTCCATCGACAAAAACGGAGAGGTTTTTATCGGAACGGAAAAGGGGTTGATTTCCTATCGCGGTACCGCCACACCCGGAAATAAAAAGTATTCAAATGTTTTTGCTTATCCCAATCCGGTTCGAGAGGATTATACCGGAATCATTGCCATTAAAGGTCTTGTTACAAATGCTTCCGTAAAAATTACTGATAGTTATGGTAACCTCGTTTACGAAACCAAAGCCGAAGGCGGACAGGCTGTATGGAATGGTTATTCGTTTAATAACGTGCATGTTACTACTGGTGTTTATCTTGTTTTTGTTACCAACAGCGATGGTACGGAAAGCATGGTTACCAAAATTCTGGTTATTCACTAACGGATTCCCATGGCTTATGATTTTACAAACAAAAGGAATTGTTTTTCAGCATTTTAAATATGGTGACACATCGCTTGTGGTGAAGATTTTTACCGAAGAGCTCGGTTTGCAGTCGTATATCGTAAAAGGCATGCGCAGTAAAAAAGCCAAACTGAAACCTGCACTTTTTGAACCGTTGACTTTGCTTGATTTGGAAGTTTACCATAAGCCGGGCCAAAACCTGCAACACATCAAAGAAGCGCGGGTGGACTACCCCTGGCACCACATTCCGTTTTCCATCGAAAAGCAAAGTATCCTGTTGTTTCTCGATGAAATACTTTATAAGTGTGTTCGTGAAGAGGCTTCCAACAAAGAGCTGTTTCAGTGGATTTATCACAGCCTGGTTTGGTTTGACCTCGAAGAGCAACATTTTTTGAATTTTCATCTCTTTTTTCTGTTGCAGCTCAGCCGGTTTTTGGGATTCTATCCTAAGATTAATATCACTTCTGAGGATATGCACCGGGTGTTTGATTTGCAGGATGCGGGTTTTTCAGCACACCGGCCGTTTCATCCTTATTTTACCGAAGGAGTGGCGGCACAAAAGCTTTTCGTGTTGATGCAAACCTCCACCGAAGATTTAAAAACATTACACATTTCAACAAAAGAAAGACGGTTGGTGCTGGACACTCTGCTGACGTTTTATCAGCTTCATCTCCCGGAGCTCGGTAAAATAAAATCGCTGAATGTTTTACGCATGCTGATGGGAAACAGCCATCCGGGAAAACCGGCTAATAGCTGAAGTTCAATGAAGTCAGGATGTCTCTCGTAGATTCTCAGTTTAACTTCAAACAACGTCGTTAAGAAATTTGGCGTCAAAAATTATTCCAAATTCTTTTATCACCTGATTTTTAACGGTTTTCATATCTATTTCCCGGTTGAGCTCTTTTTGTATCGAAGTAACGCCTTTGTCGCGAAATCCGCAAGGGTTGATATGACTAAAATAATTCAAATCGGTATTCACATTGAGCGCAAAGCCATGCATGCTTACTTTGTTGTGAATCCGCATGCCGATGGCAGCAATTTTTCGTTCTTTTCCTTTTATCCCGGCATCGAGCCAGACACCTGTTGCTCTTTCGATACGTTCACTTCTCAAACCGAAATGTTTAACGGTGCGGATAAGCACTGTTTCGATGTCGAAAATAAACTCTTTGATGGAACTGTTGAAGTTATCCACATCCAAAACAGGATAACCTACCAGTTGCCCCGGACCATGGAAAGTGATGTCGCCACCGCGATCAATTTGATAAAAAGAAATATCGTTTTCTTCAAGCCACTTATCATCTGCCAACAGATTTTCCCTGTTACCGCTTTTGCCCAAAGTATAAACGGGTGCATGCTCACAAAAGAGCAGATAATTATCTGTGGTCAGGCCTTTTTGCTTGGTTTCAAGGATTTTGTCAAAAAGTTTTTTTTGGTATTCCCAGGCCTCGGCATAATCAATAAATCCTAAGTCTATTAGCTTGATGGTAGTGTTTTTTTCCATATTTATTACTCATTTGGTTTTTGGCACGTGTTTTTCGGCATGATACGAAGACCTTACCAAAGGGCTGCTTTCCACAAACCGGAATCCTTTTTCCAGACCGACACGTTCATATTCTTTAAATTGTTCAGGTGATACAAATTCCTTGACAGGGAGATGTTTTTTGGTCGGTTGCAGGTATTGACCGATAGTCAGCACGGAAACACCCACTTCCAAAAGGTCGTCCATAAGTTCGTAAACCTCTTCGGGTTTTTCGCCCATGCCTGCCATAATCCCGGATTTGGTTACTTTTCCCGAATTAGCAATATATTTCAGCACCTTCAGGCTGCGGTCGTATCGGGCACGGCTACGTATCTGTGGTGTGATTCGGCGAACGGTTTCCAGATTGTGCGAAATAACTTCCGGGCCGGCGTCAATTATCTGCCGGATATATTCTTCGCAGCCATCAAAGTCGGGAATGAGTGTTTCGATGGTAGTCTGCGGGTTCATTATTTTAATTTTACGAATGGTCAGGTCCCAAATGGCAGCTCCGCCATCATCCAAATCGTCCCGGTCCACCGAAGTGAGGACGGCATGTTTCAGCTTCATCAACCGGATTGATTCCGCTATACGTTGAGGTTCCTGCAAATCTACAGGGAACGGTTTTCCGGTCCTGACGTTGCAAAATTTACAGGAGCGGGTACAGATGTCTCCCAAAATCATGAAAGTAGCCGTTCCTCTGCCCCAGCATTCATACATGTTCGGACAATGCCCGCTGGTGCAAATGGTGTGAAGTTTGTGTTCGGTTACTATGTTTTTTACAGAGATATATTCTTTTCCCGAAGGGACTTTTATTTTCAGCCAGTCCGGTTTTCGGAGTATAGTATCTGTTTGCTTCATCTAAATATTTTAAGGCTGCAAAATTAAACAAATTGATTATGCAAAATATTTTTCATGAAGGTTGAATCAGGAGAAACGTAAACAGATTTTGCGGTCTTTTCCGTAGTTCAAATATCAAACGGTTGCGGTTGTGGTTTTAATTTTGGGGTATTGGTTTTTGAGAATTATTCAAATTTAATTTCCGCAGAATGAAAGCATGCCTTTAAATTTTCTACTTTTGTTGTTGGGATTTCTCAATTATTTCTCAATTATTTCATGTATCGAAAGGATTACTCAGCAAGGAAATACGTGATAATAGCCGGGTTTACATTAGTGGCTGTGGTTATACTTGTGCGCCTGTTTTACTTACAGGTTTATACTAATCAGTATAAGCTCTCTGCACGTGATATTGCGTTGCGCCGCGTGATTGAATATCCGGCGCGAGGCCGTATTTACGACCGCCATCACAAACTACTGGTGTATAACGATGCCGTATATGACCTTATGGTGATTCCGCGACAGGTGAAAAGTATGGATACGCTCAAATTTATCCGGTTGTTGGGGATTGATAAGGCTTTTTTTATCAAAATGATGACAAAAGCAAAACACTATTCTTATTACAAACCCTCCGTGTTTCTGAAGCAGCTTTCTAAAAAAGATAAAGGTCCAATTGAGGAGGTTATGTATGAATTCCCCGGATTTTATTTTCAAACCAGAACGTTACGCCGCTATCCATATCCCATTGCCGCCCAAGTGCTGGGGAGTGTGGGAGAGGTAAATCCGCGTGATTTGAAGCGTGATCCTTATTATCGGCCGGGCGATTATATCGGGAAATCAGGCATCGAATGGTTTTATGAAAAAGAGTTGCGCGGGAAAAAAGGCTCGCGACTTGTTGAGGTGGATGTTCACAACAACGTGAAAGGAAGTTTCCAAAACGGGAAATTTGACACCCTTTCAATACCGGGAGAGGATTTAACACTGAGTCTCGATGAAAAACTTCAGGCTTACGGGCAACTGTTGATGCAAAATAAAAAAGGAAGTATTGTGGCCATTTCTCCCAAGACCGGTGAGATACTGGCTTTTGTCAGTGCCCCGACATACGATCCTAACCTTTTGGTCGGACGACAGCGTTCGGAAAATTACAGCAAACTGTTGCTTGACAGCTTAAAACCATTAATGAATCGCGCCTCATCCGGGACTTATCCGCCCGGTTCCACGTTTAAATTAGTGGAGGCTCTTATCGGATTGCAGGAGCATGTGGTTACAGCCGATGCCTGGGTCACCTGCCTGGCAGGCTCCAAACCTTTTGCCTGCCACTCCCATATTTCGCCTTTGCAGATGAGGTTGGCTATTGCACTCTCCTGTAATCCCTATTTCTGGAAAACTTTCCGTGCCATTATCGATAATCCCAAGTATGCCAACACACACGATGCCTTTGACGCATGGCGTAAAAAGGTGATTAGCTTCGGCCTGGGACACCGTTTTGATACGGATATTCCTTTTGAAAAGCCGGGATCTATCCCTACCAGAGCATATTACGATAAAGTATATCACAGAAGCTGGAATGCGCTGACTATCGCTTCGTTGAGTATCGGGCAGGGAGAAATACTGGTAACACCTGTACAACTCGCAAACATAGCTGCCATCATTGCCAACGGTGGTTATTATGTGAAACCACACTTTTTAATAGGCATGTCCGGTGATGATACCCTTTCGGAAAAATATCATAAAAAAATTAAAGTTCCCTTTGATCAGTCCTATTATACAGTTGCGAGGGAGTCTATGACAGAGGTGTTTACCTCAAAGTATGGAACAGCCCGCTTTTATAAAATGGACAGTATAAGCCAGGCCGGAAAGACAGGAACCTCACAGAATCCGCATGGAAAAGATCACTCTGTTTTTATGGCTTTTGCTCCCGTGGTGCATCCAAAAATTGCCATCGCCGTCATTGTTGAAAATGCCGGATACGGTGCTACCTGGGCAGCGCCCATTGCCAGTTTGATGATAGAAAAATACCTGCGCGGAAAAACAAAACGTCCGCTGTTGGAAAAACGTATCATCAACGGGGACTTGATTCATAATCAAAAACCGGAAAAGCCATGAGAAAGCAGGAAAATTTCTGGAGAAGTGTGGACTGGCTTACGGTACTTTTATATTTAGGCCTGGTGGTTTACGGCTGGTTGAGTATTTATTCGGCTTCGGGGAGCAGCGAAAGCATATCAATTTTTAATTTGTCCGAACGTTATGGCAAACAACTGCTCTGGATTGGTCTGGCACTGTTACTTGCTTTTATGATACTGGTGATTGATGCCAAATTTTTTTCTTCGTTTGCCTATGTTTTTTATTTCCTGATTATGCTCAGCCTGATTGGCGTTTTGCTTTTCGGGAAAACGGTGGCCGGCTCGCGTTCGTGGTTTCAGATAGGAAACTTTGCGCTGCAACCAGCCGAGTTTGCCAAATTTGCTACGGCATTGGCATTGGCAAAATATCTGGGTAAGTTACAGACTGATATGCATTTGTTTAAAACAAAAGCGGTGGCAGTTACCATATTAAGTTTTCCTGCCCTGCTGATTTTGATGCAAAACGACACCGGTTCGGCACTGGTCTATATTTCGTTTATCCTCGTGCTTTACCGTGAAGGACTTTCCGGCTGGATAATTGTGATTGGTCTTATGCTTGCCGCGTTGTTTATTATTACTATAAAATTCGGAGAGTTTTATGTGGGCGCAGGCTTGGTTGTACTGGCGGTTCTGCTGTTTGCGCTGTTTCGCAGCTTACGTCATCAATGGAAAATATGGCTGAGCACTCTTTTGGTATCGCTGGTTTTTGTTTCTATGGTTGACTATGCTTTTCAGCATGTGCTTGAATCCCATCAGCGTATCCGTATAGAGATTATGCTGGGTATGAAAAAAGACCTGCACGGCGCCGGTTACAATGTGAACCAGGCAAAAATTGCCATTGGTTCCGGCGGCCTGGTCGGAAAAGGCTACCGGAAAGGAATGCTTACCCGCAACCATTTCGTACCCGAACAAAGTACCGATTTTATCTTTAGTACGGTAGGCGAAGAACGTGGTTTTTTGGGCTCGATGGTGCTGATTTTGCTGTTTCTGGCCCTATTGATACGTATTATCCAATTATCCGAACGACAGCGGTCGGCCTTTAGCCGGATTTATGGCTATGGCGTGGCTTCCGTTTTGTTTTTTCATTTTGCGGTAAACCTTGCCATGACCATTGGGCTTTTCCCCGTGGTGGGAATCCCGCTTCCGTTTTTCAGCTATGGCGGCTCTTCTCTTTGGTCGTTCACCATCCTGCTGTTCATTTTTATCAAACAGGACGCCAATCGGTTGCATGTACTTTGATTAGCGACGATGATTTAAGTGAATAATAGAAACAATATTCTGAATAAATTGTGTATTTTTAGCCCTTCTTTTTAATAAAGAAAGCACTATGCGGAAAAAATTTCTTTTTTTGATGTTTGTTTTAATGTTTGCGGGGAGCATGGCGTTTGCTCAGGAACCGGTTAGTGTGGCACAAAGTCGCAATAAGCAAATCCGTAATTTGCTGGACTACAGGTTCAGAGGTGGTTTCTACGGCTTTAAAGCTCTATTCCTCAGAAAGGTAAAATATACCGATATAGCGCGGAAGAACTGCGTTATCGGTATTATGGTGGTTTCTTTTCAGGTGGATTGCGATGGTAATCTTCACAATATCAGAATAAAAAATCCTTTGCATTTCGGCCTGGATCAAGCGATGTCTAAGTTTATAGAGGCTACAAAAGGTCATTGGAACAGATGCCATAATAGTAAATACACAAAGTTCTCTGTTCCTTTTCAGTTTACCATGAAAGGAACCCAAACAGATTCTCTGAATGCTGTTATATCCTTATTGGGAAAAAACCCCGGGTATGCCTGCTCCGGAGACAACTATTATTTGCGTAAAGCCAAAGAAGCGATGGCAAAAGGAAGAGGTAAAAGGGCAAAGACTTATATAGAGACTCTTATTAAAAGAAATCCATTTAATACGGATTATTACGACATGATGGAAAAAGCGCTGAAAGACACAAGAAAAAATAAGAAAGAAAAAATAAGAAAGAAAAAATAACCGTTTATTATGTTTGATTTTTTTCTCCACCTCGACACCACGATTTTATTGTTTATCAACGGACTTCACAGCCCGTTTTTTGATACGCTTATGCTGGATTTCAGTAGTAAGGTATTTTGGTTTCCGTTTTACGCCTTATTAATCTACTGGATTTTCAGAGATAACAAGTGGTATGGTTTTTTGGTGCTTGTCTTTGTAACGTTAACTTTAACGGCAGCCGATCAGCTTTCGGTACATGCGTTTAAAAATGTTTTTCTGCGTTTGCGGCCTTGTCACGAACCAGCGTTGCAGGGATTGTTGCACCTGGCAAAATCCTGTGGCGGACAATATGGATTTGTGTCGTCGCATGCGGCTAACAGCTTTGCCATTTTAACATTTATCATCGGGCTTTTCAAAAAGAAACGACCCTGGATACGATGGATTATGTGGACATGGGCATTGCTGATTATTTACAGCCGGGTTTATCTTGGCGTCCATTATCCGGGCGATGTTTTGGGAGGAGCTTTGCTTGGATTTGTCATTGGGATAACAACCCTGTGGCTCTACTTTAAAAGTGAAAAATATCTGCGTAGCCTGAAAAATAAAAACTCTACTGCCTGAGAACGATTAATTCCTGATCAATAAAAACAGGATTTTTCCAGTAGATTCTTAGTTTAACTTTTCAACACCTTCAGGGGACTTCTTATAATCCCTTTCTTTCAGGAAACAATTTATTAGGAGCCCCCTTCAATAACAATGTTTACCGGATCGTTAAGTTTGAGCCCCATAAGTGTGGCCGCCGTGGAGTTGCGTAAACCAATCTCTAACAAATCGTTACTACCAAACAGACAAACCTGGTTTGCGTTTCCGCCTGCATCGGAATAACTTTCACCGATTGTTTTACACTGGTAACCCCGGAAATAGATAGAAAATGGTTGTTTACCCACCACCCGGTCAAACAGGGAGTGTGGAATGTTGGTAATAGCATTTCCGTATGAGTCAATATGAATAACCATACCGCGAATTCCGGATGCGTTAAAAGAGGGTTCGTAGTCCAGCTTTTTGTTTAGCTCGGGGCAGATTTCTCCCAAAGTTTCTATGGTTTCGCCGCGGGCAAGCATAACCGCCGCTTTTGCAAACCGGTCACGACCGGAGAAGGTAAACTTTTCACTGTCAAGCGGAATATCCAATGTGTATATTTTCTCCGGTTCTTTGTCTGTATTAAAGATGAGTGAAAAAACGCCGTTGTCGGCGCCGATAAAATAATGTCCGTCATAAAGGACTACAAGATGTGGTTCATCAAGGCTCTCTTCTGTGTTTACACCAATGATGTGAATAGTACCGCGAGGAAAATTTCCGTAAGCATGGCGAATGACATAAGCCGCTTCCCGCGTGTCGAACCGGGGAATTTTATGGGTAATATCCACAATAACAGCATCGGGCAGCTCCTGCAGAATGTGCCCTTTGACGGCTGCCGGATAATAGTCCGTCTCTCCCCAATCGCTTGTTAACGTAATGATGGCCATGCGGTTCTTGTGAATTAAATCTTTTGCAATAAACTTTTCAAAATTAAATAAATTCGGGTAGTTATTCGCGCTATTTTTAATAATTTTGAAGTCTTAAAAAGATGTTCTGTTTTTAGTCGCCGCTTATGAGTGAAAGCATTATTCAGATTGACGCAGATAACCCGGTGGAGTTTTTCGGCCCCGGGGATAAATACCTGAACCACATAAAGGCTAGTTTTCCAAAACTAAAAATTATTGTTCGTGGAAACCTGATAAAACTTATCGGCGAACCTTCTGAAATCGACATTTTCGAGAAACGTATGGATTTGCTACTTGTTTATTTCGACCGGTTTGGAAAAATGAATGAAAAGGCGATTGTTCAAATTATGGAACAGGACGATGATACCCCGCTTATGGAGGGGAGTACTGCATCAAGAGAAGATGTGCTGGTTTATGGCAGCCATGGAAAATTGATTAAACCCCAGACGGCTAACCAGGAGAAAATGGTGACAAGCATGGAAGAAAACGACATGATTTTTGCCATTGGCCCTGCCGGTACAGGAAAAACGTATACCGCTGTGGCGCTGGCCGTACGTGCGTTGAAAAACAAAGCAGTAAGGCGTATTATTTTGACCCGGCCTGCGGTGGAAGCCGGCGAGAGTCTCGGCTTTTTGCCCGGCGACATGAAGGATAAACTCGACCCGTATCTTCAGCCGCTTTATGACGCTTTGCGCGATATGCTGCCAACGCAGAAATTGCTCACCTATCTTGAAGACGAAACCATCGAAATTGCTCCGCTGGCTTACATGCGCGGACGAACACTCGGTAATGTTTTTGCCATCCTCGACGAAGCACAAAATGCTTCTGAAAGCCAGTTGAAAATGTTCCTCACCCGCATGGGAAAGAATTCAAAATTTATCATTACCGGCGACATAACGCAAATAGACCTGCCCCGCCACAAAAATTCAGGGCTTTTGCAGGCACAGCGTATTTTGAAAAATGTTAAAGGTATTGATTTTATTTACCTCAACGAAAAAGATATCGTCCGGCATAAACTGGTAACGCGAATTGTGCAGGCTTATCAAAAAAACAAAGAAAATGAAAACTGAAGCTATTACCCGCACCGATTTCCGGTTTCCCAAGCAGAAAAGCGTTTATCACGGCAAAGTGCGTGATGTGTATAACATCGATAACCAATACCTTGTGATGGTGGCCACCGACCGTATCTCGGCATTTGATGTGGTGCTGCCGCGCGGCATTCCATACAAAGGGCAGGTGCTGAACCAGATTGCAGCTAAATTTTTGGATGCTACGGCCGGCATTGTGCCCAACTGGAAAATTGCCACACCTGACCCCATGGTTACGGTAGGGCGCTATTGCGAAGCTTTTCCTGTGGAGATGATTATCCGCGGATACCTCACCGGAAGCTCGTGGCGCAGCTACAAAAAAGGCGCCCGTGAGATTTGCGGCGTGCCTGTTCCCGACGGCATGAAAGAGCACCAGCGTTTCCCGGAGCCCATCATTACGCCCACCACCAAAGCCGACGAAGGACATGATGAGGATATTTCCAAAGAAGAAATTATCCGGCAGGGATTGGTATCGGAGGCAGATTATACGCTGTTGGAAAAATATACCCGCCTGCTTTTTGAAAGAGGAAGCCAAATGGCTGCCGAAAAAGGACTTATTCTTGTGGATACAAAGTATGAGTTTGGAAAAGTCGATGAAAAAATTTATCTGATTGACGAAATTCACACGCCTGACTCCTCCCGTTATTTTTATGCCGAAGGTTACGAAGAAAATTTCAAAACAGGAATACCACAACGGCAACTTTCCAAGGAGTTCGTACGCGAATGGCTCATGGCCAATGGCTTTCAGGGGCTTGCAGGACAG
>BTTE01000023.1:0-34484 GCA_036244975.1 bacterium | reverse complement strand
CCCTACAAATTATGGGTGATGATTATTGCTATCTTTGCCCGGTTAAAATATAACGTTTATGCCGCTATTAGGAAGTCTTATTAGAAGAGCCTATATCATTAGGAACAAGCCTGTTGAGTTAAGAAAACAGTGGATAAATCCTGAGAAAGCACAAAAAGGCCAACTGGTGAAATTGTTACGAAAGGCACAGTTTACGGCTTTTGGCGAACACTACAAATTCTCAAAAATTCTTACCTCCGGAAACGTGGTAGATGCCTTTCGCGAAACCGTTCCCGTTTTTAATTACTCTAAAATGTATAAATGCTGGTGGTATCGTTCGCTCAACGGAGAGCCTTATGTAACCTGGCCGGGAAAAGTGAAATATTTTGCGCTAAGTTCCGGAACTTCCGAAGCATCAAGCAAATACATTCCGGTAACGGGCGATATGCTGCGCAGCATCAAACGTGCCAGTCTCCGGCAGCTTGTCTCCATGGTACGCTATAATTTTCCTCTTGACTTTTACGAAAAAGGGATGTTAATGATTGGCGGCAGCACCCACCTGCAATATAACGGAACCTATTACGAAGGCGACCTTTCGGGGATTACGGCAGCGAGCATTCCGTTTTGGTTTCAGCATTTTTATAAACCGGGAAAACGTATTTCGCGCACTGCCGACTGGGATACCAAACTCCGTGACATGGTTAAAAAAGCCCCCGACTGGGATATTGGCATTGTGGTTGGCGTGCCGGCCTGGATACAAATTCTCCTCGAACGTATCATCGAAGAATATCAGGCAGAGACCATTCATGATATCTGGCCGAACCTCGGGGTTTATGTGCACAGCGGGGTTTCTTTTAAACCTTACGTAAAAAGTTTTGAAAAACTGTTTGCAAAAGAAGTTATGTACAACGAATCGTATCTTGCCTCCGAAGGCTATGTCGGTTTTCAAAACCGGTTGAATGCCGGCATGGATATGCAAACGGACAACGGGATATTTTTTGAGTTTGTTCCTTTTAATGATGACAACTTCGACGATGACGGAAACATCAAAAAAACCGTTGAAACACATACCATTGCCGATGTGGAAAACGGTGTTGATTATGCCCTGCTTATGAGCACCAATGCTGGCGCCTGGCGTTATTTGCTGGGTGATACTATCAAATTTATTAACAAAGACTATGCGGAAATTCAAATTACCGGACGTACCAAGCATTTTATGAGCATTTGCGGCGAACATCTCTCACAGGAAAACATGAACCGCGCTGTTGAACTGTTGCAGGAAGATATGAACATAGAAATTAATGAGTTTACCGTACTGGCTTTCCGCTACCAGGGCTTGTTCGCCCATAAATGGTATCTCGGAACCCGATCATCCCTCAACCCGGAAATGGTTGCACAAAAGATAGACCGCTATTTAAAAAATCTCAACGACGACTACCGTGTGGAACGGTTAGAAGCTATACGCGAGGTGTTCGTTCTTGTTTTGCCTCCCGGAGCATTTCTGGAATACATGGAAATGAAAGGAAAAACAGGAAGCGCCAACAAATTCCCCCGCGTTTTGAAAAATGAACGCATCACCGAATGGGAACAATTTTTAAAAGAACGTCAATATCTGTAAACTATGCATCCGTTATTTGAAGGTATGATTTTGGGGCTGACGCTGGCGCTGTTCTTTGGTTTTGGTCCTGCATTTTTTGCCTTGGTGCAAACCGGTATCCACCGCGGTTTTTCCAAAGGGTTTGTTCTTGCCATCGGTGTTTTCCTCAACGATTTAACTGTAGTTTCCATTTCCATTGTCGCTGCCCGCGCTGTCATGGAAAACATGCACAAACATCAATTACTCGGTGTTGCCGGAGGCATCGTCCTTATGATCTTCGGTATTTTAACTTACAGGCACAAAATTGTGGTAAACAGCAATGATGAGGTTGTCAACATCAGCGAACCGCATGCTATTACTTATCTTATCAAAGGTTTTTTGCTTAACATTGCCAATCCGTTCGTCTGGCTTTTCTGGCCTACTATTGTTCTCGGTGTGGCAGCCCCGTTTATGGATTCTACCTCCGATATCATTCTTTTCTTTGCAGGAACGCTTGCCGTAGTGTTCTCTTCCGATGTAACCAAAGTCTGGCTTGCCACAAAAATCAAAGGGTATATTACCGATAAGTTCTTGTGGCTTATTAATAAAATTGCCGGAATTATTTTATTTATCTTCGGTATTGCTTTGATTATACGTTCTTTATATGAATCGGGGATACTTTAGAACATTCCTGAAAGAAGTTGTATTTTTGCCTTTTTGAAATCTTAACCATGCAAACATATTCTATCAATAACCTGCGCGAACTGGAAGCGGAATCCATTCATATTATCCGGGAAGTAGCCGCTGAGTTTGAAAATCCTGTCATGCTTTATTCTATTGGTAAAGACTCATCGGTTATGGCACGGCTGGCAGAAAAAGCTTTTTATCCCGGCAAGGTACCTTTTCCGCTCATGCACGTTGATACCAAATGGAAATTTCGCGAAATGATTGAATTCAGGGAGAAATACACCAAAGAAAAAGGCTGGAATTTGATTGTTTATTACAACAAAGCAGGATACGAAGCCGGCATCGGTCCTTTTACCCACGGCTCCAAAGTACATACCGACGTGATGAAAACGCAGGCGCTGTTGCAGGGGCTTGATAAATACAAATTTGATGCAGCCTTTGGCGGTGCCCGCCGCGATGAGGAGAAATCCAGAGCCAAAGAAAGAATTTATTCTTTCCGTGACAGATATCATCAGTGGGATCCCAAGAATCAGCGTCCCGAGCTTTGGGATATCTACAATGCCAAAGTACACAAAGGGGAGTCCATTCGCGTATTTCCCATCTCCAACTGGACGGAATTAGACATCTGGCAGTATATCCGGCTGGAAGATATTCCCATCGTCCCTCTCTATTTTGCCAAAGAGCGGCCTGTGGTTAATATAGACGGAAACCTTATCATGGCAGATGACGAGCGCATGCCGGAAGAATTACGGAAAAAAGCGGAAATGAAAATGGTACGCTTCCGTACACTGGGTTGCTATCCGCTCACCGGCGCCATCGCGTCGGAAGCCGACACCATCGAAAAGATTGTGGAAGAGATGATGACCGTTACCGTTTCGGAACGTACCACCCGCGTCATTGACTTCGACCAGGAAGCCAGTATGGAGCAGAAGAAGAGGGAAGGATATTTTTAGGAATTTGCCCTGCGGGCAATTCTTACTTTACTTCATGTTGAAAGTCTGGTTAATAATCTATACATATTGAAGTTGTTTAAAATTAATTAGGAAATCAATTAAAGACTCCATTATTATGCTCAGCAATTTTGACTGGTATTCAACTTCTTTATTGTATTCTTTTGCTATTTGGGGGTTCATGACTCCGGTCTTGCCGGCCCGGAAGACTGGTCGGTTATTCCGTTTCATCTATGCATGTTTTCATTACTTTTGCAGCCCAAATTCATGATAATGACTGCACAAGAGGTGGAAATAATGGCTCCGGCCGGTTCGTATGAGTCGCTGATGGCCGCTATTCAGGGAGGCGCCGATTCGGTTTATTTCGGCATTGAAAACCTGAACATGCGCTCCCGGTCATCCAAAAATTTTACCTTGGATGACTTGGTGAAGATTTCCGCTATCTGTAAAGAAAACAATACCCGTTCTTACATTGCGCTGAACACCGAAATTTACGATGAAGATCTTTCGCTCATGCGAAAAATCGTGGATACAGCCAAAGAAAACGACATCACAGCGGTGATTGCTTCCGACCAGGCGGTCATTCAGTATGCATTTCAAAAAGGAATGGAGATTCATATTTCCACCCAAAGCAACGTTTGCAACATTGAAGCGGTTAAATTTTACGCACATTTTGCCGATGTGATGGTTACGGCGCGCGAGTTACGCATCGATCAGGTAAAAGCCATTACCACAGCCATTCGCGAGCAGAATATTCACGGACCAAAAGGCAAGCCGGTACAAATCGAAATATTTGCTCATGGTGCACTTTGTATGGCCGTTTCCGGCAAATGTTATCTCAGTCTCGACAACCTCAACTCATCAGCCAACCGGGGAGCCTGTCTGCAACCCTGCCGCCGGAAATATACGGTGAAAGATACCGAATCGGATATGGAGTTGGAAGTGGATGGCAAATACATTATGTCGCCCAAAGACCTGAATACTGTTTCGTTTCTTGATAAAATTCTAAATGCCGGGGTGCGTGTGCTGAAGTTAGAAGGACGCAGCCGTTCTCCCGAATATGTGAAGACTGTTTCCCGAACCTACCGTGAAGCGGTCAATGCCTGGTTTGAGGGGGCTTACACACAGGAAAATATTGACCGGTGGAATACCGAACTATCGGGCGTTTATAACCGCGGTTTCTGGGATGGTTATTATCTCGGACATAAAACCGGCGAATGGACCGAAGAGTATGGTAACCAGGCTACCGAAAGAAAGATTTATATCGGGAAAATTACCAATTATTATAGTAAAATCGGTGTTGCCGAGCTGAAAATAGAAACACATTCGCTGGAGCCGGGCGATAAGATCAGGGTTATTGGTAGTACCACCGGTGTTTACGAAGATATGCTCAACGAAATTCGTCTTGACCTCGAACCGGTGAAGAAGGTAAAGAAAGGCGATATTTGCTCGTTTCCCGTAACCTCGCTGCTACGGCGGGGCGACAAGCTTTACAAAGTGGTGAAAGCCGGTAAATCTATTTCAAATCTGATCCGGTCTTAGATGACGCAGCCGATATTTTTGGTTTCTTTTTGATGTAATGGTTCTGTTGCTTAAAAAAATTCTGCATTTTATCGTTAAAGTATTTGGAATCAGCATAAGGATCAATTTTTCTCGTTTTCATATAGGCTTCTTTCGCTTTTTTAAAATCCCCGATACGTAAATATGCATCTCCTAATAAATAATATTGCTTTAAATCCCAGGGATTCATCGGAATACACTGGGTTAATAACTCATTTATACAATCTTTGTTTCTCTTTAAATGAAATAAAGCGATGGCTTTGATGTAGTGAAAATACCAAATATTGAAAGAAGAAATAGCCGAGTCTGCGTTTACCAGTAAATCCGAATACCGTTTTTCTGATAACAAACTCTGAAAAATAAACAGTCTGGGAGCCAGATAATGTGGATAAAGCTCAAGGGCTTTGCCGAATTGTGCTTCCGCTGAGAATAACTCGTTTTGATGATATTTAATTTCTGCAGAATAAAACCACGGTGACGGTATTGTATTTACCTGACGTTTAATAATATTAAATGTGTTTTCAGCTTTTGCCCACTGGCCGTTATTGATTTGTCTGATTCCCCTGTTGATTTCCGTAACATATTTTTTATCAATTTGTTCATGGGTAATTTTATAGGAAATCAGCCAGGTGTCCATATTTCTTAGCAACGCACTGTCCGTACTTTTAACAATGGCCTGATTTATATTGGTATAAAAAATTTGAGGGTTGCTTTCAAGAGAATTAAAAGCATTGAATATCTCAAAATAAGGTTGTCTTTCCCGGGAATTCAGCTGTTTCAGGTGAGAGAGAACAGCCGGGGCAAAAATAATTTTTTGCTCTTTAATATTATCATTTAAAAAATCTACCAGAATTTTAAAGTCATTAAACCATCCGGTATTAACCAGCTCCTCTGTTTTTTTCGGAAATTTATTTAAAATATTTATATTCAAAGGGGTTATTCCATCTATAACCTTTAAGGAATCAACATGGCTAAGCATGCGACTTAGCACGTCAACAAAAAGAAAAAATTTATAATTAGAATAATTACCTGTTTCCAGTAAAGCCA
The DNA here is from genome assembly GCA_036244975.1 of bacterium. Lineage (GTDB taxonomy): Bacteria > Bacteroidota > Bacteroidia > Bacteroidales > F082 > Sulfidibacterium. Next base: position 28,685 of record BTTE01000023.1, on the reverse strand, counting down.
TGCTGGATTGCTTTAATATTCGCTTGTCAGCGGTGTATTTTGAATCCATTTTGTTTCTGATTTTAAGTATCTGTGCTTTAAGCTGAGGGATTCCATCCTTCTTTATTTGCAGGTAAGGTTGAAAAACGGCCTCTCCCCGAATAAAAGTTTGTAATACAGCATTACAACTGTCAAGTAACGGTTTACTTTTCTTCTTTAAGAAAGCCTCATGTTTCTGTAAAAAAACTTTATACAACGTATCGGTATAGTTTTTAATCGCTTGTTTGGGAAGACCAATAGTCGCCTTGTTGTAAAACGAATAGGCTTTTATTTCAGGATTACTTCGGGCATCTTGTTCAATTTGGTGTAGCGTATTGAAGGCGTTGATATATTCTTTATTGCCCATTAACTTCTGTGCTTCTCCAAAAACTTTTTTGTACTTGTCGAAAGAAGGGAAAAAAATCTCCCGCAAGGTAACAGGGCTTGATTTATCTATTTTATCAACAAAAGAAAAAGCGCGGTAAAGCAGGATGTTTTTCTTTGAAAAAGAAATAACGACCCCCGTAATTTTGTCCCCCCCGGTTAATTGTACCGGTAAATTGTTTTGGCTCTGCTTATTACCATCCTGCTCAATACTAATTTGTAAAAAATAATCTTCGATATCGCTATTTTTGAAGTACTGTTTTTTAGCTGTTGGCCCGGGAGTAATGATAAAATAAAGATTATCAGATTTTAAAAAATCTGCCGGATTCAAATTTTTCCGGCCGGCATCATTGGTAAAAGTGAGTACCACCCGATAATATGTTTTCCCCCTTTTCTTGTAAACAAGATTTGTGGACTGGCCAAAGGAGGTAAGACCTGAGGTCAAAAAGCTAAAAAAAAGGAGACTTATAAATAGATTTTTCATAAGAAAGGTTTCGGTTTGACGGCAAACTTAATGAAATAATAGTTGAAAAAGAAGAAATTACCATTAAATTTTTCCCATATTGAGCATTGTAGTGACGGCAGAAGTAAAAAAACCTCTGCCGATTTTCATCGACAAAGGTTTGAAAATGTACCCGGAGTCGGGGTCGAACCGACACGAGTGTTACCTCACTGGTTTTTGAGACCAGCGCGTCTACCAATTCCGCCATCCGGGCCTGAAAAGCAGGAGCTTTTGCGGGCGGCAAAGGTATAAAATTTTTTTATCCGGTTTTACTTTTCCCGGCACCTCAAAATAATATTTAGCTTTTTGCAGCCTGTACCTTTTCAATAACAACCAAAAATTTTTACCTTCGCACGAAAACCGGAGCACGCGAAACTTTCCGGAAAACAAAACAGCCGGTAAACAGATGATAGATTACAACCTGCATCAACACAGCACCTTTTCGGATGGCAAAGCCGAACCCGAAGCCTATGTAAAAAAAGCGCTGGAACTCGGTTTCCGGGCTATGGGATTTACCGAACATTCACCCCTGCCTTTCCCCACAACGTTTTCGCTAAAGAAGGAAAATGCTGACGCTTATGTTCGGGAAACGGCACGGCTGAAAGAGATGTATCGCGGACAAATAGCACTATACCGTGCCCTGGAATTTGATTTTATTCCCGGATTGTCTGATGATTTTGATTCATGGCGGGATAAGTTACATCTCGATTATGCCATTGGATCGGTACATCTGGTTCGTCCGGAACAGAGCGATGACCTTTGGTTTATCGATGGCCCGGAAAGAGAAAAATATGATGACGGCCTGCGGAAATATTTCGGTAACGATATAAAAAAGGCTGTCAAAACCTACTATTTTCAAATCAACCAAATGATAGAAACCCAGCAGTTTGAGATTGTCGGGCATTTGGACAAAATTAAAATGCATAATGCCGGTCGTTATTTCAGCGAGGAGGAGAAGTGGTATCGCAGGCTGGTGAGCGAAACGCTGGAGCTTATCAAAGAAAAAGATTTGGTAGTGGAAGTGAATACACGCGGCCTGTATAAAAAGCGCTCCAATCGGCTGTTTCCCGATGATGAAACGCTGAAACAAATCAGCACGATGCAAATACCGGTTTTAATCTCTTCCGATGCACATCAGCCCGACGAACTGAATACTTTTATGAATTATGCCGAAAAAAGGCTGGTTGAAACCGGAATAAAATCCGTTGTTTTTTTCCGTGAGGGAAGTTGGCAGGATGTTTCGCTGGTATAATACTTTTTTTGTAATTTGGACAAAATTTTACCATCATGAAAAAGTTTTTCAAAATTCTCCTGTACATTATTTTGACTGTGGTTATTTTATTTGTGGGTTTTCTGGCCTACATCACGATTACCGATTATCGTCCCGCCAAGGTGATTAACCTTATGTCGGGTGAAAATAATACTACCATTGAGCCGATGGATAAGGACACGTTTAACTTCATAACGTGGAACATTGGGTATGCCGGTTTGGGTGCCGGGATGGATTTTTTTTATGATGGCGGGACAAGAGTGCGCCCTTCTAAAAAAATGGTTGAAAAATACCTGAACGGGATTGAGCATTTCGTTTCTTCCAATGATTCTATTGATTTCTGGTTTATTCAGGAAGTGGACATGCATTCGCATCGCTCGTATGATTTTAATGAGGTAAAGGCAATTACCAAAGTCAAAAAAGGCAGTCATGCTATTTTTGCTTTCAATTATAAATGTCCGTTTGTTCCTGTCCCCTGGTATGACCCTTTGGGAGCGGTGAAAAGCGGCCTGATGACATTCACCGATTATCCGTATGATGAAGCAACCCGATATGCCTATCCGCTCATTGCTCCCTGGCCGAAAAAGCTGTTTTTGCTGGACCGTGCTTTTATTCTCACGCGTTTCCCATTGGCTAACGGCAAGGATTTGGTGATTATGAACACACACAATTCGGCTTATATCTACGACAGCCTGCTGCGGGTGAAAGAGCTGAATGTTCTGAAGAAAAAAATGCTGGAAGAGTATGCAAAAGGAAATTATGTAATTGCCGGCGGCGACTGGAATGCCAACCCGCCAAATTTCAGGCCGGCAGGAAAATTTGATGGCAATCGTTTTGTTCCCACCAAGGTACAAATGAGCGTTAAGACCTTCCCTTCGTCATGGAGATGGGCATACGACCCTACGGCGCCTTCAAACCGGCAGAATTACAAACCCTTCGTCAGGGGTGAAAATGGCACTACTACCATCGACTACTTTATTATTTCGCCCAATGTTACTCTGCTGCGGGTGAAAACCATCGATTTGAATTTTGCCGACAGTGACCATAATCCGGTATATATGAAAGTGATGCTGAAACAATAGTTTCGTGAGAAAGAACACGCTGTGTTTTCGGTTTTTTGCAACATCTGTAAAATAATGCGCTGAAAATGTTTTAAAAAATCAATACGCGCCTGTTTTACATCTCTTTTTATATTACTTTTGCACCGCAATTTTCAATCATTCAACATATCATGCGGGAGCCAATAGTTAGTATTTTTTCCGGACGGCAAAGTCGTTATCTTGCGGAAAAAATTGCAACATCTTACGGAAGCAGACTGGGGAAATCGGAGGTTATTAATTTCTCCGATGGTGAGTTTCAAACCTCTTATGAAGAGAACATCCGCGGGCGCGATGTGTTTATTGTCCAGTCAACGTTTCCTCCGGCTGATAATATTTTGGAATTGCTTATGATGATCGATGCGGCCAAAAGAGCATCTGCCCGTAAAATTGTAGCGGTTATCCCGTATTTCGGCTATGCCCGGCAGGACAGGAAAGACAAACCGAGGGTTTCCATTAGCTCAAAAATGATTACCAATCTGCTAACCAAGACCGGTATTGACAGGCTGATAACCATCGATTTGCATGCCGACCAGATTCAGGGATTTTTCGATATTCCGGTGGATCATTTGTATGCATCAGTTATCTTTTATCCGTATTTGAAAAGCCTGAATTTACCCAATCTGATGATGGCTTCACCCGACACGGGAGGAACACGCCGGGCTGCTTCATACGCTAAAGGGCTGAACACCGGTTTTGCCATTTGCTATAAACAGCGTACCCAACCCAATGTGGTTGAAAACATGCAGCTCATCGGGGATGTTGAAGGAAAAGATGTGGTTTTAGTAGATGATATCATTGATACTGCCGGGACCATAACCAAGGCTGGCAAACTAATTATGGAAAAAGGCGCCAATAGTGTACGTGTCATAGCCACCCATGCTATTTTTTCCGGAAATGCCAGGCAACTGATAGCCGATTCGCCTTTTACCGAAGTAATTGTTACCGATACCATTCCCCAAAAGGAGGGCTTCGACAAGGTAAGAGCACTGACAACAGCCACTCTTTTTGCTGAAGTTATTAAACGTGTTGAAAATTTCGAATCCATTAGCTCCCTGTTTAATATGGGGAGCAGCATTAAATAAATAATTAAATTCTAATATCATGAAAACAGTATCATTGAGCGGTTCTCTTCGCGAGAACGTAGGGAAAAAAGATGCTAAAAAGCAAAGAAAAGAGGGAAGAGTCCCTTGTGTAATCTATGGTGGTAAGGATCAAAAGCACTTTAGTTTAGACCAAAAAGATTTCAAGAAAATCATCTTTACCCCGGAAGTATTTATTATTAAAATTGAATTGGGTGGTGAGACCTTCGAAACGATTTTGCAGGATATTCAATACCATCCGGTAACCGATATCGTTTTACATGCCGATTTCCTGGAGCTTATTCCCGGAAAATATGTTACGCTCGCTATTCCGGTTCAGCTGGAAGGAACAGCTCCCGGTGTTATCAAAGGGGGAAGGTTGCAGCTTAAATTACGCAAAATACGGGTGAAAGGTTTAGTGGAAGATATGCCCGAACATATTGTACTGAACATTTCCGGCCTGGATATTGGAGACTCTATAAAAATGAAAGATATTCCAGGCGAGAAACTTCAGTTTCTTGAACCTGCCAATGCTGTTGTGGTGAGCGTGAAAGCTGCCCGCGGTGTTTCTGACGAAGAACTGGCTGCCGAAGGTGAAGAGGGTGAAGAAGAAGAAGAAACCGAAGCTATTGCCGAAGAATAATAATTTGTAAATTTTTTCATAAAGGGATGAGGCGTACGCTTTATCCCTTTATTTTTGCTGCAACAAGGCAAAAAACTGCCGCATGAAATATTTAATAGCAGGTCTGGGAAATATTGGCACAGAATATGCCAATACCCGTCACAATATTGGTTTTGTGGTGGCGGATGCCCTTGCCGGAGAACGGGAAGAGAAATTTGAGACCGAACGCCTTGCTTCTGTTGCCCGGATTAAGTTTAAAGGACGTACTCTGGTTGTTATTAAGCCCACTACCTACATGAATCTCAGTGGAAAAGCTGTGAAATATTGGCTTACAAAAGAAAAAATTCCGCTGGACAAACTGCTCGTAGTACTTGATGACATAGCCCTGCCCCTGGGAACATTACGTTTGAAAAAACAGGGTGGCGATGCCGGGCATAATGGTCTTACCGATATCATTGAAAAACTTGGAACCAATGTTTTTCCGCGTCTTCGTGTGGGTATTGGAAATGATTTTCCCAAAGGTTACCAGGTTGATTATGTGTTAGGACAATGGTCGCGCAGCGAAACTGACCTGCTTATCCCGCGGGTGGAAAAGGCGGTAGAGATAATTAAAAGTTTTGCAACACGGGGTACCGATCGTACCATGAATCTCTACAACAACAAATAAAATAATATCGTTCCGGAAAGAACAGGGTTAGGCTCTCCTGGCTCCAAATACTTTAGGCACTTACTTCTGTGTTTCTTTCACGCGCATATCGCCGAGCAAAACGTCCCAAAAGCCAACGAGACGTCCGCTAATTTGCGTTTCTTTCCGTTTTACGTAAACAGTAATGTCTTTTTTTGTGGTATCCTGATAAATAAGACGGCCCTCTTTGTCGTAGCCTTTAAATTTCTGAAAAACAGTGATTACGCCAACAAAAGTACCATCAGGCTGACGCTGCAGGTCGCTTACATAATCAATTTTATACCATTGAATTTCGACTTTGCTGTAATTAAGGCGCATAAGTCTCTCAAAATATTTACGGACGCCATAGTAGGCAATCTGCGGTCGCAGCAAAGAGGAAACGCCAATTTCAGAACCCTGCATAAAAAGCTCTTCAGCCCGGTCAATAACACGGTTGGCTTCGCTCCAGGGGGTGTCTTTACTTCCGATGATGGTAATATATTTGCTCAGGTCGCGAACTTTCTCCAGCGCCAGGCTGTCCACGGCTTGTTTTCTCTGAGGGTTAAGCGGTTCCTGCGCCGCTACCGGTAATACCGTAAGTACTCCTAACAGAAAAAGGATGGAATAGGTTATATTTTTCATCTTTCTTATTTTTTAATGAGTTCTAATTCTGTAATTTTTCCCTCGGTATTTCTTTTAACAGATTCAACAGCATAGTTGTAGGACTTTATATCTTTCAGGTAGTTTAAGAAGCGGGATGCCGTGGTAGGACGGTCATAATCGTTTACACCATCTACCTGATCGATAATAATCAGTACCGGGACATCCGGAGTAGCAAAAAGATGGAGTGCCCGGTTAATCTCTTTGTCCGCCTCATCGTAAGAAGTTGCGTGCGCAATCCCGGCAAATTTTTCATTGAGCAGGTTAAACTTTGCCAGTTCTGCCTGCTTTTTCGCTTTTTCCACTTTTCTTAGTCGCGCCTCCTCGGCTTTTCGTTCGGCTTCAGCCTTTTCGGTGTTTAGCTTGTCTTCAACTTTCACAATTAAGTTTTTTACCTCCGGGTCATCAATGTTGTATGATTTGATGGTGTCCAACCGTTTAAACTGTTCGTCTAATGTCCAGTCGGTAGTTCCGTTTAACATGGCATTCAGGTCCCTTTTCGCTTGCTGTACTTTGGTGTTATAGGCTGCTTCGGTCTGTTTTTTGGCCAGCTTTTTCTTGCTTTGGCAGGAAGAAAGTCCCCCGAAAGTTATCCCGGCAAGCAGGATGATAACCATAATCCGGGCCAATTTTATCAGATATTTTCTCATACCGTTTTGGTTTAGGTGATTTTTTTTAATGCACCACAAAAATATCTAAAAAAAGTGAAAAATTCCTGTTAAATAGCTTTAAAAATATCTAAATAGTGAATGGTGAATAGTGATCTGGTTTACTTACCACCCACAATGCGCTATTCACCATTCACCAAAGACAAAATCACCATTTTCTTTCCTTTTTTCGCTTGCCCGTTCTTTGGAAATTGCTAATTTAGCCCGGTCGTATGGCAGCAAAGGAAGAACAATATTATAAAAAGCGCGTCAATACAGCGTATTTTACATCGCTCATAAGCATTACGCTTGTATTGTTTACACTGGGATTTCTTGGCCTGCTGATTGTTCATGCCAAAATATTATCCAATTACATAAAGGAAAATATTGGTTTCGAAATCATTATAAAACCGGGGGTAAAAGACGCCGAGGTAATTCGTTTACAAAAGCATCTCGACACACGTGATTACGTCAAAACTACAGAATATATTACAAAAAAAGAAGCACTTAACCGGCTGAAAAAAAGCCTCGGAAATAATTTTGTCGATTTTTTCGGGAAAGGGAATAATCCGTTGCTTCCCTCCATAGATGTACGGTTCAATGCTGCCTGGGCCAACAACGACAGTATCTCGAAAATTGAAAAACAGATGTTGGCAAAACCGTTTGTCAAAGAGGTTTATTATCAGAAATCACTGGTGCAGGAGATTGATAAGAACCTGAGCAAAATCACACTTGTTTTATTGGTGTTGAGCGCTGTTTTGCTGATGATAGCCATTGCTCTTATGAATAACAGTACCAGGTTAACCATTTATTCCAAAAGATTTGTTATAAACAGCATGCAGTTGGTTGGGGCTACCCGTGGATTTATTCGCCGTCCGTTTGTGTGGAATGGTATGCTGCAAGGGGTTTACAGTGCGCTTATTGCCTTGGCGCTGTTGACAGCCGGATTGGCTGTTGTCCGGGAAAATCTTCCCGAACTAACTGTTATCGAAAGCTTTAAACTCATTGGCGTCGTTTATGTTTTTGTGATTCTGCTCGGCATGGCGGTAACCGGATTTTCCACTTTCTTTGCTGTGAACCGCTATCTTGACATAAATAAACACAAGTTGTATTTCTAATTTCGCCTGATAATTGTCCTTTCTCATGAACTTTGCTTTGTACACATGGACTTCGGATCTGGCAGGTTTACTTTTCCCGAAAAGTTGTCTGTTATGCGGCAAGACATTACATCAACAAGAAGAGGTTTTGTGTACCACCTGTTTTTATAAACTGGCGTGTACCAATTTTCAGGGAGAAGCTGAAAATCCCATCACAGAGATATTCAGCGGGCGTCTTCCGCTTGTCTCGGCCACCACTTTTTTGTTTTTCAGCAAAGGCGGGGGAACCCAGCAATTAATTCATAAACTAAAATACAAAGGCAAAAAAGAGATTGGCGTTTATCTCGGAAAACTGTTTGGCGACCAATTGAACGACAGCGAACTATTTAATACGGCTGACGCCATCATTCCGGTTCCGCTTCATCCCAAAAAAGAGCATAAAAGAGGATACAATCAAAGCCGGATGATTGTTGAAGGGATTGCAAATAGTATGAAAATCAGGGTTTTCCCCGATGTTCTTTACCGGAAAGTTCACACCTCCTCACAAACCAAAAAATCGCGTTACGAACGCTGGCAAAACGTAAAGGATATTTTTGAAGTTAAAAAAGGACAGCGTCTCGAAGGTAAACATGTGCTTTTGGTGGATGATGTCATTACCACCGGGGCTACATTGGAGGCCTGTGCCAATAAGCTGCTGGAAATTCCCGGCATCAAGCTCAGCATTGCTTCTCTGGCTTATGCCCTGGGGTAGAGGGAGTGAAACTGTACTATTGGCGTATCTTATCGCGCATATAGTCGAGAGTAGAGGGAATAGTATCCTGTGGCCGGCCCAGTTTTATCATTCTGCGGTTGTACATTCTGCGGTTGTGAAGAAGTCTTCGCTGTATGACAGCCTTTTGATTAAGCAGATTATACAATGACTGTATCGGGCTGAACAGAGAAAAACCACCTTGCCGCGCCCTATACAAAAGCGGTCGTTTATCCAAATCTTCCGAAATATCATAACTGCTCTGTGCCGGTTTCATGTGGATAAGCAGCTGCTTAAATGTTTCATAATCCCAAAAAGCATGGATAATGATTTCATGAATTAAAACCGTATCAAGTGCCATGTAAAAAGTAATGGGCTGTTTCAGTTGTAAAATACTGTCGGTGATGGGAATAATGCGTGTAGTATAGCCCAGTGAGACGAGCATAACGGAGTCGTTTCGTGCCACCGTAATGTAAAACCGGCCGATGGTATCGCTAAAACTACCGAGATAATTGTCGCGGCTGAAAATTTGTGCATCGGGAATAGTATGCAGGCTGTCGGCACTCATCAGTACCCCTGAAATACCGACGACATCAGTGTTTTTTGTTTGGGCATTTAATCTGTTTTGCAGGACAAAAACCAGAAAAAGAAAAAAAATAAACCGAAACAATCTAAAAGGCAATGTAAGATTTACTATTTTGGTCAAAATTTTTTTTTAAAATGTTTTGAATTACGAAGATATAATTTAAATTAGCAACTTGTTAATGTGGGAAGAAATCATTTCATAATAATTCTTAAATGAAAAAAATTTTGTTCTAACAAACCTGTCCGAAGAAAACACAACATTAATATAAAAAACTAACCATGAAAAATTTTACTACAAAAAGCATTCTTATCTCTTTTTTGGTGCTGTTGTTTACACTGAGTGTTACAGCACAGGAAACCGGAAAAATGAAAACATCAAAAAAAAAGAAAACTACTAAAACCGACAAGGTTAAAACAGGCTGGAACCTCGGCGCCCTGCCGGTAGTTTCATTTGACAGTGATTTGGGTTTTCAGTACGGCGCTCTTATGAACCTGTATGATTATGGTGATGGGAGTATCTATCCTAATTTTTTTCGATCACTGTACGTTGAGGCCAGCCGGTTTACAAGAGGGAGTGGAATTTTCAGGGTTAATTATGATACCCGGAAGCTTATTAAAGGGGTTCGTGTATATGCAGACGTAAGCTTTCTCCCCGATCAGATTTATTCCTTTTATGGTTTTAACGGCTATGATGCCGTTTACAACTCCTCCTGGGTTGATGATAAAAGTCCCCGGTATAAAACAAAAGTTTTTTATCGTTATAAACGGAAATTTTTCCGTGCAAAAGTTGATTTTCGGGGAGATTTCAGCAATAAAGATATTCACTGGGTTGCCGGCGTGGGTTTGTATAGTATCAAAGTTAATTCTGTTGATGTCGCTCACCTGAACAAGGGGAGAAAAACAGCAGAGATGCTTCCTGATACTGCAGGTATTTATGACCACTATTTGAAGTGGGGTATAATTCCTCAGAGCGAAAAAAACGGAGGTACCTTTACCATCTTCAAGGCCGGTTTTGAGTATGACAGCCGCGACAACGAAGCAAACCCTAACAAGGGAATCTGGTTTGAAACGGTTTTGACAGCTGCCCCCGGGTTTACTTCCAGTATGAAATCGGGTTTTTTGAAACTTTCTATTACCCAACGGCAGTATATTACGCTGGCTAAGAACACCCTGTTTTTTGATTATCGCCTCGGGGCTCAGTTTACCCTGGCCGGTCAAAGTCCTTTCTATATCTCGCCGCTTATTTTCTACGCCCACTCTACCAAAGCCTATAACGAAGGCCTGGGCGGAGCTAAAACATTGCGGGGTGTCCTCCGTAACCGGATTATCGGTGACGGAATTGCTTACGGCAACTTTGAACTCCGTTGGGAGTTTGTGAAATTTTCCATGGCAAACCAAAATTTTTATCTCGGCGTTAACCTGTTCTTCGATACGGGTATGGTGGTACAGAAAGCAAAATTTAATACCGGCAATGTTCCGGCTAATCAGTTGGATAACTATTTTAAAACCGATGCTGAAAAATTACACAACAGTGCCGGCCTCGGGCTGAAAATAGCCATGAACCAGAACTTCATTGTTTCGGTTGATTATGGTAAAGCCTTCGATGCTCAGGATGGTACCAGCGGCGTTTATATCGGACTGGGATATTTGTTCTAAAAACCGGAAAATTTAAAGCTTTTCAAAAGCATTATTAATCTTTTTTGCAAGCTCCTCAAATTCAGCTTCACTAAGCCTGAGTTTGGGGAGCTTGAAATTTATATCATACAGACCATCTAACGGGACGAGATGAATGTGGGCATGAGGCACTTCCAGGCCGATAACGGTGATGCCGATGCGTTTGCAGGAAACCACGGTTTCGATGGCTTTTCCCACCTTTTTGGCAAACGCAAACAGGCCATTGTACAACGCGTCATCCAAATCAAAAATGTAATCTACCTCCTTTTTCGGAATGACCAGCGTATGCCCCTTTTTCAGCGGAAAAATATCCAAAAAAGCGTAATAATCTTCCGTTTCGGCTATCTTATAAGAGGGCAACTCTCCATTGACGATCTTTGTGAAAATACTTGCCATGGCAGTAAGTTTTGTTTCCGCAAAATTACAAATATCCGGAGAACGTGAAAAGGGTAGCAGAAAAAACTCATTTGCAATTACACTTGCGCACATTTGCAATGCAAGCCCTGATTAAACCATTACCGCGAAATCTCTACAATCTCAAACTGAATATTTCCGGCCGGGACGGTAATTTCCACAACATCACCCACTGATTTACCCAGTAATCCTTTGGCAATAGGGGAATTGACAGAAAGTTTTCCGGTTTTCAAATCGGCTTCTTTTTCAGGTACCAGAGTATAACGCATGGTAGCGCTGTTTTTCAGATTTTTGATTTTCACATTGGATAGAATCAATACTTTCGAGCTGTCCATTTTTGATTCATCGATGATGCGGGCGTTGCCGATAATATCCTGAAGTTTCGATATTTTCAGTTCCAGCAATCCCTGTGCATCTTTGGCGGCATCGTATTCGGCATTTTCCGAAAGGTCGCCTTTGTCTCGTGCTTCGGCAATAGCTTCGGATATTCTTCTTCGCTCTACCCGTGTGAGATGGTCCAGTTCATCGCGTAATTTTTGTAGTCCTTCTTTCGTATAATATTTTGCCTCTGCCATGGTGTAATAATTTTAGTTTCAACCATTAAAAAGATAAAAGACCCCAAACCAATGAAGGGGTCTTTTCCGGTGCAAAGATATTAATAATACCAAATAAATTTCAAAAAGCAACGAAAAAGATGAATAACGCGGGTTAAGAACGAAGCAAATTGGTTGTTTTGTTATAATCCGTCAGCTCTTTAACGAAGGCCGTTATTCATAAGGCCGGTGTAAGATTTCCGAATAAATGACAGCTTTTTTTATGTTAATTTTCCGAATTTTGGGTCGCAAAGAGACTTCGTCCGGCTCTTTACAAATGGCTGTGATACGAACTCCTTCTTCAAAAGCAACAGGCTTTTCCGGTTCGACAACAGGTTTTTCCATAACCTTTTCCTCGCGGTTTTCGGGAATATCTTCAACAGTATCTTCTCCTGTGAGAAAAGATTCCATGATATTTTTGATCCCGGAAGAAGCGGATGACGAAGCGTTTTCTTCAGTTTTTGCAGCCCCGGCTGCTTTATTAGACCCCTTATAAATGGCATAGGCAACCCACAAGATTCCAAACAAAATATAAACCCAACTGTCCGTGCCTGCATAAAACATCATAATTCCTTTTTTTGAAAAAAGTAAAATTACTTAAAATAAGGAAACAAACGGGTGTAAATCACAACAAATTGAAAATATCGGATTATTTCCGGATTGCATCGCTTAATTGTTTCAACCCCATCACTTCTAATACGACATAAAAAATATAGTAAACAAAGAATGTGATAATAAAAGAAACGGCATCTGCTCTGTTCAGATAGGCATATGCCAGAATAAACAGTGCGAAAACCACCAGTTTCAGAAAATTAATAATCATGTAAGTGTTGGCAAAGCGGCTTATTTTCTTATCCATACTTTTAGCGGTAATGTAAAATGCTGCCCAGGAAAAAAGAAACAGGAAGATGAGGACATAAGGATAAGATGCTGTTACATGGATTCCGGAAAAAAGCCGGGTAAACCCCATGGTGAGTAGCCCGAGTATCAGTGTGAGAATCCCCAGCCGGAGCGTGAATTGAGAAATTGATTTTTTCATAGGTTTATTAGTGTTTAAAAATTTCACGTATCCCGTAAAGAATGGACAGCACAATAGCTGCAAGGGTAAGGACAACGGTAAAGACCGGGAAATGCCACTGTAGCCATTTATCCACTTCTCTTCCGCCAAATGCTCCGGCAAGCACAATAAAGGCCATCTGCAAGCCCAGGGCAGAATAAACAGCGTAAAATTTCAGTGAATTTTTTTTATCCTTTTTTTCCTTCATTTTTGATTTTGCCCGTTTCCATACCGGCCATTTTACAGTTTCCTGTAAACCGCGCCCCTATTTCGATAGAAATTTTTGACGTGATTACATCTCCCGTAAAAATAGCCGTTGTTTTGAAAACGGTTAATTCTTTAACCTCCATGGTGGCATTTACTTTCCCGGAGATGTCGGTGTTTTTACAGTGAATTTCCCCATCCACAACACCATCTTTTCCAATAACCACTTTCCCTTTGGCGTTTATTTTGCCCGAAAGAGAACCATCAATACGCATATCGCCATCTGATTCTATCTCGCCCGTTACTTTGGTGCCAAAGGATACAATGTTCGGAACCTGTGATTCACCATTACCATTAGAATATTTTTTCATCTGTTTATTATTTATAGTATTCATCAAAAAATCGTTGGTAAATCTTCACATTTTTATCTTTGTAAAATAAAGGATAATTTTTATCCGAAATGACAAATAAATGATAATTTCGTTTTTGAATGCCTGAAAAGACATAAGGATCTTTGGATAGACCCTTATAATATACCATGGCATCTTGTTGATTTATAAACTGTTTTACAAGTATGAGGTTGTAATTATTATTTAATATCAGGCTGTTAATTTGTAATGGTTGCTGCCTGAAATACTTCTCGTTAAAGTCGGAAAGGCGTGTTTCCAAAGCGCGCGTGTTCACTATTCTCCGGTTGGTTACCAGCAAAATGTATTGCGGGGCTTTGCTGTTGTGAACAAAACCCCCGATATTTTTTTGCCTGTTTTGGGCAGCGAGTAATGCCTGCCGTTCCTTTTCGCTGATGCCGATGCCATATTCTATTTGCAGCATTCTGACAATAGCCTTCGATTGCGCTGCCAGCGGATGGCGTGGATATTTTGTGATAAGCTGTTGCAAAGCCTGGTAAAGCGTATCCGGAACCTCCACTTTTCCCAGCGAAAGTGCCCGCAGATACATAAACTGCGGTACGACTGTTGTGTCGTTGGGATACTTCTCCAGCGCCCGGTTGGCATAAGTTATCACCCTGTAATACTGCTCGTGCCCGAATGCCTGATAGGTACGGCTGTAAAGTTTTTCCGCTTCATTGTGCTTGTTTTCCAGTTTTTTGTAATAATCGGGGTCGTTCAGTACTTTGGCATAAAGACTTCCGGGATAACGCGCTAAGATGAAGTTTTTGTAATACATGGATTTACCGGTTTTCCGCAGTCCGGCATAAATTTTATACAAATAATACCAGTTTTGCAGACGGTACCGGTTATCAGGATATTTTGCCTGAAGCGCCAAATAGGTTTTCAGAGCGCCTGTGGTATCGTTCAGTTCTTCGAGGTACAAAAAGCCCATCTTGTTGTAGTTATCTACAATAAGCGAGTCGGATTGCTGAAAATCTTCTGCCGTTTTAGGAAGTCCTTTCAGGTAATAATCCCTCGTTTCGGGACCCGTGAGTTTAGGCTTGCCGGTTTTGGCATGGGAGGCGCCCGCCCGCGTACCGGCTTCGTTTTCAACCGTGATACCGGCATTGGCTATAGCGGTTTGTTGGTCGCTCAAAAACCAAAGGTCTTCTAACTTTCGCTGCCCCCAGCGTTTTCTGAATTCGTTAAATCCACGCGACATTGCCGTTCTGTTGTAAAAATACCAACCTCCCGAACCCGGCCTGCCGCGTGTGGGAATACCACCGGCACCGCTTCCCTTAAACTGCCCGGCAGCCAGATTCTCCGCTCTGATTTCCGCCGCTTTTTTCTTCGCTGCCAACCCTGTTTTGTAGGCTGCTATTTTTTTATCGATAAAGGCGTATAACTGTGTTGTGTCCATCCGGGCAAGCTGCTGCAGGCTATCCTGTATGCGAATAGATTGCAGGTTTTGTACTAATTGTGACAGCACCAGCGACTTGTTTTTAATTTGTGCATAGTGCGGGTAGTTTTTCGGAAGAAACTGAACTGCCGTATCGTAATAGGCCTGTGCCGGAACATAATTGCCGTGTTGGAAATAATCTTTGGCAAGTTTCAGCGATGCCGTTGATTTTTGGTAACGGTTATCCTTGCTGTTGCTAACCGAAAGTCTGAGATAATATATCATGAGGCTGTCGTTTTTATTTTTTTCAGCTACCTCGGCCAACGCATAATAAATTTGGTCAAGATAAACCTTGTATTGGTTTTTTCCAGCCATTTTTTTCAGCGTTTTCACAATGTATTTGCTGTTCCCAATAGCAGCATCATAATATCGGGCAAGATTTAACCGTGCTTCAAAATCCATTTGAAACGGCGAATTACGTTTCATAACTTTGGTAAAATAAATACCTGCCTGTTGCAGGTCGCCTTCTCTTCTGTTTATTTGTCCCATAATAAAATAAATGCGGCTCAGCAGGTCTTTGTTGCGGGTAACATCAATGCTTTTTTCGAGATAAGGATATGCCGCCGACGGGTTGCCCTCAGCAAGATACAGGTCGGCATACACCACCGGTAGCGTATTCTTTACCTCATTGGGAAACTCTTTTCCGTTTTGCTCACTGCTGAGCAGGCTCAGGGCAGCCTCTGCTTTTCCGTAATCTCCCATTTCAATGTAAGTTTTTGCCAGCCACAAAGTTCCGAGGTAATGAATGGGGAGATAATTGTACTTTTTCTGTACAAAATCAAAAACTCTTCGTGCGCCCGTAAAATCGTGTTTGTAAAAAAAGGCTTGTCCCATCATAAGGTAGCTTTCGGTTACCCATTTCACCTTTTCTTTCCTGCCGAAGACCATGGAATGGTTTTGAATGGTCATAGCTGCTTTTTTGATAGTCATTTCCATCCGCGAAGCCATCTGCCGGGCAGTTTTTTTATTCCCATAGTTGTAAACCCGCAAAATTTGAGCATAGTTGTCTTTGGCATTATTCCGCAGATACTCAGCGCCGGCCATTAAATTCTGCTTCCCGTTCCAATAGACATTATAATGACTCGTAAGATTATGATAGGCACGTGCCATAGCTGTATTTCTTTTGGTCGAACAGGACGAGATACTCATCCCGATACCAAGCAAAACAAGTGCGAAAAGAATGCTATTGACTTTGTTAATTTTCAATGTGGCAATTTCCTTAAACAACTGAAATTTTTACAAAATGTTTTTACGCCTCGCAAAATTAATGATTTATCTTTTCTTTCGCCAAATCACCGGCATTCCGGCCAAAAAAATTATGGTGTGTTTTTTTGAGTCTGGCCTGAGATCAGACGCCTGCCCTGATCCAAACATTCGCCAGGAATGATGTGTTCGCAAAGATGCGGCTTTGTACGCAAGGCTGCGGCTCTTCCGAATTTTTCGTTTCTCGTCTGAGCAGGGACACATAAAATCCGAAAATATTGAATCTTAATGATTTACCACATTCCAAAAAAATCCATTAATATCAGAAGAATTTATACTTTGACAGCAATTTGGATATCGAGTGCAGAGAATAGCGTTCGAAGATCTTCTTCCATATCAATCGGGTTAAAAACGATCTGATTTACCTGTTGCTTTATAAGCCAGGCAGCCAGCTTGATAGCTTTATCGTGTTGCCCTTGCGATACCGGATTTCTTACGAATTTACTATTTAGAAGTTCACCATTAGTATTCATTTCTCTGAGTTCAATCCATGCAGATTTCTCAAATATTTTAGCAATATTTATTTTGGTTTCATCGAGCAGCAAGGCTACCTTTTTAAAGAGGTTTTTTTCCGGCTCATAGTGGATGGTAGTAACGACAAGATTTGGTATTTGCCGGTACAGTTTCTGTTCAATTCTATCCACAAGCAGGTGCGCACTTTGTGTGTTTTTCTCTTTAACCTGCAAAACTATGTCGGCAATGAGTACGCTGCCTGATCTTCGAATAAAAAGCCGTTCTGTTTTCACCACATCGGGAAAACCATCAATAACCGAACGGGCTTTTCTAAGTGTTTGCGTGTCCACCGAAGCATCCAACAGGGATAAAACAGCATTGCGAAGGATTTCATAAGCGCCGTAAAAAATCATTAGAACAATAATAACAACAGCCACTTCCTGCGCATAAGGGATGGAAAAATGATAACCTAAAATTCCGGCAATAACCACCCCGCTGGCGCCCATATCGCCAAGCCAGTTTAGTGCATCGGCTCTTACACCCGGAGACTCAAGCCGGCGGGCTGCCTTTCGTTCAAAAAAGTAAAAAACAAATTCTAAAACAATCAGGATCACTATAAAAGACAAGGTTGCCCAAATATTTTCAGGCGTTTCGATACCTCCGCTAAAAAGAACGGTACGTATAATCTCATATCCTGCCAACACAATGGCAAAACTTCCCAGCGTAGCGGCCAGGTCTTCCAGTTTATTCATCCCGAAAGGAAATCGCCCGGACTTATGACCGGCATAACGCAATGCCAGAAATACCAGAAATGCGCCAAAGACATCAGATATGCTGTGGATACCATCCGCCGTAACAACCGTGGAGCCAACCCACCAACCCCAAAAGAGTTTAGCTGCTGAAAAAAACAGATTGAGCAGAATGGAAGCAAGCAACCAACCCTCTTTTTCCCGTTCTTTTTTAAACCAAAGCATAAAAATATTATTTCTGCAAATTTAAGAAAAAGGGAAACCGGCCCAAGAGAAAAACAAGCCGAAAGCGTATTCAGGGCTTGTAAAGAAATAAGGAATACAAAAACAGCGAAGAAATTTTATGCTTTCTTAAGGCGCTAAAGCTGTGAATAGTCTCCGTTTATTTAATGACGTTGTTTAAAGTTAAACTTTAAACAACGTCATAATCTCAATTTCCGTTTTAAACGGGACTACAGCGGAAAATGTATGTATCTTCCGGGTTAAGATTATTTATTTTTTGTCTTAGCGCTTGACTTTGATTTAACCATCCGCGACAAAATCGCCTTCATTTGTTGAAGCTCCTGACCGTAACCTGCCCAATCGTTTTGCTTTAAATAGTTCAGGGCTTTGTTATAATGTTCAAGAGCTCTTTGTGCCTGTTTTGAAAAAGCAAACGTTCCTGTTATCTGCTGTGGTATCGAAAGTTGCCTGGATGTAGTATCCTGACCAACAGGTATGTTAAAGACGGCTTTCAGGGCTTCATCCAAAGTCTTCCTCATTTCAATCTTCTCTTTATAAGCCACAATAACCCTTTTCAATTCGGGAATCTGGCCCTGCTCCGATTGCAGGTAAACCGGTTCCACATAAAGAAATGAATTCTTAATGGGAATCACCAGCTGGTTGCCTTTGATAACCTGCGATCCTTGTTGTCCCCAAAGGGTTAACTCGGAAGAGATATCTGGTTTCTGATTAATCCGCGCTTCAATTTGCATAGGCCCGTATATCAGCTTATCTTTTGGAAGGGTATAAACAATCAGATCACCGTAATGAGGGGCATCGCTACGGGCGCCTATCCAGGCTACCATGTTATCTTTACCCGAAGGGGTCAGTGGCAGCATCAGAATGAATTCCTCCTTTTTGGTTTTCGGTAACCGCATAATAATGTAATAGGGAAACATTTTCTGCTGTTCGTCACTGTATATTTCGTTGGGAACCTGCCAGTAGTCCTCCTGATTATAAAAAACTTTAGGATCGGTCATGTGATACACGTTGTACATTTTCGTCTGAATGCTAAACAAATCGGTAGGATACCGGATGTGCGCTTTCAGGAAATCGGGCATGGCACTGTAAGGTTTAAAAAGCCTGGGATATGTCTTTTGAAAGGTCTGAATCAACGGGTCCTTGGGATTGATAACATAAAAGGAAACGTTTCCGTTGTAAGCATTGATAACTACTTTCACGGAGTTGTTGATGTAATTTATCCCTCTTTCAATGGGATTTTGAAAAACCGGTTCCGAATAGGGGAACATATTACTCGTGGTGTAAGCATCGTGCATCCAGTAGAGTTGACCATCCTTGCCCACCACAGGATAAGGCTGGCTGTCGAAAGAGAGAAACGGAGCAAGGATTTTATCACGCAGCTTGATGTTCCGGTAAAACATAATGCGGCTTTGGTCAGTAAAGTAGCCGGTAAGAAGAATTTTTATATCCGAAAGTTTCCAGGCGTAAACCAGTCGCCTGAAAAGGGATGAAATTCGCACCCCTCCTTTTCCCTTATAACTGGAGTAAACATTCTCATTACCCTTGGGATAATCAAACTCTTTGGCTTTTGTGTTAACCAGGACATATTGGTCGGTTTCTTCGCCATAATAGATAGCCATTTGCTTAAGATTCAGAGGTACTGTGGTTACCGGGGGAATATCTTTTACAATAAGTTCCGGCATGCCGTTGGGCGTAATTTTATTTACCGGACTCATCACCACACCGTATCCGTGAGTATAAATCAGATGGTCATTTACCCAGGTTCGGGCACGGGCAGGAATTTCCGATACGGGCAATTCCCTGGCTCCTAAGGCAACCTCTGTGTATTTCTTAAAATGATAACGATCAACCTGTACACTACTAAAATCATAATACAAGCGTATTTCCTGCAATTGTTTGTAAGTTTGTATTAAGGGTCTGCGGTCCCACAAACGAATGTTTTCGATGGTACGATAATTTTTCAGGATGTCTTTATATGTTATGTTCTGTGTAACGGGGAAAGGCTTCACCTTAATTTTGTTGAGACCATAAGCTTCCCGGGTCAGTTTGATGTTATTCAAAATATAAGGGGTCTCTTTTTTCAGTTCGTTAGGTTTTACAATATATTGCTCGATGAGATCGGGATAAATCCAAACAAAG
Source organism: bacterium (assembly GCA_036244975.1). Taxonomy (GTDB): domain Bacteria; phylum Bacteroidota; class Bacteroidia; order Bacteroidales; family F082; genus Sulfidibacterium. The sequence continues at coordinate 8,672 of BTTE01000023.1, read as the reverse complement.
CCAACCCATATCAAAGCCCAGGCTACAACAGTATATAAAAGAAGTTTCCGCTTTCTGTAGTAAGGATATAAAAACAAAAGGAGAGAAACCAGCAAACTGAAAACAAATATGACGCGGTAAGCGGGAATCTGGGCGTACACATCCATATAGGAAGGGCCGTAAGCCACTCCGTGGGAAGAGAATAGGATATTGTAAATCTTAAGGAGAAAAAGTGCGGAAACACCCACTCCAAAAAAGGCAGCGAGCTGAATCATGTGGTCTTTTGCCTTCCCTGAAATTCGGAACCTGTTCTCCTGATAACCAAAGGCGTTGTCAAGATAATAAGAGAACAGGACTACTGCAAAAGTGAGCGCTACCATAAAGAGATACCAACCGACGATAAACTGATATGTGGGAAGTTTAAAAACATAAAATCCGACATCTTTTCCCAGAATAGGATCTTTTATTCCGAAAGAAGTAGGATGGATGAATTGCAAGAAAGCGCTCCAGTGGCCCGAGGCGGAGGACCCCATAATAATGGCAAAAAACAAAATAACCGCTGACCAGAACCAAAAAACCGCCTTCCCCCGGTACAATGGCAGAATAAGCGCCCGTGGGTCATCTTCCTGAAGAAACTGGTTGTCTCTGCTCAGGTTTCCTCTTTGATATGCCAAACGAACATGAAAGGCCGAGAACAGTGCAAAAAGAATAAAAAATAAGAGAAAAGAGAAAATCTGAGCCAGAAGCATGGTATCAAATACGCTGCTGTATCCCATATTTCCAAACCAAAGCCAATCGCCGTAGTAGTCGACAAACAGACCGAATAAATAAAGTAAGGCAAAAAAGATTACAGCGAGAATTATCCAGCTTTTTAATTTTTTCATGATCTATGTTTTTGTATGGTTCCGAACAAATATTTTTTAAGCGCTTTGTATCCAGTTTTCTGATTTTGTATATGTCTGCCAACATTTTGGCAAGTAAGGCAAAAAATCTATATCTGTTTTTACAACACAATGCCTTTTTGTAAAACAGTTTGATTTTGCAATAGCCAAAAGTAAACAAAAAAAGCATTCTTTTCTACCTGGTGTTTCATCGGAATACTTCGGAAGAAAAAAAACTTCGTGATAAGGCATCATCAAATCTCTCTTTTCTTAAAAAAAGATTATTACCCCTTGCGGGATTTTAGCATTATTTCACAAAAAGTGAAGGCAAAAGAGAGTGCAATCCGTTATAAAACTGATTGTGCCGGGTTACAACCTTATGAACAGGAACGACTTTATGAAAATCGATAACCGCTTTAAACGTCCGGACTTAAAGAGAACACAGCCAAAAAATGCCGGTTATTTTTTCTTCGGTTTTCCGTTCAGTATCTCCATTTGGTGGTTGATCGATTCCTGATGGATAGCTTTGAAAGTACGGTTGATAAACTCGCGGCTCAGCCCTTTTTTAGCGCCTCTTTCAATGTTTTTGTAAATAATGTCTTCCCATCGTTTGTTTTGTAAAATACTGATATTGTTTCGTTTCTTGTATTCACCGATGGTTTCCACTACCTGCATGCGCTGTTCAATCAGTTCCAGAAACTGATCGTCGAGCCAGTCGATTTTCCCACGCAGCTCTTCCAGTACATTCAGTTGTTGTTCGCCCTGTGGCCGGGGACTACGTAAAATCAGTTTAGCAAGCAAAGCACCCAACGCTACAGGTGTAATCTGCTGTTTGGCATCGCTCAGTGCTGCCTTAGGGTTGATGTGCGACTCGATCATCAGGCCATCAAAATTCAAATCCATAGCTTTTTGCGAAATATCCAAAAGCAAAGCGGCATCGCCCCCGATATGGCTGGGGTCGTTCAGCATGGGTATTTTCGGCAGGCGGCTTTTCATCTCAATAGGAATCTGCCACTGGGGCAGATTGCGATAGGTCGTTTTTTCGTAAGTTGAAAACCCGCGATGTATCAGCCCTATTTTACGGATGCCGGCCTGGTAAATCCGCTCGATGGCGCCTATCCAAAGTTCCAGGTCGGGGTTCACCGGATTTTTGATAAGAACACCCACATCGGCGCCTTCCAGCGCATTGGCAATCTCCTGCACGGCAAAAGGATTGGCCGTAGTCCGTGCACCGAGCCACAAAACGTCCACCCCGAATTTCAGCGCTTCGTAAACATGTGTGGCATTAGCTACTTCAATAGTCAACGGCAGGCCGGTTTCTTTTTTCGCTTTCTTCAGCCAGGGTAAACCTTTTGACCCGACTCCTTCAAAGCTGTTGGGACGTGTCCGTGGTTTCCAGATACCGACACGCAGCATATCCGTTTTGCCGGACTTTTTCAGTCCGATGGCTGTTTCCATAACTTGTTTTTCCGATTCGGCGCTACAGGGGCCGGCAACAACAAAAGGCCGTTCGTTGTACTCTTCCCATTCTGTTAAAGGTTTGATTTGCATATTCTTTGGCATGATATTAAGTTTTTAAAGTATCTTTTGAATTTTATTTGATTCGTGAATCAGGGTTGTCAGTTGTTGAAGGTCTTTTTTATTGATAGCCTCCCGGAAGCGTTGTAGCTTTTCAATATAGGTATCCAGTACCTCCAGCACAAAATCGGAATTCTGATCAAAGACCGGCACCCACATTTCCGCCGAACTTTTTGCCAGTCGTACCGTGGAGGCAAACCCCCCGCTGGCGAGGTCGAGGATGCGTTTCTCATCTTTTTCTTTTTCCAGCACCGCCAGCGACAAGGCAAAAGCGGAAATGTGTGAAATATGCGACACGTACGCGGCACTCACATCATGCTCGTGTGGCTGCATAAAGATGACTTTCATGTGCAGGGTTTTGTACATTTGTTTTACCAGTGTTAGCGCTTGCGGCGCACTGTGTTCCTCGTCGCAAATAATGGCCGCTTTGTAGTCGAACAACCTGCTGATGGCTGCCAGCGGTCCCGAAAATTCCGTTCCGGCCATGGGATGCGCAGCCACATACTGCGCCCGGTTGGGATGACTTTGAATCTCCTGAAGAATTCCTGCTTTGGTGGAGCCCACATCGGTAATCACTTTTTCCGTGCCCTCACAAAGTGTCAATATCTCCGGCAACAGTATTTTGGCCGCATCTATGGGTGTGGCGACGATGATTAAATCGGATTGGGTTACAGCAGCCTCCAAATCCATGGTTTCATCCACCAACCTGCTGAGTTTGGCTATGTTGGCATGCTGCGGATTGATGTCCACGCCGACAACCTTTTGGGCAAACGCCCGTTTTTTCAAATCCAGCGCCATGGAGCCGCCAATGAGGCCTATGCCTACAATACAAACGTTTATCATGAAATTATCTCCTGTTTAATGATGGGTTTCTCTTTTATTCGTGAGGCCGCTTCCAGCAAACGGCTTTTTTCGGAGCAGAGCGAAAGACGAACGTAACGAACGCCTCCCTGGCCGAAAATAAATCCCGGACTTAAAAACACCTGATTCTTTTTTAGAATGCTGTCCGAAAATTGTTCCGAGTCCCGGCTTTTTTCCGGAATTTTTGCCCACACAAACATGCCCGTCTGATTTTTATCGTAAGTGCATTGCAACGCATTTAGAATTTCAAAAGCAGCTTCTCTTCTTTCCCGGTAAATTTCATTCAGCTGCCGATACCAACCCGCAGGCTGCTGTAAAGCTTTTACCGCTGCCAGTTGCAACGGCTTAAACATCCCCGAATCCATGTTACTTTTCACCTGCAAAACAGCACTGACATATTCGGAATGGCCGGCCAGCATACCCAGCCGCCAGCCTGCCATGTTGTGCGATTTGCTCAGCGAATTCAGTTCCAGCGCAATCTCTTTTGCTCCCGGAATGCTCAGCAAACTCAGTTGTTCTTCATTTAAAATGAAGCTATATGGATTATCATTGACAATCAATATGTTATGGCGAAGGCCAAAATCCGTAAGCGTTGTAAAAAGTTCTGTGGAAGCGCGTACGCCGGTGGGCATATTGGGATAATTGACCCACATGATTTTCACACCGGACAAATCGGTTTTTTCCAGGGCATCCAAATCGGGATACCACCGGTTTTCTTCCGTTAAATCAAAATAGCGAATACGTGCTCCCAGCAATCGCGCCACGGCCGGATAAGCCGGGTAGCCCGGATTGGGAACCAGTACCCCGTCCCCCGGATTGAGAAAAGCCATAGAGACATGCATAATTCCCTCTTTTGAACCCATCAGCGGGAGAATTTCATTTTCAGGATTTAGCTGAACGCCAAAGAAGTCGCGATACCATTTTGCGTAAGCTTCCCGCAATGCAGGAATGCCGGAATAGCTTTGGTAAGCATGATTTTCCGGTTTGCGACTTTCGCTCACCACGGTTTCAATCACCTCTTCGGCAGGAGCCATATCCGGGCTGCCGATGCCGAGATTGATCACGTCGATACCCTGCTGACGCAAGACTGCGATTTCTTTGAGCTTACGCGAAAAATAGTATTCGCTGACAACTTCCAGCCGGTGTGCTGTTTTAATTTTCATGAACTTTCTCTCCTTTCCGGTATTCTCCTAAAATTTTGAGCTCGCCAAGCAATGGCCGGACAGCGTCCAGCGACTGCCGGTATTTTTCATAATTAGAAAAGACAAGGTCCACATAAAAAAGGTATTCCCACTCCTGTCCGACAACGGGCAACGACTGAATTTTGGTGAGGTTGATTTTATAAAATGACAATACCGAAAGCACTTCCGAAAGCCGTCCCTGCTGGTGAGGGAGGATAAAATAGAGCGACGATTTGTTAATTTGTTCCTGCCGGCGATGGTTTTGATAGTTTTCTTCGTGAGAAACAATCAGAAACCGGGTGAAATTCCGTTTGTTTGTTTCGATGCTTTCGACCAGAATATCCAGGCCATATAATTTTGCTGCCAACCGGCTGGCAATGGCTGCCACGCCTGTCATGTTTCCATCGCTAATCCATTTTGCACTCAGCGCGGTGTCTTCCGAATCAACCAGCTGAATACCCTTTCGGCGCATAGGAGTAAGAAACTCGCGGCATTGCTGAAGCGCCATGGGATGGGAATAGACTTTTTTTATGTCGTTCACCGTCTGGCCGGGCAGTGCCAACAGATGCTGTTCGATGCGCAAATACACTTCGCCGAGAATGCGCAGACCTGATTCCCGCAGCAACGTGTAATTGGGCAGGATACTTCCCACGATGGAGTTTTCGATGGCCACCATGCCGTAATCCGCCTTTTGAAACTGCAAGGCATCAAACAGTTCATTAAAAGAGGCACAGGGAACAACATCATAATCATTACCGTCAAAATATTTCCGAATGGCTATTTCGTGAAAAGCTCCGCGTACTCCCTGCATGGCTATTTTCATTTTTCTTTCGTTTTTTTCAAAAAAAAAGTCCCGAATAACATTCGGGACTTTCCATGATATTGTTTTATTTCTTACTGACGTCAAACCATATACAGTCCCATTATACTTTTAAAATAAAAGTAATAAAAGGAATGAAAAAAGCTGTTTGACAAATTCTGCATGATCCTGTTTTGTTTTAACACGGCAAATGTAGATAAATATTTTTTATATCAAAATTTCAGAGCCGTTTTTTTGAAAAAAAAACTAAATTCTACTGTTCCACAAAATAAAACAAAGACAAAAAGCATTTTTAATAACTGATTATCAATTATTTATTATTAATATTAAACAAAGATTTTCCGTCCTTAAAATTTTTCAAGCCGTTGTCGAGAAATGTGATAAAATGATTCACATTCAAGTCGTAGGCCGTTGGCTGCACCAGCACGTTACCTTTGCTATCCATCAGCACATAAAACGGTTGGGCATTTACGCCGAATTTGGTAATCTGAAAATCGGCATCTTTCGTGCCAAGGGTTTTTTTCATTTTGCCATCGTAAGAAGATCTGACCCATTCGTCTTTGGGTAGTTTATATTTGTCATCCACATAAAGTGCCAGAATGATATAGTCGTTTCGTAAACGTTTGAGTACCCGCGGGTCGGACCAAACATCAGCCTCCATTTCGCGACAATTTACACAGCCGTGTCCGGTAAAATCGACAAAAATAGGTTTGTTTTGTTTTTTGGCGTAAGCCACAGCCTGGTCGTAATCAAAAAAGCCCTCCAGGCCAAGGGGTAAATGCAGAAAATTACTGTATTTGGGTGTTCCGGAAATCTCCTTTGGTTCAAACGTGTTTGATCCGGAAAATGCCTTCACATTTTCCCGGACAATTTTATTAAAATTAAAATCCATTGTGGTTCTTGGTGGCAGGTATCCGGACAAGAGTTTCAGGGGAGCACCAAACATACCCGGGATCATGTAAACCACAAAGCTAAAGGTAATAATGGCCAGTATCAAACGGGGAACCGACACATAAGGTACATCCGAATCGTAGATAAATTTGAGTTTTCCGAGTAAGTACAGACCCAGGAGAAAGAAAATTACAATCCAAAGAGCCAAATAAACTTCACGGTTGAGGATTTGCCAGTGATAGACCTGGTCGGCAATACTCAGGAATTTCATTCCCAAAGCCAACTCCAAAAAGCCCAGTACCACTTTTACCGTATTTAACCAGCCTCCGGATTTTGGCAAGCGGGTAAGCCAGGATGGGAAAAAGGCAAAGAGTGTGAATGGCAGAGCAAAGGCAAGCGAAAAGCCCAACATCCCCACAATGGGTTTGATTATCGCGCCACCGGCCGATTCCACCAAAATAGTTCCCACAATCGGACCCGTACAACTAAAAGAGACCAAAACCAGTGTTATTGCCATGAACACAGGACCGAGGATTCCTCCCTTATCAGCTTTCCGATCGATTTTATCGACTATCCAGTGTGGCAAAGTAAGTTCAAACATTCCAAAAAACGAAAAGGCAAAAACCATGAAAATCAGGAAGAATAAAATATTAGGCAGCCAATGGGTACTCACCCAGTTAGCAAAGTCAGGTCCGGCAAATACTGCCAACACCGAACCAATCAGTGTATAAATTAAAATAATGCTAAAACCATATAAAAGAGCCCGCCTCTTGCCTTTGGATTTCTTCTCCCCCTTTTTCATGAAAAAACTCACGGTCATGGGAATCATGGGAAAGACACAGGGTGTTATAATTGCAATAAGCCCACCGAGAAAAGCCAGAATAAAAAAGCCCCAGAGGCCCTTTTTTCTCCCGCCAATACTGATTTTATCTTTGCCGCTAATGGGTTTCTCCTGACTAACAGTGGCAACCTGAGCCGTTTGGCTCACCTGTCCCAAAACAAAAGAGAAATCCATATCCGTTGGCGCCAAACACTGGGTAGCATTACAGGTTATAAAAGTGATATCTCCCTTAACGGTAGCACCGGGAGCATTTAACTTAATCTTTTGAACAAAGCGAACGCTGTCGGTATAATATTTCAATACCATATTGAAATTCTTGTCGTAATCCTTAATGACATTGCCCAGCTCGTTCACTTTTCCCATAAGGGTATAGCTGCTGTCTTTTTCAAATTGGAAAGTGGTAGCGGGAGGAGCCTGTGGTATATCCTGTGAATATAAATGCCAGGAATTGTCAATAGAAGCTTTGAAAGTTAATTCATATTCGGTAGCAGAAATTTTTTTGGAAGAAAAAGACCAGTGAACCGGCTGTAGAATTTGTGCTGATACGGAAACGACCAGTAGAAGCAAGCCGATAAAAAGAAAAGAAATGCGCTTCATATTGACAAATTGAAATTATTCAATGTAATTGGTTTGCAAAAATAGGGAATATCTGTTTCAGATTTTGGACAGGCAAAATTTTAACATATAGGTTTTTGGAAATGTAATTATTCGGAAGTTAATGTGATTTTCAAAATATTTTTTGTTTTGCCGGTAACCCGGAATTGATGGGAAGAACGGTAACCCACGATCCGGATAATTTCCTCTCCCGAAAGCAACCGCCAGCAATTTTCCCGTTCAAACCGGTTGATTTTTTCATCAGAAAAGAAATCGTTCAGCCGTTTGCTTCCGCTCATGCCAAAAGGGACAAAACGGCCAACCTTATTCAGGCATCAACAAAAAAAAGAGATAAATTATTCCTTTACTTTGATACCTGCCACTTTGGTTCTCTTTAACAAAAGCGCATTTAATGCTACAATCAATGAAGAGCCGGACATAGAAACGGCTGCAGCTTCAGGACGCAGTATAAGCCCCAATGAAGGATAAAACAATCCAGCAGCAATGGGGAATGCGATTGCATTGTAACCTGTAGCCCACCAAAGATTTTGATGCATCTTACGCAATGTAGCACGGCTTAAGGTTATAGCTCCAATTACATCAAACGGATCGGATTTCATTAAGACTACATCAGCAGTTTCCATTGCAACATCACTGCCTGCACCAATAGCTATACCCACATCAGCTTGTGCAAGGGCGGGCGCATCGTTAATTCCGTCTCCAACCATGGCCACAAGTTTTCCATGTGATTGCAGCTCTTTAACTTTATCCGCTTTTTGACCGGGAAGCACTTCGGCAAAAACAGTTTTTATTCCAAGCTCTCCTGCAATACGTTCCGCAGTTGCGCGGTTGTCTCCCGTAAGCATTGCTACCTGTACACCCATCTCCGTCAATTTTTCTACCGCATATTTTGCATTAGCTCTTACTTTATCGGCAATAGCAATTAGACCGGCAAATTTTCCGTCAATTGCTGCATAGATAACTGTTCTGCCGGCGCCCTCAAGTGAGGCTGCTGTTTCTGCAAAACTATCCATAGATATTTGGTT
>BTTE01000022.1:0-34860 GCA_036244975.1 bacterium | reverse complement strand
CTTTAATTATGTCAACGGAAAAAGAAAAATGGACATCAGATAATATTCCAAATCTTGATGGAAAAGTAATTATCGTAACGGGTGGAAACAGCGGTTTAGGTTTTGAAACTGTTAAACTGTTTGCACAGAAAGGTGCAGAAGTTATTCTTGCTTGTCGTTCAGTTGAGAAGGGCGAAGCAGCAAAATCAACAGTAGGAAAAATTAAAGGGCAGGTTACAGTAATGAAACTTGACCTGGCAAGCCTGGAAAATGTAAAAGAATTTGGGAGCCGGTTTCAGGCAAAATACAAACGTTTAGACATTCTGTTTAATAATGCAGGAATTATGACCACACCTTATGGTTTAACCAAAGACGGAATAGAACAACAACAGGGCGTGAATCATTTTGGGCATTTCGCCCTAACTGCACAACTTTTTGGCTTATTAAAAGCAACAAAAGGTTCACGAGTTGTTAACACAAGCTCCACAGGACACAAGTTTGGGAAAATGGACTTTAATAATCTGTTATACGGAAATGGCAAAGGATATACCCCAATAAAAGCTTATAACCGTTCAAAACTGGAAAACTTGCTTTTTACATATGAAATGCAAAGAAGAATTGAAAAGGAAGGGCTTGATATTAAAGTTTTGGCAGCCCACCCGGGAACAGCCAGAACAGAACTTGGTCGTCATGCTGAGAAACAACTCTGGTTCAAACTTCTCAAACCATTAATTATGCTGGCAACACATCATAGTGCTTATGGTGGTGCTTTACCCCAAATTAGAGCTGGAATTGACGCAAATGCGAAAGGCGGAGAATACTATGGCCCCGATGGTTTTATGGAACAAAAAGGCAATCCTGTTGTGGTTAAATCAAACAAAGCATCTCACAATGAACCGGATGCAAAACAATTGTGGATTGAATCAGAAAAACTAACAGGAGCAACCTTTGATATTTAGAAGATAGCCATAAATATTGTGGTTATCTTAGGAATTGTGTTATTCATCCCTTCGCTGTAGGGGACGTTGGCAAAACGCATAATGCAGGCTCTGCAAATGGATAAAAAATTAGAAATAAAAACAAAAATATCAGCGAGAATGAACTATCTTTACACCATGATGAAAAGAGAAAGAAAAAGAGAAATAAATTGAATCTCTATATAAAATGAATTAAACAAAGCACATACGTACAACAACGCATATGAAAAACAGGTGAAATAGAAGTAACATCAAATCCTAAACTATGTTTCAAGTTCATCGTAAGTGAAAGATTAATACTTCGGGGTCGCCTGCTTTTCATGTACTTAACAGTGAACTCAGTCGTTAGTGATAATAAATTTGGAGGAAAAATTATGAATCAGGAGGTAAAACCGGAAATTGTAATTGACCTGGTAAATTACCAGGATGAATCGGTTGTGAGTAGAACTTTAATAGAAAAAAAAACCGGAACGGTAACATTGTTTGCGTTTAGTAAAGGGCAGGCATTAAGTGAACACACAGCTCCATTTGATGCCTTGGTTTATATTCTTGATGGCAAAGCGGAAATCACAATTTCAGGTAATCCGAATACTTTAGAATCAGGTCAGATGATTATTATGCCCGCAAATAAGCCCCATGCATTAAAGGCAACAGAAAATTTCAAGATGCTGCTAACCATGATTCGATCTTAACAGTTTGACGTTTTTAAAAAAAGTAAAAGCCACCAGTTTGTAAAAAAACCAGTTGGACAAGATTCAAAGGAGGGTCCGATATCCCATACGAGAAACGGGTATATCAAATATATGAGTCAGCCCAAAGGTCCCAAACTGATGGCAAAAGAGGTAATGTAAATCCACACCAAAACAATAGCTCCCCGTTTTCCTGTTCGATTCGCCGGCAACCACAGTGAAGGACGGGTTATCCCGGTAAAAATTATCCCGATCATACCGGATACGGATAATCCCCGGACAATCTCTTTCAACCGGATTTTTATGTTATTCTCACAGAGTAAAAAGATTGCCATGTCATGTTGTTTCTATATCACTGTACGTCAGCTATTTGTACTCTAAGATAATCATCCCCCAATACTGCATCTCCGGAAGGGTGAAAGTGAGGGCAGCCCCCGACTGCGTAAACGGTAAACTAACGGAGGAACCGTAGCGGTAATCAGGAGAGGCATACCAGACCTCTTTCACGGCTTTCGTTGTTCCAATCTGCAACCGCCAGTCTTTAATCACGCGCGGGTAAGGTTGTGTGCCTGATGCATCACGCCAGTTCAGCGTGGTGGCATCCAAAAAATTAAGCAAATGAATAACCTGTCTGTTTCCTGTTTCTTTACCTATAACAGCTACACTCCCTCTCTGAGGTGGCCAATTATTCAGTCTTAGATTATTATCTAAAGATGAAATATCAGGATTGTTAAATATTCCTCCATCGCGCAGTAAATTTTCGTAGGCTACCAGGAAATCATAATATTTTACCAGGGCATCACGCAAATCACCTTTTATCTGGAGGTCATCATTCGGAAAATACGGCTGTGACAGCATGTGTTCACCCAATTCGATGTGTGCCCCTCCAAAGGCAAAGATTACCGCATCGGTTAACAGCACGCCCGGAGTATTAAAAAATCCTTTTGAGCTTGTCAGGTTAGAATCCATATAAGCTGCCAGCACACTACTTTTTTTCCCGTTACTCCGGGAAAAATTATCCTTGATAATGGAGGCCAGGTCTGCATAAGTATTATTCGGAGTCCAAACTTCCGTATATAAAAAATCAACCGGTGAGTTTGCAATTTCGCTCTGCCCGTATTGATTTACGGCATTCATCACCAGTCTCTTTTCAGGCATAGCAGCATGCATGGACTGAATAAATGATTCAAAAGTAGTTGGCAAATTAACGGAAACTCCGTCATACGTATATAGGTTTTTGTCTCTATTGCCCAACTGATCAATATGATAACCGTCAAAATCAAAAACTTTGAAAAAATCTTCGGTCTTATTGGCAATATATTGTTGCCACCCGGCATTCGAAGGATCCAACAACCAAATATTACTTTTAAACGGAGGATTAGGAAGCGCGAACTTGTCTTTTGTTCCATGTGAACGGTCAGTATAAAGATACCATTGGTCTGATACGCCGTCTGCCCGGGCACCGCTTAAAGCCCCGTAAGCCAGGTTATAAAACATGGCTACCATGTTATAATTATGAACAGTATTAAGATACTTTTTAAGGGTTGACATGTAAATATCACGACCGGCAATATCTGTCCAGACCGTATCGGGATTAGTCGTTGTACCTGCAAGTGGCAGATGATGTTTGAATTCACAATCGTAAAACTGGATACCATTGATGTGATCCCGATTCAATTTTTTAACGACAGCATTAACTGCTGAATTGCTCATCTGCGAATACTTAGAAAGAAAACCATATCTTGGGAAACGAGACCAATCGGACGAAACATCAACACCGATGCTCCCCAATACCGCTTCCTTGCCATCAACCGTTTCGTAAATATCCACCATGTATCCGGTAAAGTCGTTGCCGGGGACGGTCCACTGCCACGATTTGCCGGAGAAATCTTCTTCCCTGATCACTTTATTCAGGTGACGGTAGCGGATTTTTGCAGTAGAAGGTAATTCTTTATCTACGGCGAATTGTACGATATCACCGGGGTTATACCGTGCTTTGTCAGTCGTCAGGCTCACCTTTGTAAGCGGTGGGTTGTATGGCGTAGAAGCCGAAGTTTCGGATCTTTTGCATCCTATTAGTATCAGTACGAAAAGCAAATAAAATAATCTCTTTTTCCCTATCATTTTTTGGCTAATTTTCTGTGTGAACAAAGTTTTTACTTCATTAAAGCATGGAAAACCAAATCAAAATTAAAGCATTGTTATGATGATTGATCTTTGAGTCTTGGAAACCTGTGGAAAGAGTATTGACTCTTTCCACAGGTTTTATTGATTTATTGTTTCTGAATATCGATAGTCAGAGCCTGCACATTGAGCGTGAGCAGGTACGTACCTGCATTACCGGCGGCAATGGTCCATTTATTGTCATCCGGATCACCGCCTTTGTGAAGGTACATTTTTGTCGGATCGTTTGGATCAGGCATGTACATGTCCTGGCCCCAGTCGCCATTTCTGTTTACAGGGAACTTGAATTCTCCTTCAACCAGCTTGCCCTGGTAGGTAAAAATGTACCAGTGATTCGGATCCTGCATTAGTTCGATGGCATTGCCAATATCCCATCCGATAGGTGTTGCGGAGCCTACAATGAAGAGTTTGAACGGCTCGATGGTGATGGTCTTCTTCGACAAATCGAGCATCACGTGGTACCAGTTCTCCTTGTATATTTTCCATTTATTATCGTCCGGGGCTCCGCCTTTATGTAGATAGGCTTTCGTTGAATCGGACGGATCGCGCATATACATATCCTGTTGCCAGTCAGTATTCCGGTTCACCGGGATTTTGAAGTCTCCGGGCGTCAGTACACCATCATAAGTGAACTGGAACAGGTTATCCGGATTCTGTACCATCGGTGTTGCATTGGCAATGTCCCAACCATTGGGTGTAGCATCGCCCACCATGTAAAGAACATTATAAGGAGGTCCGGGCAGTTTGGTAATACTAATAGTCAGGTCAACGAGATTCAGTTTGATGATGTAAATTCCCGCTTCGCTGATGACGAATTTGTTATCGGGCTGTGCATCGTCGGTGCGATAAACCAACGTGCTGCTGTCTTTTCCCATCTGATAGGAAGGCAAAAGAGCCCCAAGGGTGGTGATAAATTTCAATTCTCCTGCTTTCAGCGTCCCCTGGTAGGTAAAACTTGTCGGATCGTCTGCACCGGGAGTGAGTGCAATCGCTTTATTCACATCCCATCCGTTCGGAGAGGCATCCCCAATCAGATAAAGTGTGCGGGAAACAGGCTCATAAGGTGTAGCCGAAAATGTTACTACTTTGGAGGTAACATTAGTTATCGGCGAGGAATGGACTGTCGCAATCACACGGGTTTCAATCTTAGATTGAATATTTGGCTTAAAGCCAAAATAGTTCAGCAGGCTTTCGTTGAGTTCGGACACTTTAAAACCTTTTTCATAAACAGCTTTGCCCATATCGAAAGAGAGAGGATTGGCAAAATTGTTTCCTTGTTTATCTAACTGAAGAACATAAGATATTGATGCGCCGGTTCCATTATTTGTTCCGGTAGTCCAACTGATGGTAACCGCATTATTTCGGTCGTCTTTTTGGTTCAATATAATTGTTGCCTCAGAAGTTGTGATTGCCAGATCGCCTGCCAGGACAATATTGGTTTTTTCAACTTTTTGGCATGAAGAGAGTATTGCAAAGGAGGCGACCAGCATGAGTATAAAAATCCTGCCTGCGACTGATTTCGTCAATGGTTTTCCCAAACCAGAGGTATGAAATATATTTAATCTTTTCATTTTTTTATTTTTTTCTTGTGAAACTGATAAGAAATATTCAGATAATTAATATCCCGGATTCTGACTAAGGTTTGGATTTGCATCAATTGCCTTTTGTGGGATAGGTAGCAGGAGAAATTTCTTACTCATGTTTGATTTTCCGATCGAGTGCAGAAAATCAATCGCATACTGGCCATTATTTACACGGATCAGGTCGAACCACCGTTGTCCTTCAAAGGCTAACTCCATCCTGCGTTCGTGCAGTACTTTCTGACGAAATGCCTCTTTTGTCATGCCTCCTGAAACATTAGGTAATCCCGCCCTGTTTCTAACTTCATTCAGAGGAATCTCTGCTTCTGATGTTTTTCCGAGCTCATTCAGTGCTTCTGCTTTCATGAGTAACACATCTGCATACCTCAACACCGGAAAATCCATCGGACTATTATCATATGATGACGAGATTGATTTTGACACAAGGAATTTGCGTAGATTATAGCCGGTAAGGGAATACGACTTTTGATAATCTTTCCCGGCAAACGGAGGACCGCCTTCATAAAGAACCGTTACATCTTTACGCAAATCACCTTTCTCATACGAATTCATAAATTCTTGTGTTGGCTGGTCCCAACCCCAGCCCCCTGCTACCATATCCGAACCACGTGGGCCGGTAAACGTGCTCAACCAGGAGGCCTGGTTTTCATTCGACCAGAAATTATAACCGGCATTGCCCGTATATTGGATTTCGAAGATAGACTCTATTGAATTCTTCTTTGAAGGATCAAAATTATCAGCGTAAGAGGGATCAAGGGCATATCCCAAAGTTCCTACCGAATTAGAAAGGTCAACGGTTTTCTGCCAATCACCCAGTGTTAAATATACTTTGGCAAGCATGCCTTCCGCTGCGCCTTTGCCGGCGCGCCCCACATCAGAACCGGTATAGGTATTCCTGGCAGGAAGTAATTCTGCCGCCTTTCGGAAGTCCAAAATTATCTGGTTGTAAACTTCGGTTTTAGATGCACGTTTCGGGCGCAGGTCATCACCAGGGTTCACTGGCTTCAGTATCAGGGGTACGTCTCCGAAGAAACGGACAAGAATGAAGTAATAAAGACCCCGTAAAAAATGAGCTTCGCCTAATATGCGGTTTTTCAGTGCTTCATTAATGTTCATTCCGGGTACTTTTTCCAGGATAATGTTGGTGCGCAAAATTCCCGGCCACGGTCCGCGCCAGAGGTCAAGAACGCCCGGGTTATCCGGTGTTGTTACAAAATTAGCCTCATTCGTGGTTTCGATGCCATCAGAACCGCCACCGGCTCCCACAATGCTGTTTCCGGCCATGATATCGGTAGTCCACATACGCATATTGTATAATTTGGGCCATTGTAACGGCTGATAAGCGCCATTAATAGCTGAAATTGCATCGTCTTTGGTTTTAAAGAAATTGGCGGTATTTACGGAGTATTCCGGTGATTTGACAAGAAAATCCTTGTTACATCCTGAGAGCGCTACGATCAGGAGTATGGCTAAGAAAAATGGTTTGAGTTTCATATACATTTCTTTTTTTTTTAAGATTAAAAACCAAGGTTAACACCAAAACTATAAGTACTTGAAACAGGATACACATTGTTGTCAATTCCACTGCTACCGACTTCAGGGTCGAAACCGGAATATTTGGTTAATGTGTATAAGTTTACGACCGAAACAAAAACCCTGATCTTATTCAGATGCACCTGTTTGGTAAGTTGTTCCGGAAATGTATAGCCTAAAATTAAATTCTTGATTCTCAGATAAGAACCATCCTCAATATACCTGTCCGAAGGACGGGTATTATTGTTAGGGTCGCCAAAAATTGCCCGGGGCATTGAATTGCTTGTTCCCGGGCCTGTCCATCGATTTAGCGTTGCAGTGGTCTGATTCTGGGCAACTGACATAGCTTCGCTCCAAATCCTGTTGGCATTGAGTATTTTATTGCCTGCGACACCCTGAAGGAAAATACTCAGGTCAAAGCCTTTGTAAGCGAATGAATTGTTCAGTGAAAAAATGAACTGAGGATTCGGGTTACCAAGAAACACGCGATCCTTATCATTTATTACACCATCATTGTTCACATCTTTGTAGCGGATATCGCCCGGTGAAGTACGATTGTAAGGATCATTACCGGGAACCTGCACTGCATGGTTGTCAACTTCTGCCTGTGTCTGAAAAATACCATCGGTAAGATAACCGAAAAACTCATTTATCGGGTAACCCGCCTGAATAAGAGCAAGGGTGTAATTCAACCCAATGCTTCCGCTTATCATTGGAACCGTGTCGTTAATGTTCTTAACCGTATTCCGGTTGTAGGAAAAGTTGAGGGTCGTATTCCAAATAAATTTCTTAACCATGTTCCTTGAAGTTATTGAAACTTCGACTCCCTTGTTTTCCATTTTTCCGGCATTGATGGAAGGTACATACACATCGGAATATCCGGTTGTAACCGGAACCACCATTGGCACGAGCATTTTGTCGGTGATTTTAATGTATCCGTCCAGAGCAACAACTATCCGTTGATTGAATAATCCGGCATCAATTCCAATGTTTGCCTGTTTTTGTTCTTCCCACTGAACATAAGGGTTAGGCATAATCCGGGGTACCACGGCGGCAACTATAGTATTGTTAAAATTGTATTTGATGGTTTGAAGGGCTGACGCAAACGAATAGTTCCCTATATTCTGGTTTCCGGTAATGCCATAGCCTGCACGGATTTTCATATTGCTGATAAAGCCAAGTGATTTCATGAATTTTTCTTCAGAAATTCGCCAGGCTACACTCACCGATGGAAAAATACCCCATTTATTGCCTTTACCAAAACGCGACGATCCGTCACGACGAACCGTGGCTGTTATCAAATATTTGTTGGCATAGGAATAGTTTGCCCGTCCCATGTATGAAAATAGTGACCATGAACTCAAACTGCCACCAACTGTGGGTTGCTGCGTGCCATTGTCCATTTGTTGTGTCAGATTACTGGCAAAATTCTGAACAGATCCGTTCAGGTAATTGTATTGATTTTCCTGAGCGCTGGTGCCAGCCATTAAAGTCAACATGTTTTTACCGAACGATTTCACATAGGTAACCGTATTGTCCCAAACCCATGTAAGGTTTTTATTGTATTGTTCATAAAGGTAAGAGTTATCGTTTATACTTGAATCCCAATGGTAATTGGGAGCCCATGTACGGTCATTCCAAAAATTTGCCTGAAGTCCAAAAGTTGATTTGAACTTTAGGTTCGTTATGATTTCGTATTCGCCATAAACCGATCCAATCAGGTTATATCCTTTGGTTGAGTGGCTAACTGTTTTGGCTAATCCTATCGGATTCACAATGTCACCAACCCACATAGGCGGGCCAACAGGCCCTGAATATGTACCATCTTTCCGGAGAATTGGCTGCGTGGGCAAGGCAAGCATGGTTTTTTGAATATTAAGATAAGTATTGGCACCGGTTTTAATATCATGGTTAATAGTGAGGCTATTTCCAAATTTCAAATTTTTAAATACTTTGAAATCGGTATTGAATTGCATTGTAAAGCGCTTGTAGCCGGTATTAAGGATAATTCCTTTCTGATTAAGATAGTTTATCGACACGTAATAATTGGCCTTTTTACTGTTACCCGAATAGGAGAGTGAGTAGTTTTTCATGGGTGCAACGCCAAATAATGCCCCAAGCCAATCCGTTCCTGTTCCAAGAGAGGACGGATTAGCGAAAGCGGGATTTTCCTTAAGACCTGCATTTTGCATAATTTCATTATCCAGTGTGGCAAATTGTCTTGCATCCAGCATTTTGACCAATTTGGCGGCCTTCTGAAGCCCGAAATAGTAATTGAAATCTAAATGAGATTTCCCTTTTCCGCGTTTTGTTGTTATAATTATTACACCGTTTGCCCCCCGTGATCCGTAAATTGCAGTTGCTGAAGCATCTTTGAGTACCTGCACCGTTTTAACATCATTCATATTTAACTGGTTTAATCCGCTTGACACGGGAACTCCATCAATAACCAACAGGGGGTTGGTGTTATTTATGGTTCCTACCCCCCGAATACGAAATGTAGCATCGTTGCCCGGTGTTCCTGAAGATATCACCTGTACTCCTGTCGCCCGCCCCTCCAAGGCATCGCTTATGCTGGGAACGGGTATGGAAGAAGAAGAAATGTCCTTCATCTGAACTATCGCAACAGCTCCCGTAAGATCTTTCTTACGCTGGGAACCATACCCAATCACAACCAATTCATTGAGACCAACGGCTTGTTCCTGCATGACTACATCCAGTTGGGTTTTTCCGTTCACTTCTATTTCCTGAGATTTCATTCCCACGAAAGAGAAAACAAGCGTGCTGTTGGCCGGTACGTCGGCGAGGGTGTAATTTCCGTTGATATCTGTGATTGTCCCTATGGTTGTTCCTTTGACCCTGATGGTCACTCCCGGAATCGACTCGCCTTTGGTATTGGTAACCTTTCCCTTTACCTGTTTGGATTGCTGACTGTTAATTGCAGGCCCTTTCGGTATCTTTTTGGGATACAGGACAATACGGTGGTCAACTATTTTAAAAGCAATCTTCTTATCCTGAAACAGCCGGGTGAGAATATCGACAATGTTGGCATCATCAGCCTTCAGACTGACTCGTTCATCCAATTGTATTTGATCGGCATTGTAAAAAAACACGAAATTGGTCTTCTGTTCAATTTCATTCAACGCTTTTTCCAGCGTAGTGTTCACAAGATTAATCGAAAGTGTTGTTTTCGTTGTTTGCTGTGAATAAACGCTCGCAGACTGAAGCAGGCTAAGAAGCAAAATAACGAACGGTGAACGCCTGATTAATAATAGTTTCATGTTTTTCCGCGGAAAAACATGAAATCGTAATTTTTTTTTCATAGATTTGCAATGTTAAATTAATAATTGAATAGTTTCAACTATTCGTTTTATTTATCTGCCGGGAAATGCTCCAACATTTCCCGGTTTTCGTTTATTTTCGCTTTATCCAGATATCACTGCTATCTTTCTTTACCTTAATGGGAACCGAAAGATTAACCATGTCGAAAAACCGGTTAATGCCGTCATCCTTGTACACCATCCCCGAGAACACCTTCTGTCCGAGTTCAGCGTCCTGAAAATGAATGTTCACTTTGTACATCCGTTCGAGTGTTTTGGCAATTTCACTCAATGTCTTCTTTTTAAAGTAATATTCACCTTTTCGCCAGGTCGTAGCCATTGCGGCATTGGTTTTTACAACCCGGTCCTGTCCGGTTCTTTTGTCATAACGCCATTGTTCACCGGGTTTCAGCAGAACAGACGTTTCCTTTCCGGGAATGTCTTTTATCTCCACAATGCCTTCGAGTAAAGTGGTTTCTGTCTCGTTGTCATCGGGATAGGCTCTGACATCAAACTGAGTTCCTAAATCGTTGACACTCATGTTGGGGGTAATTACCCGGAAAACCCGCGATTTATTCTTTGTTACCTTGAAAAATGCCTCTCCTACAAGTTCAATTATCTGCGACTTCTTGTCCCGGGAGATATGATATTTTAGTTTGGAGTCGTAATTCAATGCAACAAAAGTACCGTCAGGCAGGGTTAGTTCAGACTGCTGCCCACGGGGAGTACTGAACTCAATAACCTGGCTTTGCAAGTCGTTGGCTGAGAAGAATTGTTTTTCCCCCAGGAGATACCCGGCAATTCCAAATGCGATTAAAACGGATGCTGCAACTGCAATACGCGTAAGCCGCCGAATGACCAACCGTGACGAATTGACTGACCGACGGAAAATGGTCAGCGACTTGCGCCTGATGTTCTGAAAATCGTCATCGCTGATTTGGGTGTGGTTAATTTCGTTTCGTTTCCATTTCAGAACGTAACCGACAAGCATTGCAACTGCCGATTCACTGTTTTCCTTTTTTTCCGTGCAATATTCTTTCAGTGAATCTTTGGTGATGCTGTCCTGAAATTTCTTATCAAAAATATTATCTGAGATATTTTTTTTCATTGGTTCTGATTGCCCTTTTTAATATAAAAAGCAAAACCGGACAAAATATACCCCTCCTAAATTATAATTGCATGTTTTAAAACAGGTTACCAGAGGATGGTCTAAAGAAAAGAACGATAGATTAAGAGGTGGTGTTTAGTATGTCCTTTAATTTACTTATGGCTTTCTGTACGCTGTTTCCAACTGATTGGTAAGTGATATGCATAACTTCAGCCACTTCTTTATTGGATAGATTTTTATAAAATTTCAAGTAGATAGTTTCCTTTTGTCTTGGAGGTAACTGATTGATAGCTTTAGCTAATAGATTGAGTTTGAGTTCTTTTTCTTCCCGATCGGTTTCGGTGGAATAACTTAACCGGAACTCTTCTATCCGTTCATAACTGATCTCTGCCCTACTTATTTTGTTCGTCTTTCGCATGTTGGCAAATATTTTCTGCCGGAGCGATTTCAGGAGGTAGAACAGGATATTATTGGTAGAGGAGAGCTTTTCTTTTTTTCGGGCCAGTTCGAAAAACAAATCCTGTATGCTGTCTCTCACCAGGTATTCATCGGGTGTGAATCGTTGCCCGTATTCGAATAGTTGTATATGGTAGGTGTCAAAAATATAGGAAAAGGCTTGCTCGTCGCCATTTTTAAAACGTTCCCATATTTCAGTATCCATGTTTTTATCCAACGGTTTCAATGTAACCCCTTCCTGGTTAGTATCTGTTAATAAACTCTAAAATGTTGATGTCAAAAGTATAAAAAGATATAAAAAGGAAAAATAGTTTTGCCCCTTTGAAGAAAAAAATGCAATTATTTGAAGATTATGAAATAAAGTTTGAACTGCCTGACGGAAGATATGATTCTGAATTAGGGTTGATAAACAGCATATTAGATTAATATTCAAATTTATCTTTATTATTATCAGGAGGTATTTCAAAATCAATAACTTTCAGAATAGAAAACAAGAAATATGTGTTTTCGTAAGTTTTCTTCATCCCGATTCCGCGAGAGTGAAACAAAAGCGGAATTGGAATTGCCTTTGAGAGGTTATGGCTGAATAAGGTGATTATTTCAAATACCCGCCCCTTTTCCGCCCCCTTTAAAAATTTTTAAAAAAAACTTTGGCTGGTATAAAATTAATTTATACTTTTGTGCCCTACTTATTTAGTAGGATAAGTAGGAAACGTATAAAACAATGAAGATCACTACAAAGATAAGATACGGCATGAGAACCATGGTTGAGCTGGCTTTGGAAAAGAACCGGAAAGGCATCTTTCAGAAAGAGATATCCAAAAATCAGGATATTTCAATTAAATACCTTGATCAGATTATAGCCTCACTGAAGGCTTCCGGATTAATCCAAAATGCCGGAGGCAGAAAGAGCGGGTATTTGTTAACCAGAAAGCCTGAGGAAATTAGTGTGTATGATATTTATAAAGCTTTTGAATCGGATTTGAGAATTAATGATTACATGGGAAGCAATTCGACCCGTAGCAAAGAACATCAACGTGCAGCACAGGAATTCTGGACGGGCTTAAACGATCATATCATTCATTATCTGGAATCGGAGACGCTTGACCATCTCGCTGCCAAACAGGAAGAGATTAATAAAAATACTGTAAATATGTTTTATATATAATCTGCTTTTATATATACGTTAAATAGGATGAAAATAGCAAATAATATCACAGAACTTATTGGAAATACTCCTCTGGTAAAACTGAATAAAGTAACAGACGAGGACGCTGCGCAAGTTGTCGCCAAGCTCGAATTTTTTAACCCGGCAGGCTCGGTGAAAGACCGTATTGCCTTTTCGATGATTCAGCAGGCTGAACAAGACAACCTGCTGGATAAAGACACGGTGATCATAGAACCCACAAGTGGTAACACCGGTATTGGTCTGGCATTTATCAGTGCCGCCAAAGGCTACAAGTTAATTTTAACCATGCCTGAAAGTATGAGCGTCGAGCGCAGGAAACTGCTGAAAGGCTTCGGCGCCGAGCTGGTGCTTACGCCGGCAGAAAAAGGAATGTCAGGCGCTATTGAAAAGGCCGGCGAATTAGCAAAACACTATAAAAAATCATTTATTCCCCAACAGTTCAAAAATACTGCTAATCCGTTGATACACCGGAAAACAACAGCGGAAGAAATTTGGAACGACACAGGGGGAAAGATAGATATACTGGTGGCCAGCGTTGGTACCGGAGGAACCATTACGGGTATTGCGGAAGTCATAAAAAAAAGGAAACCCGAATTTAAAGCAATAGCGGTTGAACCGGAAGGCTCTCCCGTATTATCGGGAGGCAAGCCGGGCCCTCACAGAATACAGGGTATTGGTGCAGATTTTATTCCCGATGTTCTCAACACAGATATTCTTGATGAAGTAATAAAAGTGTCGAATGATGATGCTTTTCAAACAACAAGACAATTAATCAGCCGTGAAGGGATACTTTGCGGGATATCCTCGGGGGCTGCCGCTTACGCAGCTTTGCAAGTGGCTAAACGTCCGGAAAATAAAGGAAAATTAATTGTTGTGATATTTCCCGATACCGGAGAACGGTATCTGAGCACATCGCTTTTTGATGTATAATCATTCCGCCCTGATATAAAATTAAATATTTACAAACCAATTAAAATAAACAGCATGAACTTGAAAATTAATGGCAAAGAACAGAAAATAAACGGTTCTGAAATTGCCGTAAAAGAACTTCTGGTTTTAAATAAAGTTGAAATGATTGATATGGTATCTGTTCAACTGAATGGTTCTTTTGTCAGAAAAGAAGATTTCGAAACCAGAATTGTAAAAGAAAATGATGAAGTTGAGTATCTCTATTTTATGGGAGGCGGATGCTACATCGATTAATCAAATGAGTCCGGTATAAAACGTTTTGATACCGGATTTATCAACTGTTTTACATAACTTTAAAACATGAACAAGACCATGGATTTTACAACAAAAATTTTACACACCTCTTACAATAAAAGCGATGTTCACGGCGCTTTACGGATGCCCGTTTACGATACTGCTGCATTTGAATTTCCGGATGCGGAGAGTCTGGAAGATGCTTTCTTAAACAGAAAACCCGGCCATGTATATTCCCGCTTAACAAATCCTACGGTAGAACATCTGGAGAAAATTATCAAAGAGGTAACCGGAGCTTTAGGTGTGGTAAGCTTCTCGTCGGGGATGGCAGCAATATCGAATACTTTTGTTACGCTGGTACAGCCCGGAGACAATATTATCACCACAAAACATTTGTTTGGGAACACCTATTCGTTGTTTCATAAAACACTGAAGTCTTTTGGCATTGAGTTCCGGTTCGCCGACCTGACAAATCTGACAAGTGTAGAAGAGGTGATTGATGAGCACACGCGTGCTATTTTCCTGGAGACTATTACCAACCCTATGTTAGAAGTTGCCGATGCAGGCGCTTTATCAGAGATAGCAAGAAAGAATAAAATCCTTCTAATCGCTGACACAACCCTTACCCCGCTGTATCTTTTTGATGCAAAAAAACATCATGTAGATATAGAGATTATATCAAGCACAAAATATATTTCAGGCGGAGGAACTTCTACAGGAGGAATAGTGATTGATTACGGAACTTATGACTGGTCACATTCTGCGAAATTAAATGCTGACGCAAAAAAATTCGGACCTTTTGCTTTTATTGCCAGGCTCAGAAAAGAGATACATAGAAATTTTGGTGCTTGTTTATCTCCTCACAACGCTTATTTACAAACCCTGGGATTAGAAACATTTGCTTTAAGAGCAGAAAGGTCTTGTGCCAGTTCTCTGGAAATTGCTGAATGGTTAGAGAAACAGCCGAAGGTCGAAAAAGTAAATTATCCGGGACTGAAAAGTTCAACCTATTACAAACTGTCGCAAAAGCAGTTTGGAAACCTGGCCGGCGCAATCATAACATTAGACCTGGCTTCAAAAAAAGAGTGTTTCCGGTTCCTCAACAATTTAAAAATTATCAGGCGGGCAACCAATTTAAACGACAACAAAACATTGGCATTACATCCGGCATCCACTATTTATTGCGAATACACACCGGAAGAGCTTGTGCCGCTTGGCGTTAGTGATAAAATGATTCGCCTGGCTATTGGCATCGAATCGGCCCGCGACTTAATTAATGATATAAATCAGGCATTGAATAAACCAGATGAATAATAACTATGAACGAACAACAAATTGAACGATACAGCCGCCACATAATCCTGTCGAATGTAGGAGTAGAAGGACAGGAGAAAATATTGGATGGCAAAGTGCTGATTATAGGCGCCGGAGGACTTGGTTCGCCGGTAGCGCTCTATCTTGCCGCAGCAGGGGTGGGAACAATCGGAATTATTGACGGAGATGTCGTGGACAGGACAAACCTTCAGCGTCAGGTAATCCATTTTACAGCGGACATTGGAAAGCCTAAAGTGATCTCTGCCAAAGAAAAAATTGAACTCATGAATCCGGATGTAAAAGTAAACGCATACCAGGATTTGGTAAATGCTTCAAATATAATGGATTATATCAGCGAATATGATTTCATTATTGATGGCACGGATAATTTTCCGACCAAGTTCCTCATTAATGATGCCTGTGTTTTGGGTGGTAAAGCATTCTCTCATGGCGGAATCATAAGGTTTAGCGGCCAAACAATGACCTATACCCCGGGAAATACATGTTACAGGTGTGTCTTTCACGAACCACCGCCAAAGGGCTCTGTACCCTCCTGTTCGCAAGCCGGAGTGCTGGGAGCAATAGCCGGGATGCTGGGCACAATTCAGGCTGCCGAGGCGCTGAAATATCTGACCGGAACCGGCGAGTTGTTAACAAACAAGCTTTATTATTTCGACACATTAAAAAATAATTACAGAACGGTTCATGTTAAAAGATCGGAAGACTGTCCTGTTTGCGGAAAGCACCCCGCGATCACGGAACTCCGGGATATTGAAATGCCGGCTTGTGATTTAAAGCAATAAAAAACAATAACAATGAAAGATAATAAAACAAAAAAAATATCATTGATTGTCTTTAGCGGAAGCTTTGACAAACTTGTTGCGGCATTTACACTGGCTACAGGGGCGGCGGCGGTAAACTACGAAGTGAATATCTTTTTCACATTCTGGGGACTTAATGCCATTAAAAAGAAAGAAGGCAGGTCTTTTATCGGGAAAGGCTTTCTGGCCCGGTTTTTTAATTTCCTTCTCGGAGGACGAAAGAAGGTGCCTCTGAGCAGACTGAACTTTTGGGGAATAAGCCCCGGGTTGATGAGCTCGCTTATGAAGAAAAGGAATGTAGCTACATTAAACGAACTTTACCAGGCGGCAAAAGCATTGAAAATAAACCTCTATGCCTGCGAAATGTCGATGCACATTTTGGGCCTGACCCTCGAAGATTTTGATAAAGAGGTGAAAGAAGTGCTTGGCGTACCCCGTTTTCTTGAGTACTCGGAAGGAGGAGACAGAATATTTATTTAGTGTGATTTAGAAAACGCCAATTTCTTCCCCGCTTAAAACGGGGCAAGCTGTTACTCTCGTGCAGAATTTCAGTCATTTACTATAGTAAACTCCTGAATTTCTGCACTTCGAAAGCCTTGAACTTGACGTTTTCAAGTCCCACGGTAAAATATCGTGAATTTTTAAGAGGCACTATTTAATCTTTTCGGAGATGGAATTCATAGGCTAACGGCCTTTCATTTAAAAATAAAAACAGAAATATTATGGCAACTTATCAATTAGACATAACAAAAGAACATTGCCCCATGACTTTTGTAAAAACAAAAGTGGAGCTATCGAAACTCAGTGGGGGCGATATCCTTGAAGTAAGCTTACTGAAAGGAGAACCGCTGGAGAATGTCCCTAAAAGCGCAGAGGAACAGGGACATGAAATACTTAAAATATCACGGGTAAAAGGAGATATTTATCAGATAATTATCAGGAAAAATAATGGTGAATATTAAAAAACAAGTGGCAGAGGCCATTATAGCCCACGCTAAAAAGGAGGCTCCTGTGGAGGCCTGTGGTTATCTTGGCGGGAAAAACGGCGTGATAACAAAACATTACGAATTGACCAATGTGGACCATAGTCCCGAGCATTTTTCTTTCGATCCGGCAGAACAATTTAATGTTGTAAAACAAGCCCGAAATGAAAATCTCGAAATTATGGCAAATTACCACAGTCATCCCGCTTCGCCTGCACGCCCTTCTCAGGAAGACATACGTCTGGCATATGACCCCGGGATAAGCTACTTTATCGTTTCGCTCACCGGCGATCCGGTAATAAAATCATTTAAAATAAAAAACGGTGTTGTTACACCACAGAAAATAGAAATATCTGAATAGAGCGAAACGATTTACGGTCCTGTTTTTTTAATCTGGATAATTCATCAATCTATAGAATTAGTGTATTCATCGCCAAAAGCCGGAAGCTGTTTTTCAGCTTAAAGATATAATACCTTATTCTGCTCTGATACAGAAAAACCGAAAAAAGTTATGTATATATTACCATCAACATTACAGCAGGAGATCGGGAAATATAAAGTCCTGATGAAAGCGTACCAGTCTAAGGAGATCGACCCTAAAGAGTTTAAGGCTTTCAGGGTTCCCATGGGTATTTACGAACAGCGTAAAGACGGGACCTATATGGTTCGGGTACGGTGTTCTGCAGGGTATATCACTCCTGCTCAGCTGAAAAAAGTTGCTGAAATTGCCCAAAAATACAGTTCTCAACTTATTCATATTACAACCAGGCAGGAACTACAGATACAAAATTTAGCATTGAAAGATACCTATCATGTTTTGCAGGACCTTTATGCTATTGGCCTCGCATCGCGCGGGGGAGGCGGCAACACCGTGAGGAACATCATGGCATCGGTTGATGCGGGCATATCAAATGATGAAGTATTTGATGTTACCCCCTATAATATAGCGTTAACCAATTATTTAATCGCTCAACCTGACTCATGGACGCTGCCGAGGAAATATAAAATAACCTTTTCGGGCTCTGATAACGACAATGCTTTTGCTGCCTTTAATGACCTGGGGTTTATTGCCAGAATAAAAGAAGGACAAAAAGGTTTTAAAGTATATATAGGCGGTTCTTTGGGGTCGAAGCCAATGGTAGGACATGTGCTGTTTGACTTTCTCCCCGAGGAGGATATCCTGTACGTTGCCGATGCGGTAAAGGAACTGTTTTCACGATACGGAAACCGTCGCAATAAGCATAAAGCCCGCTTACGTTTTGTTTTTTACAGATTGGGTAAAGAAAAAGTTTTTGAAATATTTAAACAGATATACGATGCGCTTAAACAGGCAAATAAATTGGCTTTAAACTTACCATTATTACCTGTATCTTCAACAATAAACCTTCCGGTTGAAGCACCTGTTGACAAGAGCGCTTTCACTTTGTGGGAAAAGAGATATGTTACGCAGCAGAAACAAACCGGCTATGTCAGTATTCTCGTCCCTTTTGAATTTGGAGATGTGAAATCCGGAATTATAAAAAGCCTGGGCGACTTTTTAATTCCTTTCGGAGAAGATGTTGTCCGGTTCTCCATGAGGCAAAATATTCATCTTCGTAACATTCCCAAACAATATGTCGCTACGGTTTTCAATTTTCTTCAGAAAACAGGCGTTGATACGGCACAGTCGTATATACTGAACGCCCTGGTATCCTGTACAGGTGCCAATACCTGCCGGCTGGGGATATGTCTTTCCAAAGGCGCTTTGGGAAGTTTACGAAAAAAGCTTGCCACTTCAGGTCTTGACCTGGATCAGTTAAGAGAGATACGTATTAATGTATCGGGCTGCCCCAATTCCTGCGGACAACAAACAAATGCCGATATTGGTTTTTATGGTAAAGTGGGCCGTACAGACCGCATGTTTCCTGCCTATCATGTTGTAGCAGGTGCCGTTATCGGCAACGACAGCCCGCAACTGGCCGAACCCGTCGGATCAGTGAGCGCAAGGGATATGCCGGACCTCACAATAGATGTCTTACGCAGCTATCTTAACAATAAGGGCGCTAATGATTCCTTTAGCGATTATTACAAAAACGGAGGAAAAGCGGAAATTAAAAAATTATGTCTGAAATACAGCAATGTCCCTGACTTTATGGATGATAAAAATTATTACTTTGACTGGGGCAGCGACCAGATATTTTCTTTGGCAGGAAAAGGAGCAGGAGAATGTTCTGCCGGTCTTTTCGATATGATTGATGTGGATTACAACACGATAAGGCAGAGCCGGGATGAGATCAAAGAAGTAACGGATAATAATAAGATCGTCTCTTTACTGGCCAGGATTGTAACGGCGTCTTCGCGCATGCTTTTAATAACAAAAGGAATTGAGCCTAAAGACAGAGCCGGAATATTTGATGGTTTCACAGAGCGATTTATTAAAGCAGGACTGGTTCCGGAGAAATATTCAGCCGTTGTTAATGCCGTAAAAAATGAGGATTATACAGACCTGTCGTCTCAAAAAAACCTTATTTTTGATCTGGCCGCAGATGTTATTGACCTTTATGAAAATATGGATGATTCTCTGCAGTTTCCTGCTGAAAAAGCGATGGAGCAGCCAAAGGAGGTGATAACTAATAAGGTAACAGTAAAGAAAGACCTGAGAGGTGTTGCCTGCCCTATGAATTTTGTAATGACCAAGATAGAGCTGTCGAAGCTGAAATCGGACGATGTTCTTGAAGTATTACTGGACGATGGCGAACCCATCGAAAATGTACCCGGATCGGTAAAGGGAGAAGGCCATAAAATATTGGTGCAGGAGCGAAGAGAAAACTATTGGTCAGTCGTAATACAAAAGAGATAACAGCAGGTAAAGTAAATCATTAAACCCGGAGATAAAATGCAGTATTTGCCCATATCATTGAAAATTAAAGGGAAAAAAGTGTTGATCATCGGGGGAGGTCATGTAGCGCTTCATAAAATGAAACTGTTGAGGCGGTTTACTAAAGAAATAATGGTTATTGGAAAACAGGTGAATCAACAGATAAAAGATTCGGGGAGCAGATACCGGGAACAGGAATATAGCCCGTCGGTGCTGGATGGCTACGATCTTATTTATGTCTGTACCGACAACAGGGCGTTAAACCACCGGATAAAACAGGATGCCAATAAGAAAGGCTTGCTGGTTAATGTTGCCGATGATCCCGGCTTATCTGACTTTGTTTCGCCGGCCATATACAAAAACAAAAACATGACCGTTGCTGTCGGTTCGGATGCAAAAGATGTAAAACAGGCCATCAGCCTGAGAAACAGGATTAAAGAGATACTCGAAAATGATCAAAAAAGTCAAAATATTCAGCAGAAAACATAATCCGGCTTTCCAACAGGTGAAAGAGATATTGCGTTGTTTCAAAGAAATAACCTTTGAAACAGACTTTGCAGAAGCTTACAAAGATGAAATTGATGACCGGTTGTTAACAAATGGCGGGCTGCGGCATTTCTTCATGCAGGAATCCTTCGACGTATTGTTGGAAAACAGAGCGGACATAGTCCTTCATTCTGCAAAAGATCTGCCCTATCCTTTGAATGACCAACTGGAGATTATTGCTTTAACGGATACACTTGTCAGTAAAAACAACGGCAAACCCGGGGAACGGCCTTTTGAAACCCATCCGCTTCGGGGAAACCTTGTTGTGGTGGCAAAACGGGACAATGAGCCGTTAAAAAAACTTTTCAGGAAAATCGACATTAGGAAAAATTTCGGCAGGGTTCACCTCGCCGGATTTGGACCGGGAGACCCCGAATTAATGACTTTGAAAACAAATAAAGTCCTTTCAGAAGCAGATATTATTTTTTATGATGACTTACTGGATAGCAGTTGCCTTAAAAAATATAGCGGAGAAGAAGTATATGTTGGTAAACGTAAAGGAAAGCACAGCAAAGATCAGGATGAGATAAACAGGATGTTGTATGAAGCAGCGCTGAAGGGATTGAAAGTAGTGCGGCTAAAGGGTGGTGATGCGATGATATTCGGCCGCGGTGGTGAAGAAATAAGCTATTTACGGCAACGGTTTATCGATGTTGAAGTAATTCCCGGCGTAACATCGGCTATTGCTGCCGCCGCTGAAAGTCTGATTCCCTTAACACACAGAGGTGTTGCTTCATCCGTAGCTTTCTGCACGGGACATCCTGAAAACAAAATCAGAATACCGGATGCTGACACTCTGGTTTATTACATGGGAGCTTCTTCGCTGAAGATTATTGCCGAAAAATTAATGCGTAACGGCTTGTCTGACGATACGCCCACAGCAGTGATAAGAAATGCTTCCCTACCTTCACAGCAGGTTCTGACAACGACTTTAAAAAAAATAGTAACGGATAACATTGTTGCGCAATCACCATCACTGATTATCGTTGGAGATACGATTAAAGTGAATAATTGCGTAGAGCTTGCTGATAAGGTTACAAACAATTAAATACCAATAACTTAATTCGGTAAAAACCAGGCTGTAAATGCAAATTTTTTCGTATCTTGCTGTCATAAAGTTTGCACTTTTGCCTGTGGGCAGGCAGACATGATACGATATGCAACACAAAACCATATACTTAACGTTATATAAAATTCCTCAATAGAAAGGAGGACAATTTATGTTGGAAAAAATTTTATTATTAGCTCTTTTTGGCATTGCCATGGCTCATTTTGAAGGCGTGGTGGTGGTTTATCTTCGCAAGGCTCTTGGGATTGTTGACTCGGAATCAAATAAGGTATCCCTTGAAAAATTACCCAAACGCTATGTTTTTATTGAGCAAACAAGAGAGGCAGCCACGATATTGATGCTTGTAATTGTAGCGCTATTGGTTGGAGAAACATGGCTTGAAAAGATAATGGCTTTTCTTTGGACCTTTGCTTTTTGGGACTTGTTTTATTATCTTTCACTTTATCTTTTGATTAAATGGCCACCCAAACTTACTACAATTGATGTCCTTTTTCTTATACCTCGTCCCTGGATTGCACCGGTATGGTTCCCTATTGGAATATCAACAATTACTATCGTAACTATTGCTATTTTATATCTTTCTACAGCCTTGTAAGCGGCCGAAAATCAAAAAGATGGAACAGTTACCCCTGTCAACTTCAATAGATAAGTATCGCTTTCCGCGATACCGGAGATATAGAATTAAATCGGAAAAGCTTGTTAGCACACCTCCAGAGGAGTCCTGTGGACAAAATAATATTTAGCCTTGCCCCGACAGAAAACGGTGCTACTCCAAAATAATTCCTAATTTTGCCTGATTTTTTGAAAATGTTTGATTATGCCACAACCATTAAAAATATGTCTTGTGGGAAGCGGGGCGATTTCTACTGCATTTGCCCAGATTCTCGGAAAGAAGGAAGACTTTACCATCGATATTTTGTCTATTGAAGAGGATGTCATCAATTCCATCAACAACGACCATATAAACCATAAATATTTCCCAACTATAATACTCAATAATAATGTGCGGGCATCCTCCGACAAAAGTATCCTGAAAGAGTCGGATGTTATCTTTTTCGGAATTCCTTCTACCGCCATCATTGATTATGTAACAGAGAACAAAGCACTTCTTAACCCCGGTGCTGTTTTGGTAAATCTTGCCAAAGGTTTTGGAAATCAGGGCAACACCATTCCGCAATGCTTAGAAAAGATTGTAAATCAGCCGATTATTAGCATTAAAGGGGCTTCCTTTGCACGGGAAATTATTAACTACATTCCTACGGGAATGACCATCGCGACAAAAAACAGTAAGTATTTTGATTTTTTCAAAGAACTTTTTGAGGAAACCAATATTTTTCTTGATTATACTACTGATGTGATTGGTGTTGAGCTGGCCAGCATTTTAAAAAATATTTATGCTATCATTATTGGTATTGTAGATGCCCATTATGATTCTCCAAATCTTCGGTCTCTGGTGCTCACCCGCTCTATTAACGAAATGCGTTATCTGCTGTCGCGTTTCGGCGGTAAGGAAAAAACAATTTTCAACTACTGCGGTTTTGGCGATTTCAGTCTGACGGCGCTTAACGATATGAGCCGGAACCGGACACTGGGGCTGCTTATCGGGAAAGGATTCTTCACCCCTTATATTTCAGAAAAAGTGGTGTTGGAAGGAAAAATTGCAACCAATGTGTTTGTGGAGAAAATTGCCACCAAACGCAACATCCGCACACAAGACCTGATGATGAAAGAACTTTACCGTGTTTTCAACGAAAAAGATTACGACATTTCCAATTTTGTTAAGAATATTCTGGCGGCCAAGCCTATAAAAGAAGATCTGTTTACCTGGTTTTAACCGTTTCCGGGACAGCCGCTAAACGAATAATTTTGCCATAACTGCCGTCAGCGCTTTGCGCGAAAATTCACGACAACAGTTCTCATTTGAAGAATCAAGTCCCGCTTCCCAATTGTGGCAGGCTTCCCTCAGAAAGTTTTCGACAGTATCACCCTCTTCATAGTCAAACATTTGCCCGGCATTACACACCCCTATGATTTTTGCAGCATCACCTTGTGCCGGGCCTATCCCGATAATCTTTTTCCCCGAAGCAAGGTATTCAAACAGCTTACCCGTCAATATACCCTCATTATTCGCAACATCGGGAATTGCCAACAGAAGTAAATCGGAAGAAAGCATGTATTTTATTGCTTCCTGATGTTTCACATGGTCGATATAAGTCGTTCTGTTTCCCAACTCAAGAGAGCGAATCAAATCTTTATATTTGTCCGATACCCTGCCCACAAACCGGAGTGTAATATTCTCAGAACGAAGCCGGGCCACCGCGTTCAGGAAATTCTCAATGTGATAATTGTCAGCTATTGTCCCCGTATAAGTAATGATAAACGTGCTGTTTCTACTACTTTGCCGGTTTTCAAAATCCGACTCATCATAGCCATTGGGAATGACATGAATCTTGCCCTCCTCCCCTTTTCCAAGCTTGCCGGCAAACAGTTTCTTAATTGAGCGGCTCACGGCCACAACATAGTCGGCGCCATTCAGCACCCTGCTTTCCAGTTTTTTATCGTAAGCTGCTGCCATTGACGTGTGATACATCAGGTTGTAATAATAAATATCGGTCCACGGGTCACGCAAATCGGCAATCCAGTTCAAATCAAATTCCGATTTCAGCTTTAAGCCGATGAGCTGTGTGGAATGTGGCGGGCTGGTAGTAACCATATTTTTGATATGGTACTTATCAATCAGTTCACGGGCAACATGTAACACAAAACGGTTCCATCCTTTGCGGGCATCAGGAATAAAAAAATTCCCACGGATAAATCTGGATAATTTCTCCGAAGTCCCGGGCTGCGTTTCGTTGGCAAAACCGGCATAAGGGATCTCTTTTTTTCCCAATAATTTTTTATAAAACCGAAACGGCTCGAAAGTTCCGGTTCTGATAACTTTAATGGTTTTTATTTCATCTTCAAGCGAATAATCTGTAAGCGGATAAGAAGCCTTTTCAGGATTTACCGTGATGACTATCGGCTCAAAGCCAAAGTTTCCAAGATATTTGGAAAACTTCACCCATCGTTGAACGCCGGCACCTCCGCCCGGCGGCCAGTAATAAGTAATAATCAATACTTTTTTTAACAGGTCCGTCAATTTATTTTTTATTTTTGTTAACGGCTCTCTTCAAAAGAGAAAAAATAAACCAGCCCGACACCAGCAATAAAATAATCGAAGATATCAGGGAAACCGGTTCGCCTATAGTCCACGCTTTCGGCTTAAATGTAAATTCAATTATGTGCTTTCCTGATGGCACCACCATGGCACGCAGCAGATAATCGGCACGGAAATAGGGCGCTTTTTTCCCATCCACATACACATCCCAGCCTTTGGGATAATAGATTTCCGAAAATACTACCAGTTGTTGCACTTTAGACCGGAAATCATACACCAAATCATTTGGCGCATATTTCAACAACTTAATCCGGGCAGAAGCATCCAGTAGAAATTTTTTTGCTTTTACCTTTGCAGCAAATTGCCTGTCCACCACAACCACCGATCGAAGGTCTTCTTTTCCCAAAGCGGCAATCGCCTCATCAGCATTGTTCACCCATTTCACGCTCTGAACCATCCAGGCATTACCAAAAGCATAAGTATTAAGAACCGGTTCAACTTTTGGGTTGTAAATTATATATTTGGTATTCAGTATGTTCAAAACCTGCTGTTTTTGCAAATCCGTCTCAACAGCATCGGGAGTCGGTTTGGAGGAGAGCACTTTCCGCAGGCTGTTGATTTCAGACATCAGATATTCATCAATTATATCCTGATAACGTTGTAACTTGGCACCGTGATAGCCGCCAATGGATTCATGAAAATAGGAGGTGCTGGCATCGTTAAACACATTTTTGGTTACATCCAGCACACGGAAATCCGGACTTTTATCTCTGAATATATAGCGGTCGGCAATGGTTTTCTGAAACGGATCATTAGCTCTGCGGGCCATTTCAAAATTGCTGTCGTTTAAATACCTGTTGTCCACACCTGCCATATCCACAAGAATCAGCAGGCCGAGAATGGCAATAAACCATCCCTTTTTCAGCTTCCCGAGAGCGTAGAAATAAAGTAATAGTGCCGCAGCCACAATAAAGAACAGGCTGCGCAGTACGTCCTGCCGGAAAATGGCGATGCGTACCGCTTTCAGGCTGTGCATAAAAGAGGCGATTTGTGCCGGATTGTTAGTACGCTGCCACTGTGCAAATTGTTGTAACTCAAACTGGCTGAAAAAGGTAAAAATATTGGGAAACAGGTAAAACAGCAAACTGAAACCGGCGGTGAGGCCCAGCGAGATATAGAAAACTTTTTTCTTTTTTAGCAACAATCCGGGCTGTTTCAAAATCTTGTTCAAAGCCATAACACCCACAAGCGGAATGGTGAGTTCGGCAATGACAAGAATCATGGATACCGCCCTGAATTTGTTGTACCCGGGCAGGTAATCTATGAGCCAGTCGGTGAGCAATGGAAAATTTTTCCCCAGTGCAAAGAGGATAGAGACAAGCGTGGCGGCAAGCAATGCCCATTTCAGCTTATCCTCCAGAATGAGCATGCCGAGCACAAACAGGAACACCATGATGGCTCCGACATATACCGGCCCGGAAGTACCGGGCTGATTACCCCAATAAGCATTCTGGCGGGCAACAATTTTCCTGAACCGCGGGTTTGCCTTGTCAAGGGACTTATTTTCAAATCCGATATAACCCGAAGCGCCACCTTTCACATCCGGAATCATCAGCGACCAGGTTTCCCCGATGCCATAACTCCAGGCCGTGATGTAATCGCGGTCGAGACCACCCGATTTGTTTTGTTTTTCTTTGGTAAGCACCGGTTTACCACGCATAGTATATTTCCCATACTGCGCCGTGCCCCACAACGGGGTTATGTTGACAGCGACAGCTATTCCTCCCGCTGCGAGTAATACCAGCAAGGCTTTCCAGAAGTAGGCCATCTGTTTTTCTTTCCACGATTTTATCAGCTGGTAAATCCCGTAAATCAGAATGAGAATTAACAAATAATAAGTAATCTGCAAGTGTCCGGCAATGATTTCCAAGGTCAGTGCAACCGCGGTCAACAAACCCCCTTTCCATAATTTCCCTCTGAATGTCAGAATAATGCCGGCAAGAACCGGAGCCATATAACCGATGGCGTGGGCCTTGGAAGTATGTCCGGCACCGAGAATGATGAAAAAATAGGAAGATAGCGCAAAGGCTATGGCCCCCACGATGCTCAGCCACGGGTCAATTTTCAATACCAGCAAAAGAATAAAGAAACCGAGAAAATAGAGAAAAACATAACCGGCCGAAGGAGGCATTCCAAGGCGTAAAATCCTGTCCACATACAGGAAAAGATTGTCTTTGTACTGTACCGATATCTGCCAGGCGGGCATTCCGCCAAACATGGAGTTAGTCCACAACGGTTCTTCTCCCGTTTTGGCACGAAAATCCGCAATCTCTTTCGACATACCTTTAAACATGGTAATGTCATGTTGCTTTAGCTTCTGGCCTTCAAAAAGCGGAGAGAGATACACCACCGTAATGGAAAGGAATATCAGTAAAGCCACCGGATAGGGGCTTAGCTTCTTCAACAGGTCTTTATTCATCTTCAGGTTTTTGTTCAGATTTTACTTCTTCAAAGTCAACATATTCGCCAAAATCGCCCTCATCCTTCTTATTTTGTTCGGGATGCTCCACTTTTATTTTTATTTCGCCCTCTTTCGAAGGCTTCCGGTTGTTTTTTGTTTTACCAAAATTTTGTTGTTTGTTGATAAAATGAAGGATAGCTTTGGGAATTAGATACCTGACAATCAGCTTCATTACATACCAGACAACAACAAGGATAAAAATAACTCTAATCAAACCCATAGGTATATTATTTTGCTTTGCGAAAGTATTGATTTTTATTTATTGCAGGAAATTTTTAAGAAAAAGACTAAAGTTAAGTGCCTTTTGTTTGTGTGCTGTTTTCCAATCAGAAATCTTCCATTGTTGAACGTCAGTCAAAAATCAAAACACAAACGGGCTGACGGCCCCATCAACCCACGGCACCAAGGTTGCGTGGGTCGGGTTACCACCAAAGGAAGAGGCCGGTCCTGAGGCCGGCCTCTTCAAAAATTTTTCAGGAGTTATCTTTTTTAAAGAGCCCCCTCATCGTAAGCCTTTTCGCCGAATTCAGATAGATCAAGACCCACAGTTTCCTCTATGGCACTCACTTTTACAGGCGTGATGTAGTTAATTAATTTCAACATCAGCAAAGTGAATCCGAAAGCATAGGCTGCAGCAAGCACGACGGCTGCCAGCTCTTTCAGGAAGAAAGAACCGCCACCAAAAAACAGGCCGTTGGCGCCGTGCGAATTCACGGTAGTGGTTGCGAACACGCCGAGAAGAATGACTCCAAGCACACCGCCCACGCCGTGTACGCCCCAAACATCGAGGGCATCATCCCAGCCCAGTTTATTCTTTAACTGTACGGCAGTGTAACAAACAGCTCCTGCTGAAATGCCGATAACTATGGCAGCCCACAAAGGAACATAACCGGCAGCCGGTGTAATGGTTGCCAAACCGGCCACGGCGCCGGTCATCAGGCCAACGAATTTCGGTTTTTTCTCCCGGCTCCATTCGATAACCAGCCAGGTGATGGCAGCAAAAGAAGCGGCCACATCGGTATTCAGAAAAGCCAGTGTTGTAACGGAATCAACTCTTAACTCGCTGCCGGCATTAAAACCATACCATCCGAACCAAAGCAAACCGGTACCTATAGCTACCAAAGGGATACTGTTGGGGGGAGACTTGGTATCGATACGTTTCCCTACATAAATAACAGAGGCCAAAGCGGCAAAACCGGCAATGGCATGCACCACAATGCCACCGGCAAAGTCAATAACACCCCATGAAGCCAGTAATCCACCGCCCCAAACCATGTGGACGAAAGGATAATAAACGAAAATCTGCCACAGAACCAGGAAAATCAAATACCCTTTAAAGGTAATCCGGTTGATAAAGGCGCCCGTAATCAGGGTTGGGGTAATGATGGCAAACATCATTTGATAAGCAACAAAGATAAATGTCGGATACTGGTTTCCTCCGCCCGAAAACATCTGGTTAAAAGGAATATTATGCAGAAAAGCCGCATCAAAGTTGCCAATGATGGCTCCCTGTCCGCCGCTGAAGCATAAGGAATATCCGAAGGAAATCCATAAAATTGTTGTAAGTCCCAACGAAACAAAAGTCTGAATCATAATGCCGAGAATGTTCCGTTTGCTGGCAAGGCCTCCGTAGAAGAAGGCCAGACCTGGTGTCATCAACATAACAAGACTTGTTGATAAAATCATAAAAGTCGTTGTACCCGTGTCTAACATAATTATAAATTTTAATGAATATTAGATGAAATTGTTTAAAGTTAAACTGAGAAACTACGAGAAACATCTTGACTTCATTGGACTTCAGCTATTTTTTATTTTATAGCTGTGGCTATGAAATAAAAACCGGGCTTCGCCACTAAAGCCAGCCTGTTCCTCTCGAAAATCCCATTTAACTTTAAACAGCTTCGATTAAAATGAAATTCCAAGAACAAAATATATTTTTCCCGACTGCGGGTTTGTTACCAACGAAACCATCAGTGGTAAAGCGTACTTTTTAGTAACCTGAATGGATTCAGAAGCGGTAAAACCGACGTTAATCACACCGAAACCGGTTCCGTAATAGCTTGATTCTCCTTTGTATCCCGTATAGACATTGGCTTTTCGCGGCTTAGTGGCATCAAAACCGATAAAAGTGTTTATGTCAGCATTTTTTACCTGAAAAGGATATCCCAGTTCAATATAGGTCGAATACTGAATGCCTGTTTTTTTATTAAAATCAGGACTTTTCGGGTCATTTTCAATGCGTGCAGCATCAGCGCCGAAAAAGTTGGTTGCCACCAAAACCGTCAACGGAAACTTTTTGGTACCGTTAAAAGCGAGCGCTCCCTCAAAAACATGTCCGGTAACATTTTTCCCGTATTTAAAATAGTTGTAGTTACCAAACTCCTCCGGAAAAAAGTAATCGGTTACTGTAACGGTAAACATATTCTTAGCAAACGACTGGCTCACATGCAAATCGACTTCCTGCGAGAGGTTAAAGCCCGAAAGGGAAAAAGATCCCCAAACACCGGCTTCGAAACCTCCGTTCCGGTATGTAAAAAACGGCTGAATACCCGGAGAGTTTCCTCCAAATTGTATTCCCCGCCAAATATAACGGCTTACCAGATCAGCACCCAGGTATATGCGCGACTTGCTTGCCTTTGAAATAACTTCATGCCCTTCCGCCAACAACGAATAAGATGGAATTAGAAGCAACACACCCGTAAACAGTAAAAAAGTAATTTTCTTCATATACATACACGTATCGCCTGGTTGCAAATATAAAATTTTTATAATGGCCAGTCAATAGAGGAAATACGTAAATATTGAATAGGTATAACACATAGAACCATGAACCTTTCTCAAATATGATGGCAACAGTAAATTCAACAGCAAAAAAAAAACCTGTAAACTGACAGATTATCAATTTACAGGTTTTTCACTGAAACAACTTTTCAAAAAGCTATCTCACAATTTTAACAGCTTTGGCATCAGCCATGGTAACCGTACCGTAATTATTTCCCCAGGCATTTAAAATGTAGTTGACTACTGCAACTGCATCTTTATGGTTATCAACCTGTGGAGGCATGGGCATGCTGTAACGGACACCATTTACAGTAACCGGCTCATTATATCCATTCAACACGACACTAATGGCACCTTTTATATTAGCTTTCAAAAAGTCAGAACCTTTCAGTGGAGGAAAAGCACCGGGAACACCCGTTCCGGTTAACTGGTGACAGACTGCACATTTTTCTTTGAAAATCTGAGCTCCTTCGGCAAACTTAGTATCCGCCAAATCATTAGTAGGTAAATACACAATTTCTTTGGATGTTGTCTTCACCACTTTGTGGGACAAGAAACCAAAAGATTTGCCGGCAAAAAAGAGCAACCCGGCCATCACTACAAGTAAGCTGATTTTTTTCATTGTTTTCTATTTTTTTCAGCAAAGATAAATTATTTTGATTACATTTTCATTATTGTATGAGAAATTACTTTCGGAGGAGGAGTTATTATCATTTTTTCATGCGGTTTCAGCCTTTTCTGCGGCGGACTCAAATAAGGAATCCCCGGCGACACCCCCCAGAGGACAAACAAGACACCCAAAACAACTACCATAATCGAAAACATGTACCGATACTTTCTTCTAAATCCGGATCCAATCAGGTTTCACGGTAAAGGAAAGTTAGGAGGGTGAAAAGGCGGAAGGGTTGGAAGGCGAAAAGTGAAGGTTCTCCTGATGTCATTTTTAACTACTTTTGTTAATCATTTTTTGTTAAAAGTGGGCAACCTGTTTCAGGCATTGACACTTTAGGCACTTCAAACTTCAGTCCACTTTAGGCACTTTTATCTATGATCCGCATTTTAGAAAATATCTCCTTGAAAAACTTCAACACTTTCGGAGTGGAAGCAAAGGCCCGTTATTTTGCCGCTATTTCAAGCTACGACACGTTAAGAAACCTGATCCGGGAAAGAAAACCCGCTAAAAAAAAGCTACTGGTTATGGGAGATGGGAGTAATCTGCTTTTTACCGGTGATTTTAACGGGTGGATTTTACGCAATGAAATCAAAGGCGTTGAAGTTGTGGAGGAGACTGATAAGCACGTTCTTGTGAAGACAGGCAGCGGAGAAAACTGGTCGGATTTTGTGGATTTAACGGTAAATAATGGTTGGGGAGGGCTTGAGAATCTCAGTCTGATTCCCGGAACGGCAGGCGCTGCCCCGGTACAAAACATCGGCGCTTACGGAGTAGAACAAAAAGATACTTTTGTCAGCCTGGAAGCATGTAATCTAATGACAGGCAAAATATGCACATTCAGCAGGCCGGAATGCGACTTTGGTTATCGCAGCAGCATTTTTAAGGTTGCCGAAAAGGGGAAATGGTTTGTTTTGAATGTTACATACCGGTTGAAAAGAAAACCGGAATTAAATCTGGGCTATGCACCGCTCCGAAAAGCTTTTGAGGGGAAACCTACCGGGCAAATTACGTTAAAAGCGGTGTGTGATGCCGTCAAAAGCATTCGCCGCTCCAAACTCCCCGACCCGCAGACACTGGGTAATGCCGGAAGTTTTTTCAAAAACCCCGTGGTCAGGCAGGAAAAGTTTAACCGTTTGCAACAGCAATTTCCCGAAATACCTTTTTATCGGCTGGAAAACGGAAAGGTAAAAATCCCGGCCGGATGGCTTATTGAGCAGTGCGGATGGAAAGGAAAACGGGTGGGTAATGCCGGTGTCCATCACCGGCAGGCGCTGGTTATCGTAAATTTCGGAGGAGCCACGGGACAGGAAATCCTGCAGATGGCCAAGGCTATTCAACACAATGTCCGTCAGCAATTCGACATTGGGCTGGAACCGGAAGTGCTCATCCTGTAGCTAATCTCTGCCTTGCATATCTTATATCTTTTCAAGCCCCGGGAAACATAGCAAAAAAAATTAGAACAATCTGATTTTTTCGACTTTGAA
This sequence comes from bacterium, assembly GCA_036244975.1. GTDB lineage: Bacteria > Bacteroidota > Bacteroidia > Bacteroidales > F082 > Sulfidibacterium. The sequence continues at coordinate 2,415 of BTTE01000022.1, read as the reverse complement.
GTTGTTTAACCCTGTAACTTTTCCCGTCTCTCTCCGTCTTATTCATGTATTTAAATTCAAAAAATTATGAAAAAGACATTTTATCTTTCCACAAAACTTTTATCAATCCTTATTATCCTCTTTTTTGGCGTTCAGCTTCAGGCGCAAATTCGTGGCAACGGACACATCGAAGAGCAAATCAGAGCCTTAAGCGGATTTAATGCCATTACCTCCACAAGCTCCGTGGATGTGTATGTAAAACAGGGTAATAATTTTTCGGTAGTAGTCAGAGCTGACGGCAACCTGCTCAACTATGTCAAAACCAAAGTAAAAAACAACACGCTTATAGTTTCTGTTACCAAAAGTATTTGGAGAGCCAGAATCCTGGAAGTACATATTACCATGAAAAATATCCAAAAAGTTACCCTCACCGGTTCCGGTGATTTTTATGGCGAGTCTCTGTTCGTCACACAGAATCTGCAGTTTATCCTGACCGGCTCGGGCGATGTAAAAGCCGCCCTGGAAGCAAAAAATGTTCAGATAAAAATCGGTGGTTCCGGCGATGTTGATGTGAGCGGTATCCGTGGCAACCTGGGCATCGAAGTGAACGGCTCGGGCGATGTAACCGCCACCGGACTGCAATTGGAAACCTGCTCTTTGAAAGTTACCGGTTCCGGCGATGTGGAACTCAAAGGCCGTACCAACCAGCTGACGATGGTGGTTGCCGGATCCGGAGATATAGAAGCCGGCGGACTGGCAGCTGTTAGTGTAAATGCCCACAACACCGGTTCGGGCGATGCGTTTGTCAACGCCATCGATAAATTAGAAGTCTCTCTCATCGGCTCCGGAGATTTGGGCTACACCGGCAATCCTGCTGTTTTAAAAGTAAATGCTGCCGGTTCGGGAGAGGTTTACCGGAAATAAACTACCGTTTTATAAATCTTTAGGTACAAGGCGGCTTCCTGACTTTAAGTCTGCCTGTACCGGTAAAAGCCATCGTGAAGCGGGATTTGCCGGGAAGTTCTGCCGCTTGCTGAAAAGTTTGCTCATCCATGATTTTAATAAGGGATTTTATTTTCGGTTTTAATCCATACGTCAAAAACTTTCACGGCGTTTTCGCGCATCATTTGCACTGACAAAATGGAGCGTTCTTCCTTAGGAAGGGCAAACTCCTTGTAAATAAAAGAGTCGTCGAATTCGGCGCGTGCAGCGTCATCTTTGGTGGCAGCGTAATATAATTTATCGAAACGTGCCCAGTAGATGGCGCCGAGGCACATAGGACACGGTTCGCAGCTCGAATAAATCTGGCAACCGCTCAAGTCGAAAGTCCCCAGATTTTTGGCTGCATTCCGGATAGCCACAACTTCGGCATGCGCCGTCGGGTCGTTGTCCCGGGTTACTTTGTTTCTACCAATCCCCACAACCTTTCCACCTTTCACAACCACAGCGCCGAAGGGGCCGCCCTGCAATGTTTTCACATTTTCTTCGGCGAGGGAAATGGCTTTGGCCATAAATGTTTTTTTATCTTCTTTTTCCATTTGGTTAATTCTTTTGGTCGATTTTTTTCAAATATAGAAATTTATTCAATATCCAAAAAGCGCGCAAAATTAGGAAAAAGTGTGAAAAGGTAACAGAAAACATCATTCCGGTCAAAATAAAGGTATTATAAAAAATTGCTATCTTTGATGAACGATTTGTATCAATTTCTAACCAAAAAAAAATTATGAAAAAATTGTTACTGGCACTAGTCGTTGTGTTGTTTTCGATGAGTGCTTTTTCCCAGACACGATTGTATGTAAATCCGGCATTTGGCCAAAAAACAATAAACCATAAAGAGATTGCAGTGTTGCCATTTCAGGTTACTTTAAAACTTCGTCCAAAGCAAATGCGGGATATTACACCACAACAATTGATGGACATGGAATATTCACAGGGAAAAGGAATTCAGTCAGCCATGTTTTCCTGGTTTTTGGCCCGGGGGAAAAAGGGGCAGTTGAAGGTCCGTGTCCAGAATCCCATGATTACCAATGCAATACTTGGGAAAAAGGAGATCACCATAAAGAATATTACAGATTATACACCCAAAGAATTGGCAAACTTTCTCGGTGTGGACGCTGTTGTAATGGGAACCTTCGAAACAAACAAACCCTTATCAACAGGAGCCTCCATTGCATTAGGAGTTTTAACCGGCTTTTATGGTAATACCAATAAGGCTGTCATGAATCTGTTTATTTACAATGGAAAAGATGGAGAAGTGCTTGTGAATTACCATAAAGCCATTGCAGGGTCTTTAGGCAGTACTGTTGAAGGCATGGTGAATATTCTTATGAGAAAAGCCTCGAGAAGAATTCCCTATTTTAAAAAATAGTCTTGAAATTTCCGCCATCATAGCAACCTTTAGCGGAAAACAGGTTTGATGCCTGTAACGCCTGAAAA